>NZ_JBQEQR010000079.1:0-421839 GCF_052037695.1 Vibrio sp. WZ-1 | reverse complement strand
CTACCTGATAAGCCGATAACGCAGTAGAAAGGAGCCACAAACGCTGCCCGAAGGGTTCGGCTAAAAGCGTTTTACTCTTTGTTGAGAGGATTTTGCTTAGAATAACTAGGCTACAAACCTCTCGCCGCGATTAAAACGCTTATATCTCGAACAAAATTTAACCGCAAAAGGTCAACAGACCCTAGTTCATATTGGTTAGAACGTAGCGAGTGAGTTTTCACTCAGTGCATCAAACAGGTGAATCGCGTCTAAGTCCAAGTATAGAGTCAGCGTATCCACATCCACTTCAGCCGCTTGCGTTTCCACCATCAATGGCTGTCCAGCAATTTCCGTCTTCAACAGTATGCTCGCACCCAGCAGCTCTTTGTCTTTGATTTTCACCGGGAACGGCAGTACGCGGTCGTGATCCACTTGCTCTGAACGCAAATGAATGTCCGTTGGACGAACACCAAAGTGTAGCGCTAGGTTCTTAGAAGCGTGAGCTTTGAAGCGCTCTGGCAGAGGAATACGAACATCACCCAGTTCGACTTCCCAGTTGCCTTCTTCACCCACGAGCTTCGCATCCAGCATGTTCATTGATGGGTTACCGATGAACTGAGCCACGAACTTGTTTGCAGGACGTTGGAACACTTCTGTTGGCGTGCCAACCTGAGCCACATAACCGTCTTTCAGAATCACGATACGATCCGCCAATGTCATCGCTTCAATCTGGTCGTGGGTCACGTAAATCGTCGTCGTTTTCAGTTCACGGTGAAGGTGTTTGATCTCTTCACGCATCACACCACGCAACTTGGCATCAAGGTTGGATAATGGCTCATCAAACAAGAATACTTTTGGCGTACGCACCATCGCACGTCCCATAGCCACACGTTGACGCTGGCCACCAGACAGCTCTTTTGGCTTACGATCCAACAGCGCATCCAGCTCTAGCATTTTCGCCGCTTTACGCACTTCAACGTCAATTTGATCTTTCGGCATGCCCTTTAGCTTGAGCGCAAAGGCGATGTTCTCGTAAACCGTCATGTGTGGGTAAAGCGCGTAGCTTTGGAATACCATCGCAAGGTCACGGTCTTTGGCATCGATTTTGTTCATCAGCTTATCGCCAACGTAAATCTCACCAGCTGTGATGCTTTCTAAACCCGCCAACATACGCAGTGTGGTCGATTTACCACAACCCGACGGACCAAGGAAAACCACAAATTCGCCATCTTGCACGGTAAAGTCGAAGTGCTTGACGACTTCCACATCATCGTAAGACTTTTTGATGTTTTTGAATTCTACTTTAGCCATTATCTGTTCTCCTCAGCTCGCTCTAGCAGCATGTTTCGGTACGCAATCGCACTCTGCTTTAAGGTGCGCTCTTGAGTTTGGTAGTCAACGTGTACGATGCCAAAACGTTGTTTGTAGCCATACGCCCACTCAAAGTTATCCATTAGGCTCCAAGCGAAGTAACCATTCACATTGACGCCTGCTTTTATCGCTTCATCCAGCGCTTCTAAATGCGATTGGAAGTAGCGCACACGTTGTTCATCATTCACTTGGCCCGCTACATGGTGATCATCACCCGCCGCGCCGTTTTCAGTGATGTACAGCGGCGGTAGGTTTGAGTAACGCGCTTTCAGACGCAGCAATAGATCGGTGAGTGCTTGTGGGTAAATCTCCCAACCAATAAACGTGTGCTCTGCTTCTGGTTGAGGAATGCTCTCTAGCATGCCGCTCGCATCAAATCGCACCACACAACGGGTATAGAAGTTGATGCCAATAAAATCTAGGTCAGTACGGATGATATCGAGGTCACCCTCTAGAATCATCGGCATGTTGTGCGCTTGACGCTTAAGTACGGTTTCTGGGTATGTCCCTTTCAACACTGGGTCCATAAACCAGTGGTAACCTTCTGCATCGCTGTACTCTGCCGCTTCTGCGTCTGCCTCTGTGTATGGGTACGCAGGCGTCGCATTGAACACACAGCCGTGCATTGCGTTTGGTGCATTCTTACGCATGTGTGGAATCGCCAAGCCATGACCTAACATGAGGTGGTGTGCTGACAAGAAGCCTTCACGTTCGCCTTTAATACCTGGCGCATGCTCACCCCAACGATAACCTAGGTAAGCAGAACAGAAAGGTTCGTTCAGTGTTGCGTAAGAGTCGATCTTGTCACCGAAGTAAGCACTAACTACATCCGCGTACTCTGCAAACTTGTAAGCCGTTTCACGGTTAAGCCAACCACCTTTATCCTCAAGGTATTGAGGCAGGTCCCAGTGGTAAAGAGTGACAAACACTTTCAAACCGCGAGCATGACATTCATCGACGATTTGCTCGTAGAACTTCAGCCCTTCTTCATTCACCTTGCCATCTTCTGGCAGGATACGAGGCCATGCCATCGACAGACGGTAGGCATCCACGCCAAGACCTTGAATCATCTCAATGTCTTGTTTCCATAAATGAAAATGATCACACGCCACATCACCGTTATCAGCATTGTCGACGGCGCTAGGCTTGTTGCAGAACGTATCCCAAATCGATGGAGTACGCCCGCCAAGTTGCGCGCCACCTTCAATTTGGTAAGAAGACGTCGCGACACCAAATAGAAACTCTGGGCGGCGCATTTTAGAATCTTGGGGTAATTGGAATTTATTCATTATATTTTTATGCCTTAAATTTCTCTTAACCTTTCACAGCGCCTGATGTCAGACCGCTAATCATCTGTTTCGAAGCAAATAAGTAAGTAATTACTAACGGGAGAATGGAGATAGTGGTGCCAAGCATCACCGCGCCCCATGGCGTATTTGGAATGCCCTGCACGCTTCGTAGTGCCTGAGTAATCACGTAGTTCTCTGGCGTCGTCAGTACTACCAATGGTTGCATGAACATGTTCCAGAAGAAGACGAACTGTACAATAGCCAGTGTGGCTAGCGCCGGTTTCATCAGTGGCAATACCACGCTCCAGTAAGTACGGAATTCACCTGCTCCATCCAGTTTCGCTGCTTCTAACAACTCTTTCGGAATCGATGCCACCACGTGTTGGCGCATCAAGAAAATACCAAATGGCGTGGTGGTGAACGGTAGCCAAACCGCTAAGTGGTTATCGAGCAAACCAAGGAACTTCACGATCATAAAGTAAGGGATCAGGCTCAATACTGGCGGAATCATCATCGAGCCAACCAGCATGCCAAACAGCACGTTTTTACCTTTGAACTTGTAGACCGCAAACGCATAGCCGCCCATGCTACAAAACAGCAATGAGATCGTGGTGCCTAGGAACGCGATGTAGATGGAGTTAAACATCGCCTGCCAGAACGGCATGATTTCCAATAGCTTGGCGTAGTTGACCGCTAAGCTATCACCAATGGCAAAGCTGATGCCTGTACCAAAAATTTCGGTACGGTCACGGGTTGAAAGTAACGCCGACCAAATGAACGGGAATACCGTCATGATGGCAGAAACAATCAGTACGGAGCCGAGCATCACCATCAATACTTTGGTGAAGATCTCGATGCTGCGATCGCTAGGACGCCAACGCTGCGCCGCAGGTAAAGTGTTAGTACTCATCTTATTGCTCCCCTAGACCTTTCTTACCGAAGAAGAAGAATTGAACCGCTGTACAGCCTGCAATCAAGGTAAAGAGCAGCCATGAAATTGCTGACGCTGTACCCATTTCTAACCATTCCCAACCCACTTTGTAGAGGTACATAGAGATGGTTAAGCCAGACTGACCCGTACCACCAGTACCGCGCGTTAGGACGAAAGGTTCTTCGAACAACTGCAAGTTACCGATGATGGTCATGGTGACCGCAAAGAAGATGAATGGACGAATCATTGGTAGTGAAATGCTCCAGAATCGACGCCATGCGTTTGCACCGTCCATACGTGCCGCTTCTAGGATGTCTTTAGGAATCGTCATTAAGCCGGTGGTGTACAACACGATGTTGAAACCGGTGTATTTCCAGAAAACCATGATGGCGATGGAAGGCTTCACCATGGTCGCGTCATCTAACCAACGGATTGGCTGGAAGTCGTTCACCCAAGAGAATGCCCAACCAAACAAGGTGCTGTCTGCTAGGGCCATCAAGCTTTGGTTGATGATGCCCGAGTTTGGTGAGTACATGTTGAAGAAGATCAGCGACGCCGCTACCGTTGACGTAATGAACGGTAGGAAGTAAGCCGACGTCAACCAATGACGGAAACGGTCACCCAGCGATACCAAAATGTACGCCACCGGTAGAGCTACCAAGTGCTGAGCCACACCCGATGTGATAGCTAACCAAAGCGTGTTTTTCAGTGAACGCCACAACCACGGGTCTGTCAGTGCAATGTGGTAGTTTTCGAACCCCACATAGTCCATTGCACCCAAACCCTCGACTGGGTTCCACTCATGAAAAGAAAGAAAAATAGAAAACAGCAACGGAAAAATTCCGAACACTGAAAAGATAATCAAAAACGGCAATAGGAATCCATACGGTGTAAGCGCTTTCAAATTTAGACGAGAAAAAATGCTCTCACGCTGTGATGTTTCCATAACCTTGCTCGCTGCCTGATTCATAGTAACGACCTCTTACCCAGAAGGGGGACATGCCCCCTCCCTGCCTTAAGTATTGGCAAAAATTACAGATTACGCGTACGACGTTTGATCATGCGCTCAGCTTCTTTAAGCGCAGTCTTAATGTCTTTACCTTCATCCAGTACTTCCATCAGTGCGTTTTCTAAGATGATTGAACGAGCAACGTGATCGCCTTTCGCCGGTGCTACTGGCTTGATGTTTTGTGCCACTTCCGCAAACAATAGGCGTGCTTGCTGACCTCCTAGGAATTCCACTTTCTCTTCGAACATTGGGTCATCGTAAGTCGTCGTGTTTGCTGGGAATGCAGCGATGGTCTCAAAGTGCTTAAGCTGAATTTCACGCTTGGTTGTCATGTATTCAATCAACTTCCAAGCTTCATCTTGGTGCTTAGATTGGGTTGGGATCGATAGGAATGAGCCACCCCAGCTTCCGTAAATACCATCAGGCAGGTTAGACACGCCCCAGCTGCCCGCTGTTTCTGGTGCAATCCAGTTGTTTAGGTGACCAAGTAGCCAAGCACCAGAAAGCTGTGTGGCAAATGTGCCGTTACGGAAGCCCTCGTACCATTCGTTCGACCACGCCAGAATGCGGCCATCCAAGCCTTTGTCACGGATCTCTTTTGCCACTTCGAATGCGTGCACAAAGCGTTCAGAAGTGACCACTGGGTTGCCGTCTTTATCGAAGTACAGACCTTCACCTTCAGGAACCGTCGTGAAGATAATTGCTTGTGCAACGTCTGCTGCTGAGGCAATCAGTTGTACGTTTTGTTTTTTAAGTGTTTCACCCGCTGCGATGTAAGAATCCCAATCTTTGATCGCTTCGTTAATATCAATGCCTGCTTTTTCAAAGATGTCAGTGCGGTAGTACATTACACCAGGGCCTAAGTCGACCGGCATGCCGTAAACATCACCATCTGCACCTTTACCTTGCGCCCATGCGTAAGGTGCAAAACTGTCTGCATATTTGTCTGCACCGTAGTTTTCAGACAGGTTAACCAGACCGCCCGATGCCACAAATGGGCCAATCTTCTCTACATCAACAACAATCACATCACCCGCACCAGATCCCGTCGCTAAGTTGGTTGTCAGCTTCGTATGGTGATCGCCATGGTTGTTCATTAGGTAATCAACCTTAATTCCGGTTTCTTTCTCGAAATCTGGCAGCAGTACTTTCAAGCTACTATCAAAGTCAGGAAAACCATCAAAGCGGATTTTAGTTTCGTCGGCAGCGTTTACCGTTGCAGCAACACCAAGTGCAGCAGTCATGGCAAGCGTCAAAGTTTTCAGTTTCATGTTGTTGTCCTTAATTATTGTTCTAGAGAATATTCAGTTCCTTGACCGAACTTCTTGGCACTAAGTTAGGAGTGAGTTTGAAGTTCACATCACGTTTGTTCTTGTTCAGCGCTTGAATGACAAGTTGTACAGCCTCCGCGCTCATCTGTTCTATAGGGAAGTTAACCGTGGTAAGGGCTGGTGTTAGGTAACGTGCAAATAAGATGTCATCAAACCCGACAAGCGAGATTTGCTCAGGCACCAATATGCCTTCGGCTTTCAAAACCTCATAAGCCCCAAAAGCCATATGATCATTACATGCAAATACAGCAGTGAAACCGCTTTCACGTTTAAGCAATTTACGCATCGCACTGATACCTGACTCTTCTGTAAAACCGGCCTCGGACACTAACGCTTCGTCATACGCAATTTCCGCTTCTTCAAGAGCCTTACGGTAACCTTGTAGACGCCCCCGTGCGTCAGATCTGTCCAGAGGTCCGGTTATACACGCAATGTTGCGATGCCCCATTCGCAACAAGTATTCGGTCGCCATTCGGCCACCAAATTCGTTGTCGATCTCGATGCAACTGTGTGCCATTTCTGGGATATAGCGGTTGACTAAGACCACCGGAATCCCCTTGTTATCAAGATCGATCAAATAATCATCTGAAAGACTCTGTGTGTGCAGAATCATCGCGTCCACTCGGCGACCTAGTAAAAACTCTACCGACTCACGCTGGCTTTGCTCCGTGTTAGACCCCGCAGTCACAACTACGTGGTAGCCCATACGACGCAAACGTTCCTCAATGCTGTGTAAGATGCCTGAGTAGAATGGTCCACCCAATTCAGGAACAATAATGCCAATGCTGCCAGTACGACTTGAGGCTAACGCCTGAGCAATAGAGTTTGGACGATAGCCCAACTCTTTTATCGCTTTCTCGACTTTCAGCTTTTTGTCATGGCTAACGCGACAAGAGCCGTTTACGACCCTAGAGACCGTAGCCTGAGAAACTCCAGCGTATTCAGATACATCTTTAATCGTCGCCACAAGAAACCTCTTCACTGACTGCACATCACGAGTTTCATCACTCTCGAAACCGCTTTCATGAGATAGATTATTCAGTATTCCTCCACTGCTTAGCGTGAGAGAGTTCACAACAAGTTTGGGGGTAAATTGAGCAATTTGATAAATAATGAGACTGCTGGCAGTTTTCTTTTCATCCATGAAACAGTTTCATGAACAACAAAATCACGAGCTTCGGGAAATAAAAAAAGCCTCCACGAGGGAGGCAAAAACATAAGAGTTAAGAGATGAATGGATGGTAAACACCTGATACTTCTGCCTTAAGTGTTTACCATCTTTACATGGACAGTAATTAACTAGGTGTGGCTTACCACCACGCTTCGAACATTGCACCAACCGTTAGTGTATCTACATCGGTTGCCACCTTGTCGCCATTGGAATCAAAGCCTGTGTATTCGTTGTCTGCATTACCGACTGTTGCGTAGAAACGTAGCATTGGACGAGACCAGGTTTCAGGACCGATTGCCATATTTTGCGATAACGTCATTTTCCAAGAGCTATTAGTTGCGTCAATATCATCGTAATCCACCACGCTGTAGCCAGCTTCTAGCCAAGTAGAGTGGATATCGTTCCATTGGTAAGTCGGGCGAACAATCGCATTGTAGTTCACACGGCTTTCATTGCCTTCAACTTCCAATGACTGGTATGCCGCTAAGTATTGAACACCCGCTTTGTCTGTGATTGAGGTACTACCATCAAAGCTCACTAATAACGCGGTTTGGTCTTCAGCTAAGTCAAACACACTGTCTTTTGCATTGTCTGAGTAACGAACAATCAAACGCTGGCCTGCAGCAGATAGTTCACCTGCCACTTGGTAAGCGGTAACATCGCCCACATCCTCATCTTTTAGTTTTTCAGACGCAAAACCGTAGTTCGCATAAACACTGAGATTCGCAGATTCACCCAGCTGGATACCGTGTAATTTACTGGTCAGTGCATAACGGCCATTGTCTCCCACCATGTCACCTTCCACTTGACCTACTGCACTGAAGTCAAACTTCACGCCGCCTAAGTCTAGGTTATAGAAACCACCACCTTGGCCATCGTGCATCATCCAGAAGTAGTCGTTTAGGTCTGTTTGAGGACGTTGGTGGAAGTCTCGACCTGCCCACACATACAAATCAGGTTGGGATTCAAATAAGTTTGCAGCCCCCGCATACATCTTCTTCACATTAACCCCACCATCGTCAGCCCATGAAGCATCCGCCCAGTGATCTAACATGAAGACCAAATCCCAAATCGCACCACCATCGCTCTTGAATGCTTTTGCTAATTGGAATTCACCACCGTTTTGTTCATTACCAAGACGACCAGTCGCATTCGAGTTCAATGCCCCCGCAGTACCAACGGTCAGAGCATCACTCCCTTGATAACCCGCTCCGTAGCGAGCGTAGCCTGAGAAAACAATTCCAAGTGGCACTTCTGTTTCAGAAGAGAGAACGGCCGGTTGCTGGTCAAAGACGTAACCCGTTTCCAGTTTCGTTTCCAGCTCTTGGATACGTTTTTCTAATGCATCAACATCGGCATCAGCAGCAAAAGAAGGTAGAGAAGCAAGCGAAGCGGCCACAGCAAGAGAGAGAGGTAAAACTTTAAAGTTTTTCATTTTATATCCCTAAAATTTGTATGTGTTGTTATTTCAATAGGGATATTAAGGAATGAAAGGGGTGAAAAGCCGCTACCGCTTCACAGGTCAATGGCGAGCCAAATGACATGAAACAACACATGAAACCTAACTTCAAATTCATCCTTAATAAACAACTAGATAAAAGGAAAACAAAGATAAATCACAATTTGAAATCGCTTTCATTTCATCAAATACCCATGATTGCATCACAACCTTTTCGAGTATATCGTGAGCAAAAGCATCCGCACCGTTGAAAATTTTCAGCATTGTGAAAGATTTCAATAACGGTAATTAATTTACAGATTGAACAGAAATCACCAAGCTAAATATGACCACCTTCACAGTTAACTACTGATACTCAACACATTACACAAAGTACTTCTAGACTTTCCATGTGGCCGCTGCATCAAGTGGTAAGCCATTGGGTATCCAAAAACCCTATTCATCGATAAGAGAAGCCAAATAAAGTCTTTATAAGGATATTTGATGTCAAAGCTGGCCGGAGCTCGCCTTGAAGAAATGGCGGACATTCACTTAACTCGCCAAAAGAAGATCACTTTTATGTGCTCTTTTCTCGCGTCAATGTTCATGTCATACGGCTTGGTAGCGCACTACAATCAAGGCAGCTATGGGTTGAGCGTACTAAATGGCATCTGTGCCTTAGGATGCTTGATCAACTGTTATGCTATTCGATGCCAAGATAGCCATAGTCATTCCGATCTGATACTCAGTGCTCTATTAATATGTGATGGGCTGCTGCTGTTTTTCTATAACGATAGCGAGACGGGTAAGTTATTGTGGTTATACCCAATACTGGCAACGCTAATTCTCATCAATGAATTTAAACTGGGATTAATCTTAAACGGCATATTTGTAGGTTTAATCATTATTGCTTCCAACCTTCCTCTATCTATTTTTGAAGGGGAAAGCTACTCATACCAAAGATTTGTTTTTTCGTTGATCGCCGCCAGCGTTATCTGTCACACCTTTGCTTATTACTATTCAAAAGTCGTACTTTACATACAAAATCTATATCGTGAAGGCATTGAAGAGCTCGCATACCTTGACCAACTAACGGGGCTAGCGAACCGTTGGAGCTTCGAGAAGTGGGCAAGATCAAAACTGGAAGAGATAGACGCGCAAGGCAGAGATAAAGTAACCGCTTTAGTTTTTCTTGATATCGATAACTTTAAGTTGATTAACGACAGCTACGGTCATGATGTGGGGGATCAAGTATTACAGCATTTCGCCACCCGACTAAAAAATAGCATTAGAAACAAAGACAGAAACACAAACCAACACGATTATTCTATTGCAAGATTTGCTGGGGATGAATTTGTCATCATGCTCTATGACGTTCGGAGCAAAAAGGATCTCAACAGTATCCTCTCTCGTATCGTTAACTTATTTAACGGTGGATACCACAGTTGTGACTCCATAAATGAAATTACAATGAGTGCTGGCGTCGCCATATACAGACAAGATGCACATGATCTCTCTGAACTCACACGATGTGCAGATAAAGCAATGTACACCGCAAAACACACGGGCAAGAACCGATTTGCTTTCTATGAAGATTGCTCACAGAACATACAGGCCTTAAAGGAATCGCACAGCCTGCTTGGCACGATGACTCAATGCTCAAATGTGACACCGTTAAATAGAAAATCAGGTCAATGATGAATTAAGCGTGCATATACATGAACCATAGACCAACGACCATCATAACGACGAGCCAAATCGCCTGACGCACTTTTCTTGGCTTTTCAGACTTTGGTTGTATTACTGGTTTAAGAGCTCGCTCTTTGACCTTTCCTACCAAACTCTTTTCTAGTGCTTTCTTATAAAAGTCACGCCTCTTTACCGCCGCATTTGCAACAGATGCGTATCGCTGTCTCTGATCTTTAGTGAAATCTGTAGCCTCATAACGTGGAGGTAGATCAGAGTGTTTAGGTTGAACTGCCATATCTGCCCCCTCTGTTTTGTAAACGTAAGTTTATTAATAAGTATATACGTAAGTTACAAACAGTTAAGTGACCGAGTCACAAATGTGCATTGAAGTTAGATACAAAGGATAAGAAAACAGCCACTAAATAGTGGCTGTTTTCTACATTAGAGATATTCACAAAGATAGGCAGTGGAGTCTTTTACTTCTACATCAAATGATGAGTTACCCGCGACTTCAAACGACTCCCCTGATTGATATGTTTTCCAATCCATTTCATCCGCCAGTTTAACGAGCAACACTCCTTTTATCACTGTCATTCGTTCTGGCGCTTGGGTTCCGAAGGTATATTCTCCAGTTTCCATTACCCCTACACTTACGTCTTGGTTTTTTTGTTGAAAACCCAAAGACTTCACCATTCCAGCAAAGTAGCTATTTTCCTTAATAGTCATTATTTTTCATTCCTCTTAATAACGTCGCCTTCGTTGTACCTTGTTTTTATCCTCCACTCAAGCTTTTACCTTCAATATGAAAATGGCCCATACACTTGTAAAAATTATTGTGACTGAATGTAAAAATGGGCAAGGAATCATAAAACACACATTCAAGTGACGAGATTGTTTGTTTTTTATCTCTGTGCTTTCCACGATATAAAGAAACCAAAAGGAATTGGAACCATGACCTCAAATACTCGGCGAAGAAAAATTGAGAAAAAAGAAGCCCCACCTTCTTTCTTTCAACGCAATAAGTTCGCGTTGTTCAAGAGTATCTTCTTGACGGTTGCTTGCGGGGTCTTGGGCATATTTGGCTACCTATTGCATCTGTCTTATTTAGATTACATCGATCCTGACAAAATCTATGGTGAATGGATCGAGATTGGTGCACCGCCCTATCAAACAGAAGTATTACTGTTTTCCGCAGATGGCGTATTCAGAAACAATCGCTTTGTTGCAACCAATTTTGAATTTGATGGAAAGCTCATCACTCTCAATACTGGTCTGGGCAAAACCGTTTACCAAATGTCAGGCTCACATCTCTCTCCACAAATTCGACGTATTGAACCCCGAATTCCGGATCAACGTTTTATTCTCAAAGGGTTTGAGCACACGGTTCAAGGTTCTGATATTGGCTCAGCATCAAAACGCCGAGCAGCGTTAAGTGAGCACTTTGGTAATAAATAAACGTATTTCTATCGATCCAGACCTTGATTCAATCGCTAAACAGATCAGGTCTGCCTTTCGTCCATCTCATTTCCCCAACTTCAATTTCCGTTTTCCCTCACAATTTATTGATGCAGTTCTCATTTTTTGGCTATCGACATTAACATAGCTATTATTAATTGCTTTGCATGAAATTTATAAATTCTTGACTCGATATTCAATTTTTACTGCAACAAACTGTTGATCTGATAGAAAGTTCTCGCAAGTGGGTCGAAAAGTGTTTTAATTTTTTTTGACGAAAAAAAAGACTCTGAAATGCTGAATATGATGTTTTTGCGCATCAACAGCAGTGATCTATTTTCTTAGCGCAAAAACAGCTTGTGCTCATTAACGAGCATAAATTCAAGGATTGAGAGAAAAGTTATGATGCGATTTAACCTATGTGCAGCTGGGGTTGCCCTAGCACTATCTGGCGCTGCAAATGCGGCTCCAACCGCACCCAGTATCGACATGTACGGTTCCAATAACCTGCAATTTTCCAAAATTGAACTGGCGATGGAAACCACATCTGGCTACAACGACATGGTTAAGTACCATGAGCTAGCTAAGATCAACGTAAAATTTAATCAGTGGAGTGGTACGTCTGGCGACACTTACAACATCTACTTTGATGGTGTAAAGGTAGCAACAGGCCCTATCACTGGTAGCCAAACCACCGCTTCATTTGAATACGGCCAAGGTGGCTTGTACCAAATGGAAATCGAAGCCTGTGACGCAACGGGCTGTGCTAAGAGCGCACCAGCAGAGATCACTATCGCGGATACAGACGGTTCTCACTTACCGCCTCTAACCATGAATGTTGACCCAAACAACAAAACCTACAACACAGACCCAAGCGTTGTGATGGGTACTTACTTTGTTGAATGGGGTATTTACGGCCGTAATTACACGGTTGATAACATGCCTGTCGACAACTTGACTCACATCCTTTACGGCTTTATCCCAATCTGTGGTCCAAACGAATCAGTGAAATCAGTTGGTGGTAACAGCTTCAACGCATTGCAAACCGCTTGTCGCGGCGTAAACGATTATGAAGTAGTTATCCATGACCCATGGGCAGCGTACCAGAAGAGCTTTGCTCAAGCTGGCCACGAATACAGCACACCGATCAAGGGTAACTACGCAATGCTGATGGCATTGAAGCAACGTAACCCAGATCTAAAAATCATCCCATCTATCGGCGGTTGGACGCTTTCTGACCCATTCTTTGATTTTGTAGACAAAGCAAATCGTGACACGTTTGTCGCATCTGTGAAGAAATTCCTAAAAACTTGGAAGTTCTACGACGGTGTAGATATCGACTGGGAATTCCCAGGTGGCGGAGGTGCTGCAGCAGATAAAGGCGACCCAGTAAAAGATGGTCCAGCTTACATTGCATTGATGCGTGAACTGCGTGCAATGCTGAATGAGCTAGAAGCGGAGACAGGCCGTACTTACGAGCTAACTTCGGCAATTGGCGTGGGTTACGACAAAATTGAAGACGTTGATTACGCAGATGCCGTTCAGTACATGGACTACATCTTCGCGATGACTTACGACTTCTACGGCGGTTGGAACAACGTTCCTGGTCACCAAACGGCACTTTACTGTGGCTCATTCATGCGTCCTGGTCAGTGTGATGGTAGCGGCGTTGATGAAAATGGCGAACCGTACAAAGGCCCAGCTTACACGGCTGACAACGGCATCCAACTTCTCCTTGCACAAGGAGTTCCTGCGAACAAACTGGTCCTAGGTACAGCAATGTACGGTCGTGGCTGGGAAGGTGTAACACCGGATACGCTAACGGATCCAAACGACCCAATGACAGGTACTGCAACAGGTAAACTGAAAGGCAGCACGACTCAAGGCGTTTGGGAAGATGGCGTGATTGACTACAAAGGTATTAAGTCATTCATGCTAGGTGCGAACAACGCTGGCATCAACGGCTTTGAATACGGTTACGATGCACAAGCTGAAGCACCATGGGTATGGAACCGTTCAACAGGTGAGCTGATCACATTTGATGATCACCGCTCTGTTCTTGCGAAAGGTAATTACGCGAAATCGCTAGGTCTTGCAGGCCTGTTCTCTTGGGAAATCGATGCAGATAACGGCGACATCCTTAACGCAATGCACGAAGGCATGGCAGGCGGTGTAGTAGTCCCACCAAATCGCAAACCAACAGCCGCAGCGGGCGCAGACCAAGCGGTAACAGGTCCTGCGAGTGTTGTTCTTGATGGCAGCAACTCAACAGACTCTGATGGCACTATTGCAAGCTACGCTTGGGTGCAAGTATCAGGTACTGCAGTAGCTCTATCTGGCGCGAACACTGCGACAGCAAGCTTTGATGTAGCGGAAGTAACTGCAGAGGAGCAGCTAACGTTCAAGCTAACCGTAACCGATAACGAAGGCGCAACCGCTTCTGATCTCGTTGTAGTAACGGTTAAGCCTGCTGGTGTGATTGATCCACCAAACACAGCGCCAGTTGCAAAAGTTTCTGCACCTACAACAGCGAAAGCTGGTGACGTAGTCGTGATTGATGCTTCAGCTTCTAGCGACGCTGACAACGACACGCTAACGTTTGATTGGACGCTACCTCAAGGTCTAAACGCTACGGTTAACGGCGCGAAAGTGACATTCACCGCAGCAGAATATCCACAAGACACAAGCCTCAGCTTCACAGTAAGTGTAAATGATGGTCAGGCTACGTCTTCAGCAAGTGCAACGGTTGTTGTAGCCAAGCACAGCACGGGCGGCGACACTTGTACTAACGCATGGGATGCAACGGCCGTTTATACTGGCGGCGACCAAGTCACTTACGCTGGTAAAACATGGGAAGCGAAGTGGTGGACTCAAGGTCAAGATCCTAGCAAGTCTGGCGAATGGGGTGTTTGGAAAGAAGTTGGCCCTGCTAACTGTAACTAAACACGGCTAAGGTGTTGTGATTCAACACCACTAACATTCAACATGATGAAAAAGAAAAGGACAGCTTCGGCTGTCCTTTGTTGTTTTAACAATTTCAACTCATAAGGCCCATTGCAGCAATCAACGTGAGTTGTTCAAGGGGGTCATACCATCCAGAAATGATAACGGTAAGTGCTAATACTGGCTCAAATATTACACCCGCAATAATGGCCGTTTAACATCGATTTAAATCGTGCTTACTAGCTGGAATCAACCCGAAAAACTCGCCCGTTTTGTAAAGAGTCCGACCTCTCTTTAGTACGGTGTCATGCGCGTTGCCACTTATTTTAGTAAGTGCTTGAAATCGAACACTCTGGTGTAACTCGGTATTCGCTTTTTTCCAGTTCGAACGCGTTACCGGAAATTAAATCAGTGGGAATCGAGATGATCCCCCAGTCAATTAAAAGATTTGCCCAAATCCAACCGTCTAAACTGGTATCCGTTGTTTGATATGCCGTTTTACAACCCTTTTTCGTCACTTTGATTTCGTAGTCATCGCCTCGCTCCAAGTCGGTACGAATGCGATCAATACCAATATATTGGCCATCGATATAAATACGCGAACCTGGCTCACTTGACGCCACTGTTACACGGTCTGAGCCGCCGCTCATGATACCAGCACAACCCGTTAGCGTTGTTGCGAACAGTGAAAGAGTGGTTATTGATGCGATTGTTTTTAATTTCATAGTTTTTGGTCATCTGCTTATCAGTGGGGTTAAATATTAAAAAACCTAGTTTTCTAGGTACAAACGGCGGTATCCCGGCTTGGTACGCTGGCACACTTCTGAGCCCCTATCGTGAGTGGCCTTTTAATACATTGGACTTACAAAATTGTGATGAAATCTAGGCGTGCGGACACCGTCGGGTCAATATGAAACACCCAAACTCGTCGCGCTTTATCAATATTTATAGTTTTTGGTCAGGCTCCATTCAGAAAGAGGGCTAAATGGGTAAAATCTCAGCGATGCTGACTGTGAATTTCGCTGGTTTTTCGTCAAGAGCGACCAAGGTAATTTTTGGTATATCTGTTGAATCGAAGCAACGTTCTGGATATGAACCAGTATGAGAGGTCTTAGCCCAACATTGAATGGCAGTCTGCTACAAAGAAATGACGGAGCTAAAAAAGACTCCCTTGTAGAGTCTTTTTAATTCTAAGCATAAGTTTTGTCACCAATTCGGCAGGGTCCTTTGCAAATAAAGGCTTACAGGCGAACTTGGGGCTGTTCGCTGAAATGAACTCAAAACTCAATTAAACGGTCAAAACTCTGGAATACCTCATCACACTTCATCACGCGGCCGTGACCTTGCCCCTGTGTAGTAACCAGTTCAACTCGTTCAATCTCGTCCGCTGCTTTAGCTGACACGCTGTGCTTGGTGAATTTATCCTGCTCATCATGAACAATAATGGTTTTTGCTTCTCGCTCAGCTAGGCGTTTCTCAGGGTCAATAGATTGTAGTGGGTAGCCAAACTGGTCTTCTACTTCCGAGACCACGGCTTTGAATAACTTCATTGAGTAACCCGAACGCGCTATACTGCCAAATAAGTTCTCTACGTAGTTAAGAACTGGTGCAATCAACAACAAAGGCTTATTTTCCAATTTACTGTGGCGACACTCTAGTGCAGACGCAGTACCCATACTGTGCCCAACCAAACCTGCAACGTCATCAACAGAATCCAATACTTCCTCAAGACCACGAACAAACGCTGGAATGTGTCCATACTGCCCCTCACTCTCACCATGCGCAGGATGATCGTAAGCCAATGCCGTGTAACCCGATGCTGCAATATGCTCCATTAGCGGATAGAACTGGCTCGCTGTCCCTGACCAACCATGAGTAAGTACCCATACTGGGCCGCTGCCAAGCTGATAGGTTTTGATTGCACCAGCATGACCTTGCACTTCGCTTTTGATCAGCCCTTGCGGCTCGGCATTTTTTGGCTGAGTCCGTGCCGGGGTTAGCAGCAGTTTACGCGCAGTCCTTTTTGCATGTGATGGTGCCAAAGTATGGTGCAGACGCGTACTGATGTTGACCAAGCTGCGCTTAACACTGAAACGCTGCGAAGTATTAAAGTAAATTTTCTCACTCATGATCTTTTCCTTAGCTATCAGCTTTGCACAAAATAGAACGGTCGTGCTTTTTATACTGATAAGAAAGAGCGCTCTGTGTCGCTCTTCGTTATGAATCTTGTACTAGCCCGTTACCGCGGAGCTAGCGCTTCCATCGAGTAAACAAATTATCGATGCCTTGCCAGAACAACCGCTGGCTTTCTTCTTGTCCTTTGATTGAGTAAAACACGTGCGCACTTAAGTACTGCCCGTATAAATCAAAGGTCGCTTGTCGCGTGTCCAAGTCGGCGGCAAACTCTTGGTTTTCTTTGCCTTTGTTGATCTGAATTTCAAGGTATTTCAACCATGTATCAATCGATTTTCGTAATGCAGCCTGCAATGCACAGCCTTCTTCTGCGGTATCGTTCCAAGCATCGAGGAACATGCAGCTGCCTTGAAAAGAGTGATTCCACGTCATCCAAGTATCCAACAAGCCACGCACTTTACGTTCGATGTTGCTATCACCTAACTCGCGTGCAGGCGCAATCACCCGCTCTGCAAATATCTGGTTGGCGAACTCCAACACCGACAACTGAAGGTTCAACTTAGAATTAAAGTGAGCAAACAAGCCACTTTTCGACATGCGACACTGCTTAGCCAGCTCACCAATAGTGAGGCTTTCTAAGCCGTTTTCACTGGCAAGATCAAATGCACGCTGCAGTATCAGCTCTTTGGTAATTTTTCCTTTTTTCATAAATGTATTTTTAGCACGACCGTGCTTTTTTGCAATATTTAGTTTGCTGGTCAAACCAATTATTTGTGTAGGTAAAATTCCATTGGCACTATTTCCACTAGTTTAAACTAATGAGCTCCTCCCGAGGATCACTTCGAACAAGCAAAGTAAAATCACATCAAGCTGGTGAAGATATGTGAACCCTTTCTCTTGGAAACAGATATTTAGCCTTGAGTTACTTCACTAAATTGCCGTAAAAAACTCACTCAGAGCCTGATAATGCTCTTCAGACTCTGGTGTACCAAAGGCTACTCTACTTTTGAGCCAGAGAAGTGAATAGCCATAAAATCAGTTTTTACTAATTGTAAGCCCTAGCAAGCATCCCCTTGCCATGATACTGATACTTTTCTGTATCGTTACTAATGAATACCGACTCACCAGAATGAAGTACTAATTGACGTTCATTGGTAGAAACCGTTACCTTTCCATCAATACAAAACAGGATTTCTGCACTGCGCAGATATTGTTGGCTTATATCCTCATCCACTGGCACGATATCGAATCCGAAATCTTCCACTGGTATCGGGAAAGTTAACTTATCTTCTTTTACGATAGGTTTTAGTTTAATGTCGTCAATTTTTGTCGTTTCAAAACGAGTATTATCAATCAGTTCAGACACATCAATAAACTTCGAAGTAAGGCCTGCACGTAACACATTATCTGAGTTAGCCATAATCTCTAACCCTGTCCCCTCGATATAAGCATGTGGTGTTTCGGCATGCAGAAACATCGCTTCACCCGGAGCAAGTTCGACTGTGTTCAACATTAACGGCGAAAACAAACCGATATCATCCATATAGTGCTTTTTAAAGCCTTTACTATAATGCAATGCATCTCGCCCCATTGCAGTCTTCGGTCTGCGTTCATAGGCCGAATATAATTGTTCTAGTGCAGACTGTTTTCGCTCATCTTCAAGAGTCATCACTGTGGTAAAAAACGCTTTCAAACCTTCACTATTCGGGTTGCTTGCTAACACTGAAATGTCAGTATCAAGCACGCTAATTCTTGCTTCATTAAACAGTTCAATGATTTGCGATACAGGACGAAAACCATTCATTGCTTTATAGAAAGTCAGTGCGTAAACAAGTTCAGGCTTATGATTTGAATCTTTATAATTACGATTCGAAGCATCAAGATGAATACCTAACTGATTCTCTCTTTCGAAACCAAGTAGAGCCTTTTTCTTGCTAGGATGCACTTGAATGGAAAGCGGAGTTTCTGCCGCAAGAACTTTAAACAAGTAAGGCAATTCACCGAACCTTGCTTGTGTATATTCACCCAACATGCTTTTGCTGTTTTGGCTTAATACGCCCGAAAGCAACTGTCCGGTATCGGCAACTCTTGAGCAGCCTCTCGGGTGAACACCCATCCAAATTTCCGCTTGAGGTTGCGCATTGGGATTTTGAATACCAAACAGTTCAGAAATAGACTGCTTGCTGCCCCATGAGTAATGTTGAATGACATTATCTAATTTAAATAAAGACATAGAATTTTCTTCGCATCACTGACAAGTAAACAACAATCGGCTACTTGTTATTTAAGGTCGCACCCAACTTGAGAGTCGCAGCGATATTTCTAGCAGTTCGAGCTACGTTTTTACTCGCCTGCTTGAGCGCTTGGTCAAGGCTTTGAGGAGAGCTAACAGTATCAAAAGCACAATCGATTTTGCTGTACAGGCCTTCGATATCTGAGCCCAAAGATCCAGCAATGCCAATCACTGGAATTGATTTTTTCTTGGCTCGATTTGCGATACCAAATGGAGTTTTACCTTGCAAGGTTTGATTGTCCATTTGGCCTTCTCCGGTGATCACCAAATCCGCGTGCTCAAGGACTTTATCCGCATCCAGCGCATCTAATACCATCTCGATTCCGGGCGTAATTTGAATGTCAAATAACAACGATAGTCCCAAAGGCGTGCCGCCCGCAGCACCAAACCCAGCACTTAAGCGGTGATCGACACCTGTTATTGAAAATACAGCCTTGGCAAAACGCTCTAAGGAACGGTCCAAGTCAGCAACCAATCTTGGGGATGCCCCTTTCTGGGGGCCAAAAACCTCGCTCGCACCATTCACACCAACAAGTGGGTTGGCAACATCACATGCCACGATAAACTCTACTTGATGACAACGAGGGTGAGCATGTGACAAATCGATACGATCAAGATCAGCAAGAGCAATACCACCTTTTGGCAGTTCATTGCCCTCTCTGTCTAGCAATTTCCCACCCAAAGCTTGTACGATTCCAGCACCACCATCGTTAGTTGCACTTCCACCTAGACCGAGCATAATTTTGTTCACTCCCAGATCTAGCGCTTTACTTATCAGCTCGCCAGTACCATATGTAGTAGAGACTGCAGGGTTACGTTCCGAAGCCGAAAGTAAATCCAAGCCTGACGCTGCCGCTATTTCAATCAATGCGGTATTACCATTATCAAGTAACGCCCATTGAGCCCTCTCCTTTGAATCAGCAATACCCCGCTCTAGCGGTCCAGCCACGAGCGAATGCTGCACCTCACCCTCTAGCCCCTGTATTAGTACTTCAACCGTTCCCTCACCACCATCGGCGAGGGGAAGGTGTATGTATTGAGCTTTCGGATATACTTGAGCAAAACCTTGCTCAATGCATTCACAAACCTGCTTGGCAGTGAGTGATTCTTTAAATGAGTCAGGAGCAATTACTATTTTCATCAAATACACCGCTCTAAAGTAGTAAGAACAAAAATGCCGATATGATGACACCAATGCCTAGTACTACCGGGTAAGCAATACTGCTGATGTCTTTTGCGACATTGTCTTGTTGCGCCGATTCAGCTTCTGATTGTTCAACTTGAGGCTCGCTATCAGTATCATCTTCTCCAAATAGCGCCATGATCTCTTGAGTAGTGCGCGCAGCGAGTAACTGGTCACGGAAATCGTCATCAACCAGCGATGAAGTCAACGTAGTCAGCACCTCCATGTGTGTCGAGCCTGCCTCTGCTGGCGGAATCGCTAACAAGAAAATCATGTTGACTGGTTCATCGCCATCCAGGCCTTTCCACATCAGATCATCTTTCACAAATGCACATGCGAAGACAGGCTCTCTCACTGCCTCTGATTTGCCATGAGGCACGGCTAAGTATTCACCAAGGGCCGTCGGTCCTTCTTCTTCGCGCTTTAATACCGCCTCAAGAAATTGTGCTTTGTTAGTAAGTTTGCCGGTTTGTTCAAGCTTGTCCGTCAGTGCATTGATGGCGCTGAAGCGATCTTCAAACACAGCATCAAGCATGATCAGCTCAGGAGTTGTAAGTTGGGCAAGTTTCATGATCTGTTCCTTATTTTTGCTGTGTCAGCCAAACAAACTGGTACGGCGCCAACTCAAATTCTGTTGGCATTAACTGTTCACTAATGAGGTCAAAGCCAGAATCCGCTAACACAACAGCTTGAGCTTGTGATGTCAGATTAACCGCAAATCGAATGGCTTCTTCACCATCGCCACGTTGCAATGCAAAGATACCATCACCCAAATTCAAGACTTGTTGAGAAGCCTGTGGTGAGAATGCGGCGTATTGCTGACGAAGGTTCAATAAGTGCGTCATTGGCTTGAATACTTTTGAGCGCAGTGAGCCTTCTTCTGCCAACTCACTTTCTAGCTTAGATAAATCCAATTTTTCACGGTTGATGCGTCGGTTAATCCCGGAATCGATCATACCTTGCACATCATTTTCGCTACCCAACAAGCTGTGGTAATAAATCGCGGGTACACCGATGAATGACAGCAAGATAGATTGAGCGGCGATGAATTTCTTCGCTTTGTCGTCAATGCTGTCGGTCGGCTCTGTAATTGCACTGAGGTAGTTAATATTCAGCTCATAAGGTGATTGGGTCCCATCACCGTTATTTTTATAGTTCACTCGACCGCCTTTGCGCTCGACTTGCGCGCACATCATTTGGCGGTCTTCATCCGTCAGTATGCCTTCCGTTGGACGAACCCCGATCCCATCGTGACTGGCAAGGAAGTTAAAGTACGTAGTTTTATCACCTTGAGCGAGTCTCGCCATCGCTTCATTTGTCAGCGAAGTCGCCCATTGCGTCAATGTCTCGCTATTTTCACTCATCAAAGCGTGCAGCGTTAATGGCGGCAGTGGGAATTGATAAACCATGTGTGCTTCATCGCCGCCCCCAAAGTAGGATACATTCTCTTTGTGCGGCACATTGGTCTCAGTGATCAACAATGTCCCTGGCATCACTTCATCCAAAATGATTCGCCATAGTTTGATGATTTCATGCGCTTCTTCTAGGTGAATACATGTGGTTCCGAGCTTTTTCCAGATAAAACCAATCGCATCAAGACGAATCGAGCGTCCACCATTCGCCGCGTACATCAACAAGATATCGATGCTTTCTAAAAGCACTTTCGGGCTGTGGAAGTTAATGTCAATTTGATCGTCCGAGAAAGTCGTCCACACATGTACAGTCTCACCCGATGCCTTGCTAAACGGAGTGTGGAGCGGTAACGCACGGGGGCGCGTTACACTTGAATAGTCAAGGCTCGGATCAGACTCTACAAAGTAGTCTTGGTATTTCACATCGCCCGCTAGGTAACCTTGGAACCAATCACTGCTCTTAGAGATATGGTTGATGACACAGTCGTACATCAGGTCAAAGTTCTCAGATAGTGCATTCAATTGCTCCCAATTACCGAGATTAGGGTCCACCTGACGGTAGTCAACCACACTAAAACCATCATCCGAGGTGTAAGGGAACATTGGCAAAATATGAATGTTGCTCAATGCCCCTTTCAAGTGGCGATCAGCGAATGTCTTCATCGTCGCCAGCGTAGGTTCCGCTTGAGTAGAAAAACTGTCGCCATAGGTGATCAAGTAAGAGGTACGTTGATCCACCCAATTCCGATATTGCGGTGCTTTGTCTTGCCACTTTGTCATTAGAGCAAGAATATCATCGGTAATTTCTGTCGCGCTGGCCTCGCCATATAGCTTGGCAACTTTGTTGTAAATCGCATTAGCAATCATGACTCTCTCCTAATTCTCTTTGTTACCAAGCGTTAAACGCACATCTAAGCTATTATTCGGGCGCACAATGTAAGCACCATCGAGTGGCTGCTCGCGGTAGTTCACCAATTCAACGTCTACAAAATGCTTCAGCGAATCAAGGTCAAGCTCGATTGGGCTCTCAGTTGGGTTGAACACGCGCAGAATGATCGCATTATCACGGTAGAAGGCGTGTCCTAAGCTAGATAATTCCAGCGCTTGCAGTAATGAGAACAGACTGAATGAAGGTGAATGCTGTCTCGGTTCAAAGCGAACTTGGAAGCGTTCAAGACGATTTTCAAAACTGTTCAGCGATTGTTTTTGGTACCCAAAAGGTTGGTCCAAATAACGGCGCTCTAACTGACGAATGGTCTTGTGTTGGGCGTTATCACACAGAGCCAGAGCAAAGCTAAAGCTCATCGCTTTTTGCAGTTGAGCATCAGGCGTATATACCACTGTGTTGTTGATGCCAGATGCACGCCCCGGACGCCATAACAAGTCATCCTTACCAAGTCGTCCGGTCGACTTAAACAAAGTCAGTGCGATCTTATCGCTCTCTGAGCCTTTCAATACCTGAAACTCTTTAAGGCCACGTCCCGTTAAAATCAGAGCTCGCTCCGACTCAGCAATCGCGACAGAACCATCTGTGGTTTCAATATCGACAGGACACTCTCGGTACTTTTCACGCCATTGCGCTAGGTCGGGAGCAACAGGACGCTCCATCAGTGCGAAAGATTGAGTGCTAATCGAAGTATCAGTCTGAAGATCTGAGTTAATCAGAACGCGTACACGGTGATCGCAAGTGTTGTTCACTGTGTTGATATCACACAGAAGCTGGGACTCACCACTAACCAGACTCATCGTAATGTCGAATACCGCTTGTCTATTCTGCTCACCACTTTGTCGTGCCGTCAGATCTTGCGGCACTACTAACGTTGCTCGAACAGATAAGCTTTGTTGCGTTTCACCAACCGTACATGACAACCACTCAAGCGAAGTGCTGTAGTATGGTGTATCACCTTCTAGTGGCGAGAAATCGTAGGAGTCGCCATCGTCGGCTTGCTCTTCAAACGTTAATAATTGCTCGATAACACGGCCATTAATTTTGTCTTCTAAGCGCAGTTGACCTTGCTCTAAAGAAACTCGTAATGCTTGGTTTTCGATCACCGCTTGCTCGCTGTTCACTTGCTCTGTATTAGCTTGCTCACAAGTTTGAACTTCAAAAACGCGATACCCCATTGCAGGTAATTCAGAAACAAGCACATTAAGCTCGAATCGGTAGTATGGTGGTACGTCGACTTCCTTCTCGCCATCTTTTGTTACCTCAATGATCTTACCGCCACTCAATGTTTCTTTCTTGAGCACTTCAATCGGCAGAGGCTGACCAGAATCCAGAACCGAAATGTTCTCACTCGCACTAAATACAACCGCTTTGACCATCCCGCTGTAAGGTGTCATTTGACCGTTAAATAACATCAACTCATCGTCATGACATGCACTGGCAATCTCTTTGATAACGAGGTTGTAAAGGCCGTGACAAATCTCTTCCGCTTGCTTGAGACGATGCATGATATCGGCGTTGGTGGCATCGCTATTACATCCACCCATGCTGTCATGGGCATGACATTCAAGGATTTTTTTCCAAGCAATATCGACCAACTCAGTGTGTACGGTAATACCTTGAGCCTTCGCGATAGCGATCACCACTTCAAGTTTCTTCAATAAGAACTGTTCAATTTCAAAGTTGAGTTTCTTGATGTCATAACGAACTGAACCAATGGTTTTGTGGATGCGCGTGTAGCGTGGCATTTTAAACTCGCCTTGGTACGTCTCAAACGCTTGGTCATTATTACGTAACACATCAACAAACGCTTCCATCGACGAAATCACGTAAACATCTTTACCCGAGCGCTCAGTCGCGGCTTGTAAGGTTTTTGGTAACTCAGGGTCGATATTCACTTGGTCACCACCCGATGGAATCAACACTTCATCTAAGCCTGAGAGTGATTTGATCTTCTCTACCATCGGAAAGATTTTCTTATCCAGATGTTCAGGCGTTGCGTTGATGTTCTTCGCTGCGCCATAACCGTGAACTAGGTTGTAAGCATAGATCTCGTCGCCCCCCGTCGAACGCCAGAAGAAGTGCGATTTTTCGACCTGTTGGTCATAATCAATACCGCGCCAAAAGATAATGTTATCGATACCCATACCTTTAAAAATGGTAGGCATTTGCGCGTTATGACCGAAGGTATCTGGTAAGTAGCCCACCTTCATACTGTGGCCAAGTTCCTCAGCGATATGCATACCGTATTTCAAGTTACGGATGATCGATTCTGCGGCGACGTTGTAGGTATCAGTTTGTGTGTACCATGGTCCAATAAACAGTTTCTTCCCTGAAACCAATTTAGCCATGCGCTCCTGCATGTAAGGTAGGACTTTAAGATAATCTTCCACAATAGAGGACTGGCCGTCTAAGTGGTAACAGGTGTAAGCCTCGGTGTTTTCGAGCGTTTCAATCACTTTTGTAAAATTGTAAGTCGCGAGTACATCACTATCCTGTTGGGTGAAATACCACTCACGATCCCAGTGAGTGTGAGGAATTACGTGTACTTTAGCCATTGGCGTTGTCTCTAAATCTTGGTCTGAATTTTATTGGAGGAAGACGCATCTTCCCCCGTTGAAAATGGTTAAGCTTGAGTAGGCTGAGGTTTCGTGCAAAGCAGCAGAGCCACAGCAATAAACAGAGAGCCGGCAATAACAGAAATGGTGTAGCTCACAGGGTCAGACGATAGGAACCATCCCCATACTGCCGGTAATGGCAAGCTTTGAAATACGTTAAGCACTACAGCTAACTGCGTTCCGATGATGGAACCTAAAATCATGATTGGAATCATCTTCGGATTCTTTAGGATGAATGGAATCGCCCCTTCTGAAATACCAATCAAGCCCAGCATCAAAGACGTTTTACCGACGGTTCGCTCTTCTGGAGAAAACACTCGCGGACGGAATTTGCCGTCGAGTAAGGCTGCAAGACCAACACCGATAGGCGGGATAACGATGCCTAATTCGCGGGCAATCAAATCAAAGCCTTCGCCCATACCGTTAAGACCTAACGCTACTGAACCTGCGGCTTTGTTGATTGGTCCGCCCAAGTCAAATGCAGTACCTGCCGCAATGACCATCGAGTAAATGCCACGACCTGCATCACCCGCTTCGGTAAACAGGTTGATCATGGCGATGTTCAAAGCCCCAAAGAATGGATTGATGATGTATTCCATCGTCAGCACCATCACCACACCCGTAATCGCAGGTACCACAAGCATGGTTTTCAACGTGGTAAGTTCTGATTTCACTTTGATCGTATCGTTCAAGAAACGTACGAGATAACCAACCAGGAAACCAATCGCGATGGCGCCAAAGAAGCCAGAAGGCGCCCAACCCTCTAGGTCGAAAAATCGCTTGTACACTTCGTCACTCATCACGCCGCCAATAAAGGCAGGGATCAGAGCGGGTTTACCAGCGATAGAATAGGCAAGGTATGCAGCAAAGATTGGGTACATGAACTTAATGGTCATGAAGCCCAGTTTATCCAAGGTTTGAATCGGAGTACCGGAGATATCTATGAACTCACCGGTGATCTTGGCAACCGCCATTAGAAGACCACCCAAAACCACCACTGGCAGCATGTAGCTGATGCCCGTCATGATGTGGCCGATCGCAACTTGATACGCCGAGCGCTTTTCTTCAATTGGAAGCTCACTCAATGCCGCCGACTTTTCTTTGCCACGTTGGAAAACCGTTGGCAACAAAGCATCCACATGTTTGATCAGCTCTTGAGTTCGTACTTTTAACGGCTTGGCATTATCAAAACGCTCCATGTCCATGATAGGCACGTCAACGGCTAGCACGACACCATCAGCGGTTGCGATATCGTGAGCAGTCAATCGGTTTTTCACACCATCGCTGCCTTGGGTTTCCACTTTGACTTCATAGCCATGCTTGTCAGCCCAGCTTTTGATTTTTTTAGCTGCCATAAAGGTATGTGCAATGCCTGTAGGGCAGGCGGTGACTGCAACCAGCTTCTTTTTACTCATGGGTCTATACCTTGTTATTTTTTACTGCGGACAGTATATGAACCCCAACTCGGCTCAGATATTGTTTCCTCATACAACTCACGTATCACGATACATCTGTGATCCGACGCAAAGACAACGCGGCCATTTTCAAGCGTAATACCGACAGTTTTCTCAATAATAGTCAAAAGCGATGAATACTTTTCGAGGCATAGAGCGTGTTATCTACGAGTATCTGATTGGGCACGCCAGTCAGTTACATGAGATCTCGGCAAAGACCATAGCCAACAAGGCACTTACTACGACAACCTCGGTCAATCGAGTTTGTAAGAAAATGGGGTATGCCAGCTACACAGAATTGCGCTATAAGTTGGCAAATGAGTTAAAAGAACAGGTACAGAACCTAGACGGCGAAGAGTGCGAGCAAAGTGTCATTTCACAAGTGGCAAAGACACTGAGTGACTCTCCCGTTGTGTATCTATACTCTCGCGGCGCATCGATTGTGAGTGTGAACTATTTATCGCGCTTCCTTTCTCTGGCGAATATTCCTCACTTGGTGATCACAGATATCCACCAGCTAACGAGAGCTGAACTCGGGACGCTATTGTTAATCAGTAAATCCGGGGAAACACAAGCCGTCGTAGAAATGGCGCACAACGCCAAAAGAAAAGGTTTGAAGGTGATGGGGATCAGTCGAAAAGGCTCTACATTAGCACAATCAAGCCATGTTAATGTTCCTTTAGAAGAGCAAGTGGATGGTATCTCTCTCTATAGTCGAGAGTCACAAATCCATATCCTTAACATCGTAGATAAAATCGGTAAAGAGCTACTCACTTTTTAACTCGCTTTAGCTCTTATTTCCGATCAAAAAAAGCGGTCAATGACCGCTTTTTTTGATTTCTTTCGTTACTACAGGTTCATCACAAAACCTAAGCGCACTGCGTAATCATTCTCACGCTTACCCTGATCATTTACATAAGTCTCATCCACAGAAACAAGCTCCATGTATGGCGTCCAAGTTTCATTCAACTTGTAGTTCACCATGATCGTGTGCTCCCAATAATCATCTCGACCAGTACCTTGATCTACGCCATCTTGATAACGGTAACGAGGGTTGTACATCAAACCCACATCGCCAAAGTTTTTCGAGATCCAAAGGTCAAACTGGTTAGAAGCACCACGAGTGGTACCAGAACCATCAAGATAGTTTTTGCCATTCGCATCATTTGACCAGTTGTAGCGGTAACGACCCGTTAAAGACACGCCATTGTCAAATGTCGTACCAAGCTTTAGGTAAGGTCGGTATTCCGTCCAATTCGGGGCTGTTACCATAACCAAACCTGGCGCCCAATACCAATCTTCACCAAGATCAAACTTGTAAGTTGCTTCAAATTCCTGTGCCGCTGCCTTCAAGCCATTCTTATCTGGATCATTAGAGTCATTACCAGCAAAGTAACCATCATTGTGGATTTGCGCGGCTTCGGCACTAAAGTAAAATCCCGTATCGAAAGTATGCATAAATTTCACACGGCTATCGCGAATATCAGACGCGGTGTTGTGACCAAAACGTACATCCAGCTTGGTCTCACCAGCAAAGGTAGGTAGGGCTGTCACTGCAACAAGAGTAGAACACAGTAGGGCTTTTATTTTCATTTTAGACCTTTATATTGTTGTTAATAACTGATTCGCCGCCACTATATGCCCGTGAGTTTTACACTGTAAAAAGTATCATCGTACAATCGATGTATGCCGATTCGAGTTGAACTTGAATCACACTAAAACCCTGCTTTTTCCTACTGTTTCACGCATAAAAAAGACTCCCAGTAGAGAGCCTTTGTCGTTCGAAATGGTAATGTGGTTTCTGAGTGGGCACTGAAGAAGCATTACGTTCAGTCGCACTCACGCTCGCAATATATTGAGCAACTCAATGAATACAAATTTTCGAAATTTGAGGTAAGTCTGAATTTCGAGAACTGGGGGATGCCAATTGCACATGAGTTGATTTTTTACCGCGAGAACCGAGCCGTTAGCTGCTAATTTCGCAGCGATTTTTCACTATTTTAGGTAAGCACTTATGGCAACCACAAAGAAAATTGCCAGTTTAGAATTTGCCCGTATCATCGCAATGTTTGCGATCGTTGGGCTTCACTGCCAGATGGCTCTCACCTATTGGCAGTGGGATGAAATACCATGGGTAGGATACATGCTTAACCAGCTAGCTCGATTCGCCGTGCCGCTGTTTTTCCTGATCTCCGGTTTTCTGATCCAACCAAAACTTAGTACCAACCCCGTTGAAACGCTGAAAAACTACGCCAATCCTCTGCTTAAAATATGGTTGGTTTGGAGCGTAATTTGTTTGTTAGTACCATTTCGCTGGCAAGTGGTTGCAGAAGCAGGATACCTTACCGAGCGACAAGGTTACTGGAGCTATTTGATGTCGAACCCAATCAATTCACTAATGGAAGGCGGGTTGGTGCATTTGTGGTTCATACCTGCTCTTGTGATTGCAGTGGCTCTCATTGCGTTTCTTGTCCGTATTGGCATGGCGCAACTGCTACTCCCAACCGCAGTATTACTGTATGTCTACGGTGTATTTGCAGGCAGTTACGTTACGCTAACGGATCTACCAACACCATTTTTCACTCGTAATGGCCCGTTCTTTAGCACCTTGTTAGTTGTACTTGGTTACTTGGCAAGACAGCACCAATGGCAATGGTTTCGCAACAACACCATTCGCGTTATTTTGCTTGGTATGGCACTGCATTTCGCTGAAGCCTATTACTTGCTGGACTACGAGATCGCCTTTAACTCGCACGACTTTTTGTTCGGTACTGTTGTCTGGTCTTTAGGCGTGTTCATGTGGCTTCTCGCACATCCAAATTTTGGCAACATGCCATGGGTGTACAAGTGGTCTCCGAGCATTTTGGGTATCTACGTCAGCCACTTACTGGTGATCATTATGATGATGAACGTGGCAGGGTTGTTAGGGCTAGAAAACTTAGCGAAAGACGCCTTTATTTATCCAGCAACCATCGTGGTAACACTGCTACTTGTAAAGGCTATTGAAGCAACACCACTACAAAAACTACTACTCCGATAAATAGGCTTTGCCTGCACTAATACTTTAGGGTTAGTGCAGGTTCAATAGAAATGAGAGCTTTCTCTCACTCATCAAAATTATCATTTCTAATACGCTGTAATTTGCTATCACTCACAAAAAACATTGTTCATTTACTTTAGATTTATTCGACATCAACAATATGCTCATTAAACGGAGGCTGTATGTGGGCAGGTCAAGGACTCGTTCCTTTTTTAGAAATTAGCCATTGGTTAACCTATGGTTTATATGCTGCTGCAATCCTATTTGGCGCGGCAAGTATTGCGTCACTCAGAAAGTAGTGGCGCAAGCTACATCAATTCAAAACTCCTATCGTTAATTCGAGCTTTCTCACACTTAACCCTCTAATATGTGGCTAAAATTTCTCCAGTCGGACAAGGAGAAATGTCTATGCCAATCTATCCAATTGTCGCGTTTTGCTGTTTGATGTTTTCTAGCTCTACATTTGCAGCTGCGACCAGTGATCTTAATCTCGTCAATTCCACCGTCGGCTATGCCGCGCTCATTTTCTTCACCATTGCCTACATTCTGGTGATGCTGGAAGAATACCTGCAAATGCGAAAGTCTAAACCCGTGTTGCTCGCTGCAGGGTTAATCTGGATCTTGATTGGTTACACCTTTGCCCAGCACAACCAAGCAGACATCGCCAAAGCCGCACTGGAACACAACCTTTTGGAATACGCTGAACTTTTATTGTTCCTACTGGTGGCGATGACTTACATCAACGCAATGGAAGAGCGCAGACTGTTTGACGCACTACAAGCGTGGATGGTCGGAAAAGGCTTTAACTTTAAAAAACTATTTTGGTTAACGGGAAGCTTAGCGTTTGTGATTTCCCCTATCGCAGACAACTTAACGACCGCCCTTTTGATGTGTGCAGTGGTGATGAAGGTTTCAGGTGATAATCCCCGCTTTGTCAATCTAGCATGTATCAATATCGTCATTGCTGCCAACGCCGGTGGGGCGTTTAGCCCATTTGGTGACATTACTACTCTGATGGTCTGGCAGGCAGGGCACGTCAGCTTCGCTGAATTTATGCCGCTGTTTGTACCTTCACTGATCAACTACGTCATTCCTGCTTTCATCATGTCGTTGTTTGTACCAAATACGAAGCCAGATACGGTTCACGAACACATTGAACTTAAGCGAGGTGCAAGGCGCATCGTTGGTTTGTTTATCCTTACCATTGCGACAGCGGTTTCCTTCCATGCTGTTTTGCACTTCCCTCCCGTGGTCGGCATGATGATGGGACTCGCCTATCTACAATTTTTCGGCTACTTCCTGCGTAAAACGCTCAAACATTCTCTTGCCAAAAAAGCTGCAATGGCGATTGCCAATGGTGATGATTACGCGTTGAAACGACTAGGCTCGGTAGTACCATTTGACGTATTCAATCGTATATCTCGTGCCGAGTGGGACACTCTGTTGTTCTTCTATGGCGTGGTAATGTGTGTCGGTGGGCTTAGTTTACTTGGCTATCTAGGATTGGTTTCTAACGTGATGTATACCGAGTGGAACCCAATTTGGGCAAATATTATGGTGGGTATCCTTTCCGCGATCGTCGATAACATTCCGGTGATGTTTGCTGTCTTGACCATGGACCCAAGCATGTCGATGGGTAACTGGCTACTCGTGACTCTCACTGCTGGTGTCGGTGGTAGTTTACTATCGATTGGCTCTGCTGCTGGCGTTGCACTCATGGGCGCAGCAAGAGGGCAATATACCTTCTTTGGGCACCTTAAATGGGCACCGGTGATTGCGCTAGGTTACGTTGCGAGTATTGCCGCGCATCTATGGATGAATGGCAGTTTGTTTACTTAAACTGCCTTAATCGATTCTAAGATTTCTTATCGGTCTGATGGGTGGTTTACGCCATCCATTACTTCTACCTCTCCCAATTCATATGGGTTTACACCTTCTAAACAGCCAACGTTGTAACCGTATTCGCTTGGGTTAGAGCGGCGCTGATGGTGAGTATAAATGCCACATTCACCACAAAAGAAATGCTTAGCCGTATTGGTATTAAATTGATAAAGCTTGAGTGCTTCCTCACCCTGAATGATGCGAATCCCATTCAAAGGTACCGACGCCGCAATCGCACCACGACGTCGACACATGGAGCAATCACAGCGCCGAGGCTTCTCGATTCCATTCGGTAACGACAGTTCGATTTGCACTTTTCCACAGTGACAAGAGAGCTTATGCAAAGGCTGAATTGTGGTGCTACCCACTTGTTTAATCATGACTTTTCCTTGTTCCTTCCGTGTTCGTCCAGTTTAATGTGTAAAGTCTGTTAAACAGTTAACATCTGCGTAATCTAGGTCAAAAACTCGACATCAATCACTTTTCGCGACATTTTATTTAGCGTTTTATCACTCTTTGGTTGGCGTTTTGCTGACCGCATCCGTTTTGGTTGCATGCTCGCAGCTAAGACGTTTTTAAAACCTAGGAAAATACTTTTATGGATAAAGATCATAGCCTTAGAGAGAACCTCTTAGCGCTGACGCTCGGTAGCGCGTTAGTGTCACTTGGGGTTATCTTCTTCAACAAGGTTGGACTACTTACTGGCGGTACGGCAGGGTTGGCAATCTTCCTCACCAAAATCAGCGACTTCAGTTTTGGTCAGGTGTTCTTCGCACTGAACCTACCTTTCTACATTCTGTCTGTGATGCGCATGGGTTGGCGTTTTACCATCAACACTTTTATCGCGGTTTCGATCGTTTCTTTTGCGGTAGACCACTTGCACCATGTGATTGAGATTTCTCGTATTGAGCCCGTGTACGCAGCCCTACTCGGCGGTGGCTTGATTGGTATGGGGATGCTGGTGATTTTCCGCCACAAGATGAGTTTAGGTGGCTTTAACATCTTGGCGCTTTACCTTCAGGAGCGCTTTGGTATTCGTGCAGGTAAAGTACAAATGGCGCTCGACTGTACTATCGTTGTGATGTCGCTGTTTATCGTCGATGTTTACTTAATCGCCCTTTCTGTACTTGGCGCGATCGCGACCAACTTAATCTTAGCGATGAACCACAAACCTGGGCGCTATCAGCCGAAGCCACAAGTTGTGTGATAGGACTGAGTCACGAACAAAATAAAGCCCCGAGCCATTAATTAACTCGGGGCTTTTTGTTTGTTCTAATTCGCTAACGAAAAGATTACGCCAATGGCGAGTTCTCACAATATTTCTGGTCATCCGTCGCCAGTGTTTGCTTACTCGCTTGGCTTAAGTGATAGTGCACTAACATCAACAAATCATGAGCGTAGAAGAGCTCAAAAGCATCTTCACCATTTTGGCGACAGATTGCCTCACAGCGATCAGCGTGTACTTTGGCTTTGAGTGGTAGTCCTGCTTTAAGTAGGCTCATGGCTAAGCGATATTCTGCGCGCTCTTCTTGCATCCAACCACCAGCAACCTTCCAATACTCAAGTGCCAGTGTCGCCGCTTCTAACATGTGTTCTATTTGCGCTTCAGAGCGCGCCTCAAGCTCTTCATATTGGCAAGCAAGATTGTTACCCGTAATGGCAATCGAGCGCGCTAACGGCTCTACAACCTTGTCTGATTCTAGACCAGCAGCTGCATTCACTAACCATGTGCTCGCTTGCTCTAGCTCATTCATCGCCGACAGTTCGTTGGCAATCTGAGCAAACACGCGGCGCTGGTCGACATCGTCTAAATCAGCGATGTGGTCCGTATTTCGGTCAATAAAATACTGCGCTACCGCTTTAGCTCTCTGGCGTGCCAAACATTGAGTTGCAACGCCGTTTTCGAGTTTATCTAAACTAGTAAGAAACTGCTTTGGATCGTGTAAATGACCAATGGAGGTGTGCAGCATTAAAGGCAAAATGCGTTCAGCATGATTAGTATCTTCCACCTCACTAATCGCTTGTTCTAGTTGGTTGTATGTTTGTTGTGGCTGCGCTTCATGCTGTTGCCAGCTTTGGTTTATAAATGCATCAAAATCCGTATTGAAAGACATATCCTTATTATCCTTTTTCATTGCTCTGGATTGCTTATTAGCACAACAACCCTACACAAAATTTAGCCAAATAAGGTAAAACTTGCCGGTTTCTGAGAATGGTCTCACTTAAAGTGGTGTACCCTTCTCCAACGCTAATAATCGTTGTTTGCGCTCTACCCCGCCCGCATAGCCAGTGAGCTTGCCACTTTTACCGATCACTCGATGGCATGGCACCACAATCGAAATTGGGTTTTTACCATTAGCCAGCCCCACCGCACGCACAGCTTTGGGGTTGCCGATCGCATTCGCAAGGTCTTGGTAGCTCCACGTTTCGCCATAAGGAATGGTCGTCAGCGCATACCAAACTTGGGTTTGGAAATCAGTACCCGTTGCCGCAAGTGGCAAGTCGAATTCGTTACGCAACCCAGCAAAGTATTCTTCCAATTGGGTAACGGTTTGGCTAAGCACGATATGCTGATCATCACGTTCACCCAAATCGTCTGGTTTGGTGGTACACGTTTCAAACCAAATCCCCAGCAAACCTTGCTCGTTGGCTTGGATGGTCACTGCGCCTAACGGACTTGGCATTACCGTATAAAGTGATTTCATGATTGATTCCATAAGTGAAAAGTCGCGTAGCTGCCCCAAGGCGACGCAGTATGAGTATTCAATGACGGATAGTTTGGCATGGCTTTCTTCACCACCAAGTCTTTGTCTAAAAAACAATCCGGTTGAGACTGACCACGCAGTTGCGCATAGCTCACCGTCCACGGGCCTATGCCTTTCAACTCCAGCCATTGTTGTGGATCAGCTTCTGGATTCTGCTGCATGTACTGAGCAAATCGCACCAATGTGTCTTTACGACTTTGCGGCATGCGCAAAAAACTGACATCGGCACAGGCAATTGCTTCTGGCGTTGGGAAGTGACGTACTTGCTGGTCGTTGCTGAGCGTTTCTACCAACAAATTAAGCTGCCCAATCGCCGCTTTGACCGATACTTGCTGCCCTAACACAGCACGAACTCCGGCTTCCCATGCACTCCACACGCCTGGAATACGAATACCCTGTGTTTTGACTAATCCCGGCGCAATGTATTCAAGGTGCTGCTCCACCGTGCAGATATCCGCATCGAGGTCGAACATACGACGCACACCAGCCACGAGACTCAGCAGCTTGGTTACGTCTTCAATATCAAACGCCATCTCAAGGTAACCTTCGCCCTGAGTGACCTTGAATCGCGCCTGACAGTCATCCAGAGAAACGTTGCGCAGGTATGCATCTTCAGTAACTTGCTCCACTCCCTCAATTGCACGTAAGCGATAAAAATTAAGCATATGTTGCCAATTCAACGCACCGCGATAAGGCAATACAATTCGATTCGTCCCCATGCCATCAAACTCTTTTCGGCGTATTTGAGATGGCGTTAGTTGCAGGATTTTTTGAAACGCATCATTGAAACGTCGCGTACTATTAAACCCCGCGGCAAACCCAATTTCAGTGACTGACATGGAGCTCGAGTGTAGCAACTGCTTGGCAAACATCAGCTGTTGGTACTGAGCGTATTGCTTGGGCGACATCCCCAGATATTGCTCAAACAGCATGCGTAAGTAACGATCTGAGATCCCCAGGCGATCCGATAAATCCACCAGAGACTGATGCTGCAGTTCGCCTTGATCGATCATTTTAATCGCACGTTGGAATGTGGTTTCAGCACCCTTCCAGGCCCATGATCCTGGCGCACTGTCCGGACGACAACGCAAGCAAGGACGATAGCCAGCCTTCAAAGCCTGAGTCTTGTCAGTGAAGTACTCAACGTTTTCCTCTTTGGGCAAGTTGGCTGGGCAAATAGGACGACAGAAGATCCCTGTCGTTTTCATCGCAATGTAAAAACGCCCATCAAAACGACTGTCTCGTGCCATGCGCGCTTTTTTACACTGTTCATTGGTCAACGTAGCATATGGATTGATGGTCATAATGCGATTCCAGTTTTTGCCTTTCTTTTTGAGCCAACACTATCAGTTGCTCAACCAGTACACATACATTGTAGAGTGCTACTTTGGATCGGGTTAGCCATTTTCGGAACTCAATAATGAGAAAATGTGGCATTAGTCAATTTGTGCACTAAGGTTAGTTAAGAACAACACAACAACGTCGGCTAAAGGGAATTGGCATGGACTTACATACGTGCGTGATTGTACTTAGAAATCACAAGGTTATTACTAGTAAATCAGTAGAACACTCAATAGGAATTATTGAGCGTGACTCAGACAATGAGATTTCAGAAATTCAAATTAATACAACCGATGGTAACTCGATAAGGACTTATCACTATAATTGTGTAGAAGACTCACTTGAAAGTTTAATGAACCTGTAATTACTCCTTTCCCCCTTGTAAACGTAAAAGAGTACAGTTAGCTGTGCTCTTTTTTTTCACATTTTGGTTCATCAGCTTAACTCAATAGGGCTGGATATATTCTGCCGTAACTCTTGGTTCAGAAAGCGCCAAATAAAAAGCCCTTGGTTTTATACCAAGAGCTTTCTTAATCTCACTTAGAAGATGACAAATAATCTCTATTCGCCGACGGGAATATCTGCGATTTGCTGCAAGCTATACGCCGTTAACGGGTCAATCTCTTTTACGATTTCTTCAACCTGTTTAATCGCCTCTACAGACGTGCTAGCTTTGCGATAACTCAAATAGATAGGACGGTACCAATCTTCCACGCCAGACACCTTGTAGAGTTGTCCGCTTGCGATAAATGGCTCAACCAAAGATGCTGGTAGGTATGCGCTACCACCTTTCTCCAAAATGAAATCTAATCCGATACGAGCCGTGGAGGTACGAAGGTACGGCGCAGGAATTTTTGGATGGCGTTCCGCATGCTCAGAAGCAAAGCGTGTACCCCAATCGACATACACGTATTTCTTACCAAATACTGTATCAAGAGAATCAGGCTCAGTAGAAACTAACACAAGCACCACATCTGCTACTTTTTTGCAGTTGAGCTCATCCGCTTTGATTTGGTCAAAGGCAAACGCCATGTCGAGAGTACGCTCTAAAAGACTGCGGCTGAGCATTTCGCGCCCCATGACTTCTGCCATAAAGCCGTAACCGCTAAATGAGTCTGTTACCACACTCAAACAGTTTTGCAGATAAGCATCCCAAATGTTCGGCGTACCACCTATGGTGAGCTGCAACGCTTTGCCATCTTCGAGGGATAATTCGAGTTTGGCTTGCTGCAAGGTGGTGACCATTACCTCGGCATAGCTTATTAAACGCTCACCTGCGGAGGTCAACTTTATGTTATTTCGATCACGAATAAACAACTGAGTATCGAAATAACTTTCGAGTTGTTTGATGCGTGCGCTCACTGCGGCTTGAGTAATGTACAAGTTCTCAGCAGCTCGTCCGAAGTGACGAACCTTTGCCAGCTCTAAAAATGTTCTAAAAACCTTTACATCCATAAACCATCTCCTGGTTAATATAAAACCAGATTAACAATTAATTAAAATCTTGACGACAAAAAAGTTTTGTTTTTCTTTTGTTAGCTTTGCGCCTAATTTCGCCGTAATTCATCACATTCATCAATAACGGTTACAGAGGCTGTTGATATGTCTGACACTGAATTTCGTCATGGCAAAAAACGTTTTTACGATAACGTAAAATTTCCGCGCGGCTTTGCAAAGTCTGGCGATTTTACTCTCTCAGAAGAGGAAATCCTAACAATTTATGGGGATACTATGCTTGGCCTAGAGTCAGGTGAGTTGACACCAGAGAACTCCGAAGAAAAACACTTCGTTAAAGTTCTAGAAAACCCAGGCAAAGCGAAAACTAAAATCGAACGCACTTGGTTGAAGTACACCCAATTGGCCCGTGGTCGCAAACGCTTCCACACACTAAATGGTCGTAACAAACCAGAAGCGTCTGATGATTATGCAGAAGAGAGCTTAGCCGAAGACGATTAATCTAGCCCTTAATCAAACACTATTGTTTGGTTGAATCAAATAGAAGTGTGCATTCACTTTTCTTCTCAAAAAGCCCTTAAGTGATTTCCTCAAGGGCTTTTTTCAACTCAAATACACACTTTCTATTACTTGGCTAACATCGCTACCTTCTTCAAGAAGCTATCTTTTAAGTGTTCTTGGTCATACTCCAAATGATAGGTATTGTGAAACCCCACTTTCAACTCCACGCCGTTACCTCGCATAAAGACGTTGTAGCCATCATAATCAGAGAATGCTTCAACCCCTTCATATATTTTACCGAATTCAGTTGGCGTGCCATTGTTCATCACACATTCATACGCTTGCAGTACTTTGGTGGCATCTAATTCGTTTCTCATTGCGATTTCCCTTAGCAATAAACTCGCTTTAATTATGGTTAAAGAAGAAACACCGTGCCACACCATAGATTGCGTAAGATCATAACTTACGTATTTTTTCTCACTTTACCCTACGAAACAAAGACCTACTCAGTACCAACAACATTGAAAAACTTAATTTCAATCATAAATTTTAAACTCTGAGCAGCAATGCAAGACACACTAAAGCTATCTTGATAGGTGAGAGTTTGTAAGAAGCAAACGTAACAACTGTTGAGAAAAGCAACATTGATTAAAGAAAAAGCAAATTTTTGACCTAAAACAATAGCAGTTCCCCATAACTTATTTTATAATGCGAATTAATGTTTCAGGACATCTTAAATTCCAATAACTAGGGGCACAAAATGAGACTTATCCCGTTAGCTCAGGCAGCACAAGTAGGCAAGTGGGCGGCAGCACACATCGCTAAGCGTATTAACGACTTCCAACCAACTGCTGAGCGTCCATTCGTTCTGGGTCTACCTACTGGTGGCACTCCTCTAGCAACTTACAAAGCATTGATCGAACTTTACCAAGCTGGTGAAGTAAGCTTCGAACACGTTGTAACATTCAACATGGATGAGTACATTGGTATCCCTGCAGATCACCCAGAATCATACCGTTCATTCATGTACAGCAACTTCTTCAACCACGTAAACATTCAAGAAGCGAACATCAACCTTCTTAACGGTAACGCGGAAGATCACGAAGCAGAATGTCAACGTTACGAAGACAAAATTAAATCTTACGGCAAGATCAACCTATTCATGGGCGGCGTGGGTAACGACGGTCACATCGCATTCAACGAGCCAGCATCTTCTCTGTCTTCACGCACTCGCATCAAGACACTAACTGAAGACACTCGTATCGCGAACTCTCGTTTCTTCGATGGCGACATCAACCAAGTTCCTAAGTACGCACTGACTATCGGTGTAGGTACGCTACTAGACGCTGAAGAAGTAATGATCCTAGTAACGGGCCACAATAAAGCGCTTGCTCTAGAAGCAGCAGTAGAAGGCAGCGTAAACCACCTATGGACGGTTTCTGCACTTCAGCTTCACCCTAAAGCAGTGATCGTTTGTGATGAGCCTTCACAGCAAGAGCTTAAAGTGAAGACTGTGAAGTACTTCTCTGAGCTAGAAGCGGAAAACATCAAAGGTTTCTAACCCTTCGGGTAACAACCAAAGATAAACGCTGAATACACAAAACCCGTGAATCATCACGGGTTTTTTCGTTTCTGAGCAATAGCCTAATAGGCTTGAATGCCAAACTGGCGTAGACGTTTAGGCAACACCTCATCAAGATTATCTAACTCGAACGGCTCAATCTCAATCAGGTTAAAATTGTGCTGCTCATAAACAACACGAACCTTCTCTCGCTCTACTTCCAGCATGTCACCCGTGTCACTACCCCAAAACTGCAAATAAACTTTGCCACCTGGTAGATAGAAGTCACTCGTCATATCTTGGTCAATCGGTAGTTGGCGTTCATACGCATGCACCACGCCTGCCAAATATAACCAGTTATCAATAAGTAGTTCCCCTTTAGAGCGAACGTAATGGCCATCCAAAGTGCGGTGTTTAGCTTCAAACTTCTGGCGAAAGCTGGAAAGCGACCTGTCTGTCGAATGAGACTCGGCATCTTGCCCCAAAAACTCAACCACAGACTGCTTGAGACGCTTGTTACGCAACACAACATCATGCCAAACCACAAAGGTGCTCTGTGACTCTTTGTCAGTTCTCTGTTGCCCACCTGCACGTATACCAGCTTCGGTTAGACTCCAGCCTTCTTCCGATTTTCTGATCCATCCTAATTCGCTCAATAACTGGTTCATGCGCTTAGCATTGAGCTTAAGCTTCTCACCAAGCTGCGTTGCGCTATACGTTTTGCCAGAAGAGGTCGCAAGTTCAATGTGCAAGTTGGTCGGCCAGACAATGAACTGTCCAAACTTCGGGTGATCGACATATTCGCCGCCAAACTTGCCCCCCTCTTCGGTCAAAATCCATTTATCATCTTGGCGAACAATATAGCCAGCGCGTTTAAGGTCAGCAAATAACGCCTTGGCTTCTAGCTGACGCATTTTTGCTAACGCCGATGTGGAAATTTTCTCTGACATAACGCGCTAACTCCTAAATATCGCGAATAAAGAATCCTAACTCTGACATTGCTACCCGTTAATCTTATCGTTCTGTGAACAACATATGCATATTAACGCATTGATTTCATTGCTTGAAGTAAGAATAGGTTAGATTTTCTATCCACTGCAAAAAAGGGCCACTTAATACGGTTAACTTGGTAAATAAGCGCAAAACGGTAACAATTTTTCTGAAACACAGACTTAAGGCCAATGACGACGCTGACGATTAATACGCTCTATCAAGTAAAACTGACAATCTTCCATTCAGCTCACTTTTTCACAACCCCAAAATACAACTGAGCTCCTCTAGGTATTTGAAAATGTGCCAGCTTCGCTTCGATGCAAGCTCAATATCGGCAAAACCATCAGACTCACTGAAAACAAAACCATTTATAATTTATAAGGTTAGTTCTGTTTTAGTAACAAAAATCATTTGATGTACTGCTAATAAGTCGAATGTTAAATTGGTTTTGGTTAGTACATCCGGGTGTAATGTATGACTGCGCTCGATGTCGCTTAAGTGTCAAATCTCCAAGGATGGAGTCCCCATCAGGCACTTGAGTTCCACTTGATGTATGCTCTTATTTTTAATATCAAAAAGGACTCGTTAAGAGTCCTTTTTTTCATTTAAACAACCATGTATCGCAGATAGCGCGCAAAACGCATTAGACTACAAGCTATCATTGATGATTATTTAATGATTATTTGATGATGAGTCGAGCATTAATCGGCTGAATCGGGCGATTATTTTTGCCCATGATATCCATAAACGCTTTCACTTGCGCTTCAGATACCATTTCAACATCTTTCAAAACCAGCCAACGAACACCTTCAGAACATGGTGGTGTGGTTAACGAGCCATTGAATCGGTAGTAGCTGTGCTTAGAAGGAATGAGCGATTTGATACTCACAGACTCAACGCTGGTTGTTTTACCCTCTTCAAACTCTTGCTTCAGCAACTTGCTCAGCGTTGGATTTTCATCCCCTAGCTTATAGAAAACGGCGACAACAGCGAGATTGCCATCTTTATCGGTATGAACAAAGTGTGCCTCAAGCGGGTACTCTTTTCCGTCAACATGGTTTTCAGATGGTGTGTGGAAGTGAAATTGAGAAAGCGTGAATTTTTTACCGTCAACCAGAAGCGTGTTATTGCCTTCAACATTGGCTTGCAGAGTATGGCCATTATCAATGGCAGAAACGGCATTGCCTAGGTAGTTAATGTTTATCTCATCCATAAAACCCAACACGGTTGATTGAATATTTACTGGGCTTTGGTTCTTACCTTGTTGGCAATCTTCAGAGAATTTACCCCAAAATTCAGGTCCATTCTCACCTTCGTATCCCCAATGCGCAGCATATGCTGTAGAGCTCAATAGCAGGCTAATCGCTAACAGTGATTTCTTCATCTTATCCTCATTTTAATAAATTAAGAAAAATCAGATAATTAGTAAACCGTCAAAGTCATCACAGTGTCAGATAAATACAAACACAACCATAATCAACATTTATCAAAATAAATTACACAAATATTTAAATAAATTTAGAAAGAATACAATAGTGAGATTTGTATTTCATCATTAGACTAGACTATTTCAACATCAAGAAATTAGAACAAAATAAGTTGAAGAGATTTTATTATGCACTAATAATCCAACCATAAAGCGACCATCGTCTAAAACCCCATCTCTTTATTAGAAGCATATCTCTACTAATAACAATTTACTTTAGAGTCCAATGCTCAACAAAACCATCATTGAAAAAGACATGCAATTATGAATGAATATATTTACGTTTATGATGACAAAATATTGGATGAATACTTGGATAAACTGAATGCCAGTAAGAGTATTGTAAACAGATCGACGCTAAGATTACTTGCTAATGAACTCAAGATTGAACTTTCGGTCGGCCGACTGAAAACTAAAGAATTCTATGACTATATAAAAAGACCAAAGAATCACATTAGGTTAATAAAGTAACGACTATTTAGCTATACGCTCCAGGTGTTTAGATTCAAACTCAACATCCGCTATATATATTGAACTAAAACACTGGTCATATACTATAGCTTTTATCAAACGTTACTATTGTTTGATTTCACTTTTTGTTCCGTAGATTTAAACATCTACTTATTCTGCACAATGATCCTTCAGCAGCTTTAACTCTTTAAAGCTGCTTTTTTTTATTGTTTTCAGTGTATATCAGACATAGAAGCGACTGTGGATAAGCGCCATTGTTGATGCGTAATGATGTATTTGCCACTATCTCTTTTCTAGCATGCCTTTATCGACAATGAAGTCGATGATTTCCTGCAACCCTACTCCTTCTTTCAAGTTGGTAAACACATAAGGTTTTTCCGGACGCATACGCGCGGTATCGGCTTCCATGACTTCTAGTGACGCACCAACATAAGGCGCAAGGTCTATTTTGTTGATAACAAGCAGATCAGAGCGTGTGATACCCGGCCCGCCTTTGCGTGGAATTTTCTCTCCTTCCGACACATCAATTACATAGATCATCAAATCTGCCAACTCAGGGCTGAACGTTGCACTCAGGTTATCACCACCACTTTCGATAAATACCACATCTAGGTTTTGGTGCCGCGTAGAAAGCTCTTCCACCGCTGCTAGGTTCATTGAGGCGTCTTCCCTAATCGCGGTATGCGGGCAACCACCTGTCTCGACCCCAATAATACGGTCTGCATCTAAAGCTTCCGCTTGAGTCAAGATTTTTGCATCTTCTTGTGTGTAGATATCATTGGTGACCACTGCAATTTGATACTGGTCTCGGATGGTTTTGCAGAGAACCTCCAGCAATGCCGTTTTACCAGAACCAACAGGTCCACCAACGCCAATTCGCAAAGGTTGTTTGTAGTCTTCTTGCATAAGAATTTTCCAAAATAATGGATAGGAGTAAATATTTGATATATTTTAACTAACGATGAATAAGCCGAAAGTTATTGAAAGACAAATGAGCAATAATCATCAATGCGTAATTGATGAGTAGGTATATGGCGTATTAGAATTTTGAGTAAGGTACTAGGTTTTGAACAAGGTACTAACTTTTGAATAGTTTGAGAGTGATTAGGCAAACTCATTGGCCAAGCTTTAGACTAACTAACCCGTAAATATTGATAACGAAGGATTGCAATTTTTATCATCAACAATAGCTACATGATTCGACTGGTAGGTTATGTCTCCTAACCACTCTCGAAATAAAATATACAATAATAATCTCATCATTCCATTCCGATATCAGCCCATAAACTTTAGATATAAACCTCAAAGTAAGTCATCTAAACATTATGGTCCAATATCTATATCTGCTGGTATTCAAGATTATTTAAGCACCTCTTCAGCATGAAGAACATCACCGCCAACTGGTCTCATAACAAAGAACTTATCAGCTGACTCTTAATCTTAATTTCGATTACTGATAGAAACACCATCATTACCCTTTACTTTCAATTACTTAATCAAAAAATCAATAGCACGCATTTAGAAATTAGCTCAAATTACTAAGATAATGCACTTTCTTTGATGAATTTATGAAAAGTAGGAGTAAGTGGCGTTATACTGTGCATTGTACCGTCGCATGGATGCTTTTCTTTTAGCCCAACTTACTGCATGTAGTAAGCCCAATTATGAGATAAGCAATAGTGGAATATAGATATATTGAAATGTACAAACCAGTGAAACTTGAGGAGTTTTACGTAGAGTATCACTACATTGTAAACATCGCCTTTGCGAAAGGGACGGTTTACATCAATGATCAGCAAATCACCATCGATGGCCCATCAACATTAATCATTCCGCAGTTTACTTGCCTGTCATGTCATTTGACTCAGAAGTCGTCATTCTCGCCCTTACAAATTCAGCTGTTAATCGTGACTGATGAGATGCTAGAAGGCTCGCTACTTCAACTTCCTCAAAAACGTAGCTTTATTAAAAACACTGTAGCCCATCAACTGCCAACACCAGTGGATGTGGACAATAACTTTCAGCTACTCAAAGAAGTGTATGACTCCTTAAGTAGAGATGCGTTAAAGATCATGTTCTTAGAGCAAACGCTTTACTTCATACTGCTCTCTCTTTGCGAATCGGGTATCGATGTTTTCAATGTCTTTCAGTTCAATTACGAAGAAAGCAAACGCGAAGTGATCGCACGAATGATCACGAAAGAACCACAAAGAAAGTGGCAAATACAGGATGTCGCCAAACAACTGTTTACTTCAACTTCTACATTGAGAAGACATTTACAAAAAGAAAATTTATCGTTTAGCCAGCTATTAGTCGACGTAAGAATGGGGCTCGCACTGAACATGTTAACGTTCACTTCCTATAACGTTTCACAGATCAGCAACCGTTGCGGGTTTGGCAGTGCCGCTTACTTTTGTGATGCCTTTAAACGCAAGTACCACCTGACACCGTCACAGTTCCGAATCCAGTCTAAAAAGACCAGTGATGCGTCTCTTGTATCAACAAGAAGTAACGAGGTGAGCTAAAGACTCTAAATTGAAGTCTAGGTGCAGGACTTAGCGAGCAAACATTAAGATTTACGACCATTTCGTTCTGATTTTCACTTAAATAACCAATCCTTGAGTTTAGGTAACATTTTCTCTAACCATGCATGAGTATGGTATCTCGCTTTATGCAATAGAAAATTTCACTATATACCCGAGCCGCCTCAAGGTACTTGGGCATGGAAATTAGATTTAGGGAACTATTATGTCTAATTCGATCACCGTTACATCTGATGACTACAACAATATCTGTCGATTACTTGATAACATTCCGAATTTCACCGACGAGCTGCTTAAATTAGAAGAAGAAATTGACCGCGCTTTGATTGTCGAGCCACATGAGATTAGTAGCGATATTGTCACGATGAACTCTAAAGTGACGTTTAAATTCCTTGGTGAGGAAGAACAAATTCGGAAAGTGCTCGTTTATCCAAACCAAGTGAAAGATAACTCACATATATCCATACTAGCCCCGATTGGCATGGCACTTATCGGACTGTCTGTCGGTCAATGCATCGATTGGACACTGCCAAATGGCAACAAGAAAACCATCGAGATCTTGGATGTCGTTTTTCAACCAGAAAGAAATATAGAGTAGAAATAATCCAACGAGTAATTTCAATCATTAGCCATCACTCCTTACCAGAGTGATGGCTTTGTGTTTGATTACACTTGTGGCGGTGTGCCTTCTGCATTTGAAAGCACACAATCCATTTGAACTTTTGCACCTAGCGCGATGTTAGATACAGCAATCACGGTTCTTGCTGGCAAATCGCCATCAAAGAAAGTGGCGTACACCTCGTTGATTGCATCAATATCAGCAATGTCAGTCACTTGAATATTGACCTTAACCGCATCATTCATCACGTGGCCAATACTCTCAACGATCGCTTTAATGTTTTTCAAACATTGCTTAGCTTGCTCTTTTACCCCACCTTGAACCAGTTCATGGTTCAGTGCATCCATCGGCAGTTGCGCGGAAATGTGGTTATAGTGAGAAAACGCCACAGTTTGCGTCGCAAGCGCATCAAGAGGAGCGTTCAGCGTGTTGTTTGCCTTAATCACAATGCCGTGGCGATCTTCAACTTCTTGCGGCGGCGTGCCGTCACCATGAGAAATCACAGCATCAATTTGTACTGCTGCGCCCATTGGCAGCGCAGATGCTTGAATAACTGAGCGCGCAGGCACGTACGCCACTGCTCTTGCAATCGCAGAGTCGGGGAAGAAAGTACGATACACTTCGTTCACTGACTCGATATCAGCCAGATCTTGTAGGTAAACGGTCGTTTTTACGATGTCATCCAGCGGAACATCAATGCTCTCTAGGATGTGCTTGATGTTTTGCAGACATTGCTGAGTTTGTTCTTTTACACCACCTTCGACCAAGCTTCCTGTCGTGGTATCAATAGGCAACTGTGCTGAGATATTATTGTAGTGTGAGAATGCGACAGTCTGGGTAGAAAACGGACTCGTTGGTGCCAGTTCAGTATCACGCGACACCTTGATTAAATCACATGGCTTTTGTGGTGTGGTCCCCTCACCATTTGAAATAAGCGCATCCATTTGTAGCAACGCCCCTTCAAAAGGTACCGCCTCAATCGCCAAGACAGTACGTGTTGGCAGAAGATTCGTAAAGAAAGTCGCATACACCTTGTTCACTGCTTCTGCGTCATTAATATTGGTCAAGTAGACATTCACTTTAACCACATCATCCATAACGTGATCAATGCTCTCTACAATTCTTTTAATGTTCAAAAGACACTGTTTGGCTTGTTCCTGAATGCCACCTTCAACAAGTTGGTTGGTTTGAGGGTCAATTGGCAGCTGAGCAGAGATGTTATTGTAATGAGAAAACGCAACACTTTGCGTTGAGTGACTATTCATTGGTGCACTATTTGTATTTCTCGAGCATTTTATAATGGTGCCAGTCATTTTAATGTTACCTTTAAATTAATGATAAGGACATTTAACTTACGTGAACATCATTTAGGCTAGAAAAGAGAGTCATTAGTTATATTTAATTCCAATTAAATATCGATTCGTAAAAGAATTAACCGCTTCTTTTATATCCATCTTTTAAACCATAGATAAATAGAGCAAGGATCAACAAAGAAGCGGTAGCAATCAGAATCGTACCTAATATATCGACTTTATTTAAAGAGAAGGCAATCATCCCGGATAGAACACCGACAAGGATGATTAAATCAATTAATATGCCTCTAAATATTTTCATACCTCTCCTTTCACAAACAATCCACATCGTAAGTAAAACTATAAGATTATGCTGATTATTTAGACGCACTTCATTACAACATGCGCGCATTATGTTTAATTTTTACACGCAGTGCTCTTTAACTATCTTCACCGTTCTATAATCTTTTTACCTACTCACAACTTCACGTCCCATATCATTAGTAAAACAAAACTAAATTGAACAGGAAAAGACTTTTTTTATTTTATAAATTAAACAATTAAGTCATAATGTTTTGAAATAATAAAAAACATTTCATGCCTACTTGTCGTTATAAAGCCCAGTTTGATAAAGTCCTCTCGCTCATATGAGATAAGTAACCTACTTAAAAATAACTTTATTCCGCTCTTGCACAACTTAGCCCTATCCAATTTTGGTTAGGGCTTTTTTTGAGGTAGAAAATGAACTTAGAAAGGATTGACTATTCATCTATTGAGGACTTTGAGATTAGGTTAAAACCTTTCGATGCCACATACTGGAATAAGATATTAAGTTTTCTTGACTCTATTGATGATGTCACCTCCTTTTCTTTAGATGCAGAAGATAACGTCTTTGTTGAACTGGACTCTAGTTTACTCTTCTATAACTGTGAAAATTCAAATAAGTATAAGTTTAATTTCGATAACGTTTTTATTTGTAAGTTCAAGTCTATCGCCAATGATGGATATAGCATCCGCTTATATTCCAATGGCATTAACTTTTTATCTCTCTAACTGATAATAAGCCAAAGAAATATGTACGAAAAAACAGACAAATTATGTCCAAATTGCTTTCGTTGGCTACTAAAAAACACAGCCAAAGCCGAGATATATTGCCCTGACACGATGTCATGTAGGGTAAAAGGCCCTTTGAGTATGCCTCCTCTAACCGTCACTAAAGCACAACTAAGAAGAACCTTAGTTAACGAGATCAGAAAAGACAAAAACTATCAAAATCTAACGGTCATCAAGCGAATAAATAAACTATTGGGTTTAACATGAAAAAAGATATCCTCTCAGGGCTAACCGTTGCATTGGCTTTAATTCCTGAAGCCGTAGCCTTTGCTTTTGTGGCTGGCGTTGATCCTATGGCTGGCCTGTACGCAGCCTTCATTGTAGGGCTTGTCACCTCTATCATTGGTGGGCGTCCTGGTATGATTTCTGGTGCAACCGGAGCGATGGCAGTCGTCATGGTATCCCTTGTGGCGATTCACGGCGTCCAATATCTTTTTGCCGCAATTATGCTGGCAGGCATCATTCAGCTCACTGCGGGGTTATTCAAACTAGGGAAATTCATCCGAATCGTACCTCACCCGGTGATGATTGGTTTCGTAAACGGCCTGGCGATTGTTATCTTCCTAGCGCAGTTAGGCCAGTTTAAAGCGCCGGACATCAACGGCATACTGACTTGGCTACCACAAGATCAAATGCTACTAATGATAAGCCTAGTTGCATTAACCATGGCAATCATTCACTTTCTACCAACGCTCACCACTGCTGTACCATCTTCTTTGGTCGCAATCGTCACCGTTACAGCACTTGTTGTTGGATTGGATCTAGAAACGCGCACAGTCATCGATTTCCTGCGCACCATGTCTGTTGACGAAACCGCAACACTAGCAGGCTCGCTACCTAGCTTCTCCATTCCAGCGGTACCATTTACGGTAGAAACACTGCAAATCATTTTGCCTTACGCTGTCATCCTTGCCGCAATTGGTCTGATCGAATCACTACTCACACTAACAATACTGGATGAAATAACAAGCACACGTGGTCAACCTAATCGCGAGTGTATCGGGCAAGGCATCGCGAACTTGACCTGTTCAGTGTTCGGAGCAATGGGTGGTTGCGCAATGATTGGTCAGTCCATGATCAACGTAAATTCAGGTGGACGCGGGCGTCTATCGGGCATCGTTGCCGCTATCTCGCTCTTGCTGTTCATCCTATTCGCTTCTTCACTGATTGAGATGATTCCTCTCGCAGCCCTTGTTGGGGTGATGTTCATGGTGGTGATTAGCACATTTGAATGGGCGACATTCAAGCTTGCACGTCGAGTACCTAAACAAGATTTCTTCGTTATTGTTTTAGTTACCGTGGTAACCGTGTTGACGGACCTTGCTATTGCAGTAGCGGTAGGCGTGATTGCCTCGGCATTAATGTTCGCATGGGAACACGCGAAATATATTTACGCAGAAACAAGTATCAATGAAGAAGGCATAAAAGAGTACAAAGTCTATGGGCCGATCTTCTTCGGTTCTACGGCAAACTTCCTAGAGCTATTCAACGTACATGACGATCCGCAAGACGTAGTTGTCGACTTTGCCAACACTCGAGTGACTGACCATTCCGCCATTGCAGCCATCGTGACTTTGACAGAGCGCTATCAGGCTCAAAACAAGAAGATTCACTTAAAGCATTTGAGCCCTAGTTGCCGCCAACGCTTGGATAAAGCGAGTAATCTAAACCAAACCAATATAAATGAATCACCAAACTATACGCTTGTGGTTGAAACACTGAATCGCCAAGCCTAACGCTTCCAATACTGATGAACACGACCACCACCGAGTATGTACATGCTCGGTGGTGCTACTTTATTTAAGCCCTAACAACGTAGAAAACAAAAGGACAAACAACAGATGAAGACTGTTATTCATGAAACCCTATTACGCTTATCCTCAGCCCCACAAGAGTCCCATGTTCAAATTAGGCAGGAGCTCTACAACACTCTAAGACTGCCATTCGAGAAGCAGTTAGCGCTATATACCCATGTTCTTGGTCCAGTAAGTTCCGGTCAATTGTCCAGCAACCAGAGCTTAACCAGAGCGGTTGGCGATGCGGAAAGAATCATCCTAAGCAACAAGTAATCGACGCCGAGGAGTCACTTTCTCACGCCCTTAACCAAAAAAGTCGGCCTCACCACTTTAAACGGTGAGGCCGACTTATATAGCAGAGTTATCTCCATGACCTTGGGATTCTATCTCGCCTTATTTCTTTCTAAGTACGAAAAACAGAATAAACATAGAGCCAATTGCTGAAGTCATCAGACCTATGGGTAACTCCTGACCAGGGATCAGTACTCGGCTCATCAAGTCACTGGCTGAGAGCAGCATCGCGCCAATAAAAGCACATAAAGGCAATAGATAACGATGACTTGGTCCGGAAAATGGTTTCGCGAGATGCGGCACGATAAGTCCAACAAAGCCAATCACGCCACTTAAAGAGACAAAGATGGCTGTAGAGAGTGCCGATAAAATAAACACGGTCACGCGGAGGAATTTGACGCTTACACCCAGTGAGTTACTGGTGTCCTCATCCACCAACATAGCATCAAGCGAACGCCAGCGCAGCATGGTAAACAGTGCGAGCACAATAACCCCAACAGAAGCAAACGGTAGATTCTCCCATTTTGCCAGCCCTAATCCCCCCATCGACCAAAAGAGAATATTGCTCGCCGAACGTTGATCGCCGGTATAAATCAAGTACCCAGTAATGGCACTAAACAGGAACGAAACCGCCAACCCAGATAAGATCAGGCGCTCAACCCCTTGAGACTTTTGCAAAAAGAACACTAGGATAACCGAAGCTGCGGATAAGGTTGCCCCAGCAAATGCTGCCACCGGTAAAGACCATTGACCTAACGCTAAATCGAAATGGCTGATAACCGCAACAACGCCAGCCGATGCTCCCGCGGATAACCCGAATAAGAATGGGTCAGCCAAGTCGTTCTTGGTCACGGTCTGCAATAGCGCCCCCACCATGGCAAGCCCAGCACCAACTAAAATCGCGAGAAGAAATCTAGGAATTCGAATCTCACTCAAAATAACGTTGGTCATTGCAGGTAGCGAAGCGTGGTCAAAGGTAAAAAACTGATAAACAGCGGAAAAGGGGATGTTTATTGTTCCGTAAGAGAGCGAAAGGAACAGTATGACCGATAGCAGCATCAGGCTTGCCACGATAGCAAGCCAAAACTTTACATTCGAATTACTCATGAATCACGATACCAGCCTCGGGATGGAGCTTGGCTGCAATCTTCTTGATGGCAACTACATTGTTGGGGCCTGGCGTCAGCTCACTGTACTTCAGCCGCAAAAATTGACCATTTTTCACCGCTTTCGTTTGGCGCATTAGAGGGTTGTCACTCAGGTTTTTTATCGAGCTGTTGCTCGCTGCATCATCTGAGCTGCCATAATCCACCAAAATGATCATATCAGGATTATGAATGGCGACTTTTTCCCATGGTGCAGTGCCCCAACTAAAGTTTTCGTTGCCCATCACGTTGACGCCACCAGCTGCTTTGATCAGCGCATGAGGCATAGCAAAGCGCCCACTAGTAAAGGGCTGATCAATGCCTGAATCGTAAAGGAACACCTTCTTGGTTGGATAAGCTGATACCTTTGCCTCTATTTCGTTGAGGTCTTTTTTCCAGCTCTCGACTAAGCTTTGTGCTTTATCACTCTTATCGAAGACCTTACCCAACTTAAGGACATCGCCGTAAAGCAGCTCCATAGAAGCTTCTTGTTTCTTCTTAGTGATGTGAGCGCAGCTTTCGCTGAGTACCAGCGTCTTTACACCAAAGTGCGCTAAGTTTTGTGGCGTTAGATCCGAGCCAAATTTAAGACCATAGTTCCAACCAGCAAACAGGAAGTCCGGATTCTTTTCTAGTAAAGGTTCTAGCGTTAAGTAACGCCCAGAGATTTCGGGAATATCGCCCAAGTCTGCCTTGAACTGATCGGATACTTGATACCACCCTGTAATACCATTTACCGCCACCATGTTAGGTTGTAGCCCCAATGCGAACGCCATTTCCGTCATATTTAGGTCTTGGAATACCGCCCGTCTTGGTGCTTGTTCAAACGTCAACACGTCCCCGCAGCTTTCAACGCTGACTGGGTAATGTGGTTCCGTCGGTGCATTGGTGTTTGCGTAAACAGAGACAGATAAAAACAACGGCATCAAGCATATTTTTTTCACGGTAACTCCTTAATCTATTTCAAAAAAACGGATCGCTTTTCCTGTTGTAGGATGTAAGAAATGAAGGGTATTCAAATCAAAAGTATCTTTTATCCAGTGGGCGTTGAGCGTGTTTTCGACCGTATCGCACACCTGCATCTTGCCTCGATTAATGATCATCACTTGGTCGGCAAAGTATTCGGCAAGGTTTAAATCATGTAATACGGCAATCGTCGTGATCTGCTTATCCTTAACGATTTTGAGAAGCTCTATTCTCGCTTTAGGGTCTAAGTGATTCGTCGGCTCATCCAAAAGCAGCAACTTGGGCTCTTGCACCAACACTCGCGCTAAGTTGACGCGCTGAAACTCTCCACCAGAAAGCTGCCCAACTTTTTGCTCTCTTAACGCCTCCAGTCCAAGCTCGGCGATCACGCGGGTAATGCATTCGTTGTCGTATTGGCGTGTGGAATAGTGAAAATGAGGAAATCGCCCCAGTGAAATATAATCAAGCACTCTCATTTGTGGGTCGACGGTATTATTCTGCCCCATAAATGCAATATATCTTGAACGCATTTTATGGTTATAACTCGAAAGTGGTTTACCCAGAAAACTCAATTCACCAGAGAATATATTCACCGTACCCATAATGGTGCGAATAAAGGTCGATTTTCCGCACCCATTAGGACCAACAATCGCTAAGAACTCTTTCTCTTTTAGACTAAAGCTAATATCCCTAACTAACTCCGTTTTAATGCCTAGTGACAATCCCTTAATGGTTAACACTTCTTTCACATTAATAAGCCTTGCTAGTTAATATTTAGCCATTATCAAATAAAAAAAAACGTAGTCAATAAAAACAGAAAATAAAAAATATGTTTTTAATTATGATTTAGAAATATATTCATTTTACTTAGAAATAGGGCCCTATCCTTTATTCATGTGAAACGAATAGCAAAGTTAATTGAAAAACTACTATATCAAATAGCTAAATTTTCAATCGTGACAATAGATATGAAGTATAGAAAAGTAATTGACTGTAAAACGATAACACTCAGAGAGTTTTATGTGGAACATCATTACATAATATATCTCTCTGAAGCCAAAGGACTGGTGTGCATCAATGACAGTAAGATCGCCATTACCTCCCCAACTATCTTGATGATTCCTCAATACAGCCGAGTTTGGTGTGACTTACGCAGCGAGAGCCCATCACAGTGCATTGAGGTTCAAATACTGACCGTATCCAACCATACGATTGACTCTCTGCTCTCTAAAGTTCCACAGCGTGCGCTAGGTAGCAATAGCATCTCTTACGCTATCAGTGACAACTTCGAGATAAAGGACAGGTTCAGAATATTAAAAGAGGGACATGACACATTAAGCAACCACGCTTTAAAGGTGTTACTGGTTGAAGAGTCTCTATTTTTTATATTTTTAACAATGAGTTACTACGAAATGGATATTATTCGAATGTTCAAGTCCGATCATTACCAATCAAAGCGAGAGGTCATCACTCGAATGATAAGCCAAGATCCGACTCATAAGTGGCAAATTGAGGAAGTCGCCAGCAAGCTGTTCATCTCCTCTTCCACGCTAAGAAGACACTTGAATAAAGAAGACGTCTCTTTCAGCCAATTGCTGTTAGACGTAAGAATGGGCATTGCACTCAATATGCTGACTTTCACTTCCTACAATGTCAGTGAGATCAGCCATCGTTGCGGCTTTGGTAGTTCGGCTTACTTCTGTGATGCATTCAAACGAAAGTACAATCTAACGCCCTCAAAGTTCAGGCAATATTCTAGAGAAAACAACGGCTCATCGCTGCTAACACTCAAGTACTAATCACTTCCTCATAATCAAACAAACACAATCGAAACGCATAATCTACACAACCTAAAAAAGCCCAATATTAGCGTTAATATTGGGCTCTATTTTGTTCACGCTGTAAAGGATAAAGCTTAACTTCTTACTTTAGCAGGCTCGCCTCTGAGCTTATTTAACAAGGCAGTATGCAGACCATTCTGATATGCCACCGCAGTAAGAACAATTACCACACCGATTGATTGCAGTAGCGTTACCGATTCACCACTTGTGAATGGTGCAACAAGAACAGTAGTAATTGGGCTTAATAGCAATAGACCTGCAACAACGGTTGGATCCAAGTTTACCGAACCAATTTGTACAAATACCCAAGCAACCGCATGACCAACAACACCTAAGATCACAATCCAGATCCAGTTGCTCATATTAATCGCATCACCCGCAATAGAGCCATCGGCTGCTGTTAGTGGTAGTTTACCGTCGACGAGAACACCCGTGGTAATGTTGAAACCATGAGTATTTGCCATAACAATTGCAGCAGGAATAAGCTGAGCAAGGAATACCCACATTAGCGGCTGGAAGTAACGACCTGCGTTTAGTGTGCCCGACTTACGGCTAGTGTAGAGGTATAGCGCGTAACAAATGCCCGATTTAATACCTAATATCGTACCCACTAGCGCAATAGGGTAGCCCCACATGGTACTTGGACCTTCAGATGGGCCACCTTCTAGCACACCACCCGCTAGTACAATACCGAACAACATGATCGGTACTAGGAACCAGAAGCTTTTCTCCGGTTTAAACTTATCAAAAGTCATGGCAAGCAATGGCATGATGATAATTTGTAGGTTAAGCAGGATAGATGAGATACCCGCACCAATAAAGAAGATCGCAAAGTTCCAAGAGGTCATATCAAGACCAAGGAAAATACCTGCTATAATAGCGAGTACAAAACCAGATTTATTAATTAGGCCTTTCTTTTTAATTTCGGCAACGGCAAATGGAATCAAAACCAAGAAGCCGACAAGACAACGTAAGAATGCGTTGGTTGCAGGTTCAAAGTTTGCTTCTTTTACCATGATTGCAGAAAACGCCAAGGCGAAAATACCAATCATAATAAACATATAAGCAAGTGGTTTGCTCATTTTCTTCTCTGGTCCAGATGTGGACGCGGTTCTAACTTCAGACATAAATAGCCCCAGAATGTAAATAAAAGTAATATTGGTTTTTTTAGTCAACGCATATTGTTATTTAGCAAAATAAAAATATGCGTTAATAAGCCATACCAGTACTCAATGACTGGTATGACTTAATTAATACAGAGTTAAAAAATTGCGTAGGGAGACGCTAGAGTAAATATCTTTTTATATTAAAAGAAAATTGATGCTATCTACGGTCAGGCAGCATGCCTTCTTTCAAAATAAAGCTAATGATTTCTTCTAAACCAACACCGTCATGTAAGTTCGCGAAAATAAATGGACGATCGCCACGCATCTTCTTCGCATCACGGTCCATAATATCGAGAGACGCATGTACATATTCAGCAATGTCGATTTTATTAATGATCAATAGATCTGACTTAGTGATACCCGGACCACCTTTACGTGGGATCTTGTCACCTGCAGACACATCAATAACGTAAATCGTTAGGTCAGACAGCTCTGGGCTGAATGTCGCAGCTAGGTTATCACCGCCAGATTCGATCATCACGAGCTCAAGATCTGGATGACGCGATTGTAAGTCGTTCACCGCAGCGAGGTTCATCGAAGCATCTTCACGGATAGCAGTATGTGGACAGCCCCCCGTTTCTACACCAAGAATACGATCTGATGGCAGCGCGTCATGCTTTAGCAAGAAGTCCGCATCTTCACGGGTGTAAATATCGTTCGTTACAACCGCGATGTTGTAATGATCTTTAAGTGCTTTACACAATTTACGTAGCAGCGCTGTTTTACCAGAACCAACAGGACCGCCTACACCAACACGTAAACACTGTGTCATATTAATTTTCCTTTTGTTCTTTAAAGCAAATTAGCTTCGAAATAGTCTTGAATATTGCGTTTCATGTTTTGCACTTCCTAGCGCTAAGCCAGGAAGTGTTGGGCCTAGCTCCCAATCCTCTAAGCAGAGGGATGCTTCAACCGCTTCAACAAGCTTAGGTTGCAGTCGAATACACAAGCGCTGTGCTGCGGTATGCCCCAGCGGCAGCGCTTTACATGCCACCGCTAATTGGTTTTCTAACCATCCCCATGCAAAGCCCAGCAAGCTCTGTCGAACAGGAATATGGTTAAGCTGTGCCACCCAAGCAAACATGGTTACGTATCCAGGTTCTTGAAGCTGTTTTGCTCCCTCAACATGGCGCTGAGGGTGCATTTCTAGATTGGTCAGTAAGTCTATTAATGCTTGACCAAGACGAATGTCTTCTTCGCATAACTCAGACGTTTCGCGATTCGCTAACAGCCAATCGTTCCAAAACGTCACTTCTTGGCAATCGCTATTCGCCCAAGAGCGATACAAGCGTGCTAACACAGGTAATTCGCAACGCGATAAACCGTCATCAAGTACGCCTTCCAGCCATGCACCAAGCTCTTCTTCGTTTTTCACCCAACCAAGCTCAAAAGCGCTTTCTAGCCCTTGTGACCAAGCAAACGCACCAATAGGAAGTGCTGGGCTAATAAATTGCATCAAGCCAAGTAGTGCTAGATCACCGACTTCACGATCAGAAGTATTAGTGTTCATGCTGATGCCCGTGGTGATGGTGGCCGTGAGAGTGATCATGAGATTGCTCACGACCAACATGTGCGTATGCACCGGATTCTGGGTCAAAAGGCGCTTGATGATGCGTCAATGTTGCACCAAGCAGCAGTGCCAGCTCTTCAAGCACATGGTCCGGTGTCATTCGTACCCAACAACGTCCGTCTTCATCCTGACCAACCGCAAGCAATGTGTGGCGGTTGCCTAAGTGATAGCAAAGGCGAGCGAGAGGAAGCGTACCGTTGATGTATGCCGTCGTGACGGGTTCGTTCGCTGCATGGACACGAATCACTTCACCAGTTTTCGCTTCTAGCAGGTCGCCATCACGTAATACTGGTCCACGATCAAGAAACAAACCGACATCATGTCCCTTTTCCGTCACTCCTTTAAGGCGTCCTCGGATACGCAGCTCATAAGGAAGAATAAGACTATCGAATACCTCACATTCCGTATTGGCATCTAATCGTTTTGTTAGTTCAAGCATTGCAAGCCCTTACTGTTAATTAGAACAAATGGTAGCGTTGAGCCAACGGAACTTCTGTTGCTGGTTCACACGTCAATAGAACGCCATCCGCACTTACTTCATAAGTTTGTGGATCAACGGTCAGCTCAGGACACACGTCGTTGTGCTTCATGTCTTGTTTGGTCTTGTTACGAACGTCTTTACACGCAACAAGCGGGCTGTTCAGACCCAGTTTTTCTTCTAGGCCAGTGTTCATCGCAGCTTGGCTAACAAACGTCATACGCGTCGCTGATACTGCGCGACCCAAAGAGCCGAACATGTTGCGGTAATGCACCGGTTGAGGCGTTGAGATTGCCGCGTTTGGATCGCCCATCGCAGCGCCTGCGATCATGCCACCTTTCAAGATGATAGATGGTTTAACGCCAAAGAATGCCGGTTTCCAAAGCACCAAGTCCGCGAATTTACCTACTTCAATCGAGCCCACTTCGTGTGCGATACCGTGAGTGATTGCTGGGTTAATGGTGTATTTCGCGATGTAGCGCTTCGCACGGAAGTTATCTGCCCCAAGATCTTGGTCTTCAGGAAGTAGACCGCGCTGTACTCGCATCTTGTTTGCAGTCTGCCAAGTACGACATACAACTTCACCCACACGTCCCATTGCTTGTGAATCTGATGACATCATCGAGATCACGCCCATATCGTGAAGAATGTCTTCTGCGGCGATACTTTCGCGACGAATACGAGAGTCTGCAAACGCAACGTCTTCAGGGATGTTTGGATCTAGGTGGTGACACTCCATCAACATATCCAAGTGCTCATCAACGGTGTTGATGGTGTACGGACGCGTTGGGTTTGTTGAAGAAGGCAGTACATTTGGCAGTGCACAAGCTGCAATGATGTCTGGAGCGTGACCACCACCCGCACCTTCCGTGTGGTAGGTATGAATACAACGATCTTTAAATGCAGCTAGCGTATCTTGTAAGAAGCCAGATTCGTTCAAGCTATCTGAGTGAAGCGCAACCTGAACATCGTAGCGATCTGCTACGTTTAAGGCGTTGTTGATACATGCCGCTGTTGCACCAAAGTCTTCGTGGATCTTCAGGCTCATCGCGCCAGCTTTTACTTGCAGCTCAAGTGCTTCAGGCGTACTTGCACTGCCTTTACCTAGTAGACCGATGTTCATTGGTAGATCATCAACCGCTTGCATCATCTTGCCGATGTGCCAAGGACCCGATGTGCTGGTTGTCGCTAGACTGCCTGTTGCAGGACCAGTACCCCCACCAATCATGGTCGTTACACCGCTCATCAGCGCTTCATCAATCTGTTGCGGACAGATAAAGTGGATGTGTGTATCGATACCACCCGCAGTTAGGATTTGGTTCTCACCTGCGATGATTTCAGTACCAGGGCCAATGATGATATCAACATTTGGCTGTACGTCTGGGTTGCCCGCTTTGCCGATTGCTGCGATACGACCTTGCTTAAGACCAACGTCAGCTTTAACGATGCCCCAGTAATCCATGATGATGACGTTAGTAATGACGGTATCCATCACTGCATCATCACAACGCTGGCTCTGGCCCATACCGTCACGGATAACTTTACCACCGCCAAATACGACTTCTTCACCGTAGTGCGTATGATCTTTTTCAATCTCGATCCATAGTTCTGTATCACCCAGACGAACTTTATCACCCGTCGTAGGGCCGTACATGTCTACATACGCTTGTCTAGAAATCTTCATTACTGTTACCTTTACTTAGAATTGTTATCTAGTGAGCCCATCACGTCACCACGGAAGCCGTAGACTTGACGTAAACCAGCGAATGGAATTAGTTCCACTTCACGGGTTTGACCTGGTTCGAATCGAATTGACATGCCAGCAGCAATCGCTAGGCGGTGACCATAAGCAAGCTCTCGGTCAAAGGATAAAGCGCGATTCGCTTCAGCAAAGTGGTAATGTGAGCCAACCTGAACAGGGCGATCGCCCGTGTTAGAAACTTTTACTGGGATAGTTGTGCGGTCGCTACATAGCTCAATGTCATCAGCTTTTAGTTGATATTCACCTGCGAACATGAAGGTCTCCTTAAATAATCGGGTTATGCACAGTCACGAGCTTTGTGCCATCAGGGAAAGTTGCTTCTACTTGTACCGTTTCAATCATTTCAGCGATGCCAGGCTGAACGTCATCACGAGTTAAGATTTCACGACCTGCACTCATCATTTCTGCAACGGTGCGTCCTTCACGTGCGCCTTCCATAATTGCGCAGCTGATCAGCGCAACAGATTCTGGGTAATTCAGTTTGATGCCTTTTTCTTTGCGTCTTTCAGCAAGAAGACCTGCAGTGAACAAAAGTAATTTGTCTTTATCTCTAGGTGTTAATTCCATCGTTTACTCCGTTTCATTATTTTCAATATAAAACTGCATCATTAAGTGGTTAATGAGGCGTTACAGTTCGGATTTAGATTAAGTCAGCCATATTCTTGGTATAACCGGAGCCATACCGATGAGTAGCGGGCGTAATACTTCTCTCGCTTGTTGGAATAAGTCCCAAACTTCGTTTCTTTCGGTACCGAGATAACGAATCACCAACACACCACGTCGCTCGCTCACCGCCCAACGATCGGAAGCAGGCATGTGTTCTCTCAGTGCTAGGATTGCTTGTTTAGGATCTTCTAGACCAACCGCCCACATATTGGCGTGTACGGTTGCACCACCTTGCCCCCACTTACCGGTAAAGCGAGGATGAGTTGGATCCACCGTTTGTCTTTCAAGCCACAAGGGCTTGCCATTTTGGTAAAGGTTGAATTGTTGAGTGATGCGTCCACTGTTAAATGGCAGTTCACTTGCAGGTCGCCCAAGAACGGTAATTTCCCAACCTAGACACTTGGCGTTGTTACCTAAATTAATCGTGCAAGTTTGGTCACCAATAGAGCCATCAAAAGCAATCGACTCTTGAGGAAGCCACTCTAAAATCGCGTTATCTTCAACATCCAAATTGGTGTGTTGTTTCCATGGCACCAAGTTGCGGTCGGCTTTATACAACTTGTTTGCGGCAGGGGTTGTCACTAAAGCATGAGCCTGGCTGTCTACACTGATGTTGAAGTTCAGCTCATCGCCACTCACTAACCCACCTGGTGGGTGCAGAATGTAGACATGACAACAGCCATCTCTTCCCTCTGGATAGAAAGGTCTTTGAACAATGAGAGGTCCAAAATGTCGTAGGGTATTTAATCGCGTGACACTTGTACTGCCTTCAGCATGAGCACCAAATTTTAGGGTCAAAGATGCTAACCACTGACGATTAATACCAAAGCCTTGTTCAGTGCAAGACGCTTTGGGTTGTTCAGTCGTTGCCATTTGGAAATCTGTCATATGAACATACCTTTCTACCTACCTTTAAATAAAAAATTACGATTAAAATGCCTATTACTTCTAAATAGGTAATAAGTGAAATAGGTCAAACTTCAACGAATAACGCCGAATTAGAATAGAAACTACAATTGATTGTAAGTACCTAGCTTTAAGTGAGTTTCAAAATAGATATCCCACTTTAATTTAACGCAGATAATTACTATTAATATATTTACACAACTACATAGCTTTCTAAGTCTGCGCTGTAATGAATGGATACAATATACAGTAATAGTGCTGAGTCTAAATTAGACATTTTGCCCAAAAGATTACAATATAAACATCAGATTGACTCTATTGTTAATAGAATATTTAAAACTATTTCTTAGCAATCAAACCCAATTTTTAAACCGTGAAATGACTCACAACTCCAATAATTAGCGAATTTAAGATAATGACTAATTTCTTTCAATAAAGCGGTTTATATTATGGGTTTTCTATAGTTACTCCTGAACTGCTGAGGCGTTACGTGTTTATTTTTTTTAAATACAGTACAGAAATACGCAGAGCTCTTAAATCCACAAAGATTGCTTATCTTTAATATGCTAAAGTTACTAAACTTTAGATACCTGGTGGCAACATTGAGCCTTACCTCGTTGAGGATACAAGAGAATGATTTCTGCTCCGCTGACAATCCTCTCCTCAGTGTAGAGACGCTCGTCGCCATAGACAAAGCCGCAGCTTCAAGTGTCCAGTGCTTTTTAGGCTCGCGCATCAGCAGATTAGACAACCTTTCAGAGATCAAAAGCTCGCTCTTAATGTTTAATACAACATTTATATCTTTGTTTTCTAAATGTAGATGGATTAAAAGTTCAACAACACTTTGTCGAAGAATGGCTTTGTTCAACCTCTCCATACAAGGATGTCCATCGACTACTCGATTCATTAGAAATACATCACAAAAATCTTTTTTCTTAGACTTTATGAAACTACCACCATCATTAGAATGACAGGCTCTTCTGTTTCTCTTATCAAAAATAAATTTGTTGAGTTCATATAAGTCATGCTTAATGCATTCAATGTCAGTATCGTTTAAGCTAATAAAATCTAATTCAGCCTGATCACTTACTTTCGAAAGGTTAACACTAATAAAAGAATTTTTCGGAATGATAATTAAACTATTGTTAAAATCAAAAACCGGAGAACCATTGATACTAACGTCTCCTTTATAGCCTGAGACCCTAGCAAATATAATCTTTTTAGTCCTATAGTTAGGTAGCTTAAAATTGCCGGAATTAATATTATGGAAAAACATTGCTATCAATTAGTTAACATCTGAATATTACCGAGCATACTAGCAAGATAGAAGAATCTTTATGCGACATGTATCGATAATCAATCCATAAGTAGAGTTATATGACTTCAAATCTAAATCACTAAGTCCAACTCTCGCTGAGGTATGCTGTTTAAGTCATAGTAAACACTGCCTAGGCCGAGAAGATTTAACATGTAGAAACAGTAAGGAAGGGGTACCGGTAAAAAATGAAGTCATTAAACTAGCGTAAATGATATTTCTTCGTGTTTTTTTCAGTGATGCTTGCGACAATACCTTCTTCCTCAAGTAGAGATAACGCCTTTTCGATGGGCAGCCTCAGTAGCCCCAACTTCATCATTAAAGCATCAACCGATACCGATGCATCACCGATAGACGAGATACATTTAATGATGTTATCTCTGGTTTTGTGATTTGACTCGTAGCCACTAGCAAACTTCCGTTTGACCGCAATTTTCTCTTGCTTGCTCTTACATCGATTGCCTAAATCAACACGGAACCAATTTAAATCTTCCAATAACACAATGTATGGCTTACCAAAATTATCAATCACCACCAACTTTTCATCATCTGAATTGATAACGGAATAGTCCAAGCCTTCTGATATTCTGATCTCATTGTTTATTTCTATACTTGAATAGAAGCGTATAGTGTGACCAACCAAACCATCATTATCTTGTTGCGGTTTACCCACAACGACTTCCAAGCCAATGTCAATCAACTTATAGAACTCACGAACAACTTTATGTTTAGGCTGATAGACACAAACTAAGTTCTGATCACAGGTTGCGCAGTGATAATGACATCGACATTGTACGTATGATTGGTTGTCGCCATCATAGATCCAGTTATTCTGATAGTTAATGTAATACATGCTACCTAGAGCGGTATGCGCCACGTTCACCTTATTACTTCTAACCAACCTAGCTATCGTAGTGGCCAAGGTTTCTTGGTTGTATGTGCCTTTGATGTAAAGATTCCGATCAAGCTCTTTCAGGCTTACTTTATGCTCAGAGTTAAACAAATAATCGATAATTTGATTCTCTAAATCGGCGAAGGTGTCATCTTCTTTTTCTTCAAATTCCTTTTTGAACTTTCGAACCAGAATTCTTAATTTGTCCTTAGCGAGACGTATGACTTGATCCTTGGAAATATCATGCGTTGGCTCTAACAAGGAATAGAGTTCAAACCCTGCGCCTTCAAACTGTAGGGTACGACATAACCCCTGCCTTAATGTTCTGATCTCTTTCTTTTTCCTCCCATCCATAGCATGAACACGTAAGATAAAGTTGTTGATCTCTTTTGCAAAAAATACCAATTTCATAATCGCAATTTAAAAATAGATACCTGAGGAGCTCACTAGTCTTTCAAGTGAGCGTTAGAAAATTCGACGACGTTAAATACGCCAAAAACAAGGGGATAAGACGACCACAATGGTGAGGATCTCTAAGCGCCCCATCAGCATTCCAAGGCTTAAGATCCACTTTGCTGCATCTGGCAATGTTGAGAAGTTCCCAGTAGGGCCAATAATGGAACCAAGTCCAGGACCCACATTTGCCACCGATGTAATGGCGCCGGATAAACTAGTGACAGGGTCTAAACCTATAATTGCCAATAGCATTGCAATGAAAATAATTGTCAATGCATAAACAAACGCAAACGCCGTTATGGCTTGTACAATACTGTCTGATAAGCGGGCTTTGTTATAACGTAAGGTAAATACTCCTGAAGGATGTACCAACTGGTACACCTGTTTTTTAAGGAGTGACGTTGCAATCTGAATCCGGAAAATTTTAAAGCCCCCCGACGTCGAGCCTGAACAAGCCCCCATCAGCAGAACAAAACAAAATAAAATGGTTGTTAAACTTCCCCAACTTGAGAAATCATCCAGAGCAAAGCCTGTTGTCGTCATAACAGTAACGATGTTAAAGGTTGCGATACGAATAGCATCAATGACTGGATAATCTAGCTTCATCACCAGCCAACACGCGACAACCAAACTCAATACCACCACCAACTTAAAATAGGCTCTGATTTGCGCATCTTTAACTAAACAAGACAGGCTCTTTTGGTTGATTGCGGCTACAAATTGAATAAATGGCATCCCCCCAGCAAACATGAAGATAATCGCCACCCAGTGAGCCATTGGTGAAAACCCATTCATAGAAGAATCTGTCGTGGAGTAGCCTCCCGTTGAGACAGTGGTAAGCGCATGGTTAATCGAATCAAATAAGTTCATACCAGATAGCGAATAGCTAACCACACAAAGAAAAGTAAGCAGCAGATAAACCGATAGAATGCTTTTTGCCACACTCTTCATCCGAGGCTCACTTTTTGTTGACCAATCTGACGATTCAGTTTGAAAAAGTCGCATCCCACCAACATTGATCATGGGTAGGATCGCAATAGCCATAACGATAAACCCAACGCCACCAAGCCATTGAAGCAGCGAGCGCCAAAGCAGTATGCTAGGCGCCATACTATCTAAACCAGCAAGAACCGTAGACCCAGTGGTGGTGATTCCGGACATAGTTTCAAAGTAAGCATTGGTAAAACTAATTTCATTGATGAATATAAAAGGAAGGGATGCAAACGCGCTGCCTAAAACCCAGACAAGGGTAGTGATCAGAAACGCATCTTTTACTTTTAGGGCTAATGATGTTTTTCCGCCAATAGCCACACACACTAGCCCACCAGCGTGGGTGATTACTGCTGATAAACCAAAGTCTAAAGCCCCTTGAGTCCCGGTAATGACCGCCATAAAAAATGGGATATACATAAATAATGCGAGTTTAGATAACAGGAATCCCAATACGAGAAACACTGGCTTATAGCTAATCATTAAAAATCAGTTCATTTCTTCTAACCAATAATTTTGTTATTAATTCAACTTTCTTAATTAAATTCAATTGATATATAGGGTTTAGTCAGTGATAGATATAATATGAGCAAAAACCACAAATACTTGTATTTATTATGGTGAACATCAAAACACAATAAGCAAATAGCATAATGACTAATTCTAATTATTTATGTACATTGATATCCGATGTCTATTGAAGCAATCTAATTTATACTAACATCACCATGATTTAACTTAATAAATCTCACTAGTAACAGGAATTAGATTTTGTATAGTTGCTATATAAATGAGGAACTCACGTATAAACTAAGCAATTGAAGTGCAAGTGATTGATTTACCTCTTGTTTAACTGAGACTTATGTAAACCAGATAGAACTGTTCAGTTTCGTATTTGTCTTCAATTAATGGCTATCATGGGAAATGGTTCAACAAGCTCTGCTAGGAATGAAAACTACCAACACTCTATCCCTATAGATAAAGCTCTATTAACCCATCCCATTACCATCTTCTTTTTAGGTGCTAGCCTTCAAGCCAACACTTGACCGATTATAACTAATCTTTTTAGACATTGTTTTCCTTTGAGTTTTTCCGAAACTCCTGAGGTGTTACACCATACTTTTTCTTAAAAATCGTACAAAAATATGCCGAACTGTTGAAGCCACTGAGCTCACTGACTTTTAAGACATTGTATGAGGTAAATGTTAAATAGTTGAGGGAGATGCCCAACCTCACATCATTTAAAACCCGAGAGAAGGAAGCTCCTTCCTTAGATAGTTTTCTACGCAATGTCGAAGCACTGGTAAACATGCAGTTCGCGGCTAAGTCTAACGTCCATTTTTTTGTTGGTTCAGACATAAACAGTTTAGCTAAACGAGAAGACAGAGATATATGATAGTCAGTATTAAACAATATACTTATGTCGACACCTTTTTTATACAGATATAATACCAAATGAAAGATACTCTGTTTTAATGCGATATTTTTTATACTTCTCAACTTTTGACAATTGTTTAGCTTTCTATTTGAGTAAAACATGTCACACAGGTTTTTACTCTTATACAGAATAAACGACTCATTCTTATTTTTATTTAAGATGAGGTCATTAAGCTTTTCCAACTTCACCTTCATTTTTTTGATGTCAGTTTTGTTGAGAGTTACGACCTCAAACGAACTATCCTCACTCTGCCTAGCCAAATCGCACTCTACGATCGCCCCTTCGGGTATAACTAGTAAGCTATTGTTAAATAATGAAACTTCATTCCCGTTGATGGCAATAAATCCATTGTAGCCGGATATCCTAACGAGCAAGCTTCTTTTCGACCTGTACGGCTTCAATGTGACTTTTTTGGATTTAACTTGATGGAAAAACATATACGAATAACCCGATGCTTTTTTCTGAGAGTATCACTCCTCCCATTGAAAACATCATGAGCAATAATCAATGAGATATTTTCAAAATAATATGATGGTATTTCTATATTTCGTATTTATTGATGTATTTTCTGGTAATAAAAGTTTAGTTAACACTATAAGTGTCTGTTTATTATAGAAAATACAAAGAATATCCTGCCTTTTTTACTTGAGCAGAATAATAATGACCATTTAGTTATTCGCTCATTAGATATAACACAGAGACATTGGTACACTCTTCTGGTTTCTTTTTATATATTTCCGAATCATCTGACATGCTTGGGCATCAAACTTTACAGCGAAGGAGTTATGGAGCGCGTTATTCGATTTTTTACTTTTGGTCTATGGGGAACGAGAGAAGAACGAAACCTCTCAAGAAAGATCAACCGTTCTTATACATCATTAAAAGTCGTTGGCAGGGGGACTGTGTTTATATCTGCTAAGGAAGTTCATCAAGACCTAATGACGAACAATATTTATGAAAGAGCTCGGTTACTCGTTGAGGAGAAATAGTTGTTTTTGCTGCTAATCTTACCAATCTTGGTAAGTGGTTTTTTGGTTTGTCATATCCATCCGTTCTATCGATACAAGGTACACCGTTATGAAGGGCAGTACCTGTACTTAAAAAGCGCAAACTTAGGCATGATATGTTTATTTATCGCCTTAGGCTTAGTCTTGCTCATTAATCGATACGCGCATTTTTTCGCGACCATAACGCATTTCGCCCCAATAAAATGGTTGCCTGACGCGTTGTTTGCACAGACGCCTTATGAGTTCACATCGAACCTACTCTCCGAACTCAATGCCTTTACTAATCAAGAGGTTGTCAATCTAACTTGGGTAACCATAATTACGTTTTCGATGTTGCTTGTACCGGTATTTTGGTCATTACTCGCCTATATCAAATATTGCATTCGCTACATGACGTTAAGCCCCAAGGAGCGGTTGAACGCGAGGGTATTCTCCGACAGTTCTTTGGATGATTTTCTCTTTAAGTCGGCATTAGAAAAAGGGGACAAAATGGTCATGCTAACCTTATCAGACCGAAGGTTATATGTAGGTAAAGTACTCAGCTTAGGCGAACCCAACGAAGCGGAAGGATTGAACCAGGAGATATCAATAAAACCCGTAATGAGTGGGTACCGAGACAAAGGTACACTAGAAGTCCATTTTACCAAGCACTACGCCAATAGTGATGCCAATGCAGTCACCATCATCAAACAAGATCTTATTTCTTCAGCCTGCGCTTTTAGCTTTGCAACCTATGAGAAATTGCATCAAAAAGGCTAGAAAGTGTGAAAGCGTATCATCCTACCTACGGTTGATACGCTTATTATACTTCTACGCTGGCTTAACGTTTAAAAGAAACTGCTCTAATGAGCCGATTCCCGCCAGCTCAAAAATCTGATTGAGCACGTTCTGATGGAAATTGTGCATATCATGGATTTCCTCAATCACCTCTCGCTCCATGCTTCCCAGAAAAATGCCCGCTAAGATCGCATCAAACCATCGGAAAGTGCACCTGGCTACGACGTTTTTTATGTTGAGTTCATTTGCCCTAATGGTGATATCCAGCAACAATTGATATTTGTAGAAATACAGTTCACTTCCGTATTCTTCGGTAATAGGAAACGCCTCAGCTTCGTCTCCAAATAGCAACAATCGGTCTTCGATCATTTCTTGGTGCTTGGCTTGTACGCTACGTTTGAAGTTGCTAACTTCACTCCCCAACCACGAGCCAACCAGTATGATGTAGCTATCTATGCCTTGAAGGCTATCAAGCACTTCCTGCTGCTTTTCATCAATGACCTTCCTCACCTCTGGCACTTGCGCCTTCGGGCATAAACCTCGCCAAGCAAGGTCTAACAGCGTCACTAATTCATTAGGATCGTCATTATCTGAATAATAAAAAGTAGAGCGGTTAATGAAGCGCTCAGCTAAACGTTGATGCTTATCTCTGTAAAGATGAATCAGACAGGCATCCGTCGTTTTACAATAAGCTTCACAAGGAATAGAAACATAATGCGAGTGGACGCGGTTCACTTGGTAGTGCGTGTTCTCACACGTATATCCCAGAATGCGTTTTAAGAGGCCCATAATTCTCCTAAAGACCTACAAGAGGTTGATATCCTTAACAAACAAACTTAATGGTGACTCTAAACCCTAGCACGTACGGTTTATATTTGGCTCTCATGCCGGAAGTTGACGGTTTTTCACTGTAACTTGCCTGAGAATCTAAACAACGAAAGCCCTGCGCGGTAACGCATTCAGGAGAAGAAGTACGTTAGATCAAAAAAGCCAGTCTCTCGAGACTGGCTTTAGTTTTGTGGAGCGTAGCTGATTACTTAATAAAAGAGATGCAGCCTTGCAGAATCACTAGGTTGACGATGTCGATAAAGAACGCGCCAACGATAGGCACCACCATGAAGGCTTGTGGTGATGGGCCGAAGCGGTTAACGATAGAACCCATGTTCATTACTGCGGTTGGGGTTGCCCCCAGACCAAAGCCACAGTGACCACTTGCGATAACTGCTGCATCATAGTTGCTGCCCATCACACGGAACGTCACGTAGTAAGCGAAGAGCGCCAGAATCACCGATTGCACCGCAAGAATGATGAGGAATGGAATTGCCAAATCGAAGATGTTCCAAAGTTTTAGGCTCATTAGTGCCATCGCTAGGAACAGAGACAGCGAAACCGTACCAAGAATGTCGACCGTCTCAACATCCACTTTGCGTACTTTAGTCACTTCCATGATGTTGGTGATCACCACACCAATGAACAGTGCGTAAACGAAGTCTGGAATCATCAACCATTTGATGCCAAAGCTGCTCACCCAACCTTCTAAGTAATCGGCACCAGTAACACACAATAGAATGATCGATAAACTCTCGACCACTTTCTTCGCGGTTACGCGGTCTTCTTCGTGCTCGTTGTAGGTCACCAATTCAGGGAAACGCTCGTGAGTCTGGTTGGTGCGTCCGTATTCAGATTCAAGGTTACGTTTATCGATCAAGCGCTGCGCTACTGGGCTGCCGATGATGCCACCAATCACCAATCCGAAGGTAGCGGATGCCATTGCCACTTCTAGTACGTTGTGTAAGCCGTACATGTCTTGGAAGGTTTGCGACCATGCTGCGCCCGTACCGTGACCGCCAGACAACGTAATCGAGCCTGCAATCAAGCCCATTAGCGGGTCTAAGCCGAGTGCGGTTGCCAAAGAGACACCGACCGCGTTTTGGATAAGAATGTACACCGATGCTACAGCTAAGAAGATAAATACCTTAGCGCCGCCTTTAATCAACTGGGTGTAGTTCGCTGCTAAGCCAACGGTAGCGAAGAACATCAACATGAAAGTGTTTTGCAGCGGTAAATCGAAAACTAAGTCCACGCCATTGAAGTGCATCGCGGTGATCGCACAAGCGACAATCAAACCACCCACGATTGGCTCGGGAATATTGAATTTCTTTAAGATCGGTAATTTAGCGTTAACGAATTGTCCCAAGAACAACACACAAATAGCGACGAGAAACGACTCTTGTGGACCAACAGAAATGACCTGATTCATAAAACCTCTTTGCCTCCTTTTTCTCATCCTTTGAGTAACAACTCGCCGGCTGAGCGGTATTTAGGCAGGTCAGAGTGCCTACTGAACGTGTGGTTTTCTAGGGTGCAAATCCACTAAATTCTCATTAAATAAGAAAGCAATAGCTCGGATATTCACCCAATTCTCACTCAATGAAAAAACACACTTTTTCACCAAGTTTTGTGGCGCAATTTTCTCGTTTTCATCGCCCTTCTCAACTTATGAGAAGTGAACAATTTTTTGCCAGTTTTCACATCCTAAAGCGTATGCGATTGCGTGCAAATTTTGCGTGAAACTTTGGTGCAAATCCATCGACCAAAGTGGTTGAAAAAACAACGCTAGAAGATTGGATCTTTTTATCCCAACCTTAAGGTGTTATACATATATATAACACCAACTCAGCCAAGGAAACCAATCATGACGCATTGGCATGATCGCCAACCGATTTTCCGTCAGTTGGCTGACCAGATCACCCAGCAAATATTGCAAGGTATCTGGCAAGAGGGCGAAGCTTTGCCTTCGGTACGCAGTGTCTCTGCGGATATGAAGATCAACCACCTGACGGTCATGAAAGGCTATCAGTTATTGGTTGATGAAGGATTGGTCGAGAAGAAACGTGGGCAAGGCATGTTTGTCGCCCAAGGTGCAAAAAAACAGCTGCTTGCTGATGAAAAAGCCCGTTTCCTTGAACAACAAATTCCGCAGATCGCAGACACACTACAACGTCTGGATATGTCTCTTGATGAATTTATCCAACAAATCCAAACACATATTGAAGGTGACCAATGAGCGCATTAGTCAGTGTAAAACACGTCTCCAAGCAATATCGTCAGCAGGGTGAAGCGCTGCATGACGTGAGCTTTGATCTACAAGCGGGTCAAGTGCTTGGCTTGTTAGGTCATAACGGTGCGGGTAAATCGACTCTCATTAACGCCCTACTCGGTGCACACGAATATCAGGGTACCATTCGCATCAGCGGCTTTGAGCCAATCATGCAACGCGACAAAATCATGCAGAGCTTATCTTACATTTCAGATGTGAACGTTCTGCCAAACTGGATGACGGTTGCTCAGCTGCTCGATTACACCGAGGGCGTACACCCAGGTTTTAATCGCAGCAAAGCCGATAGCATGCTTCGTCAAACCGACATCAAGCCGCGTGCACGTATCAAATCCCTATCGAAAGGCATGAAGGTGCAACTGCACTTGGCCGTTGTCATCGCGACCAACACCCAGATTCTGATTCTGGACGAACCAACGCTTGGCTTAGATTTGGTTTATCGCGATACCTTCTACCGTCATTTGCTGGAATGGTTCCACGATGGCGAGCGTGTGCTGATCATTGCGAGCCATGAAGTATCGGAAATCGAACACCTACTGACGGACGTGCTGATTCTTAAACACGGTCGACCTGTCCTGCAAACCTCTATGGACAGCATCAGCGAGGATTACTTCATTCTCGATGCCAGTGATGAGCATCGTGCGCAAATCGAAGCGCTGAAACCACTATCATCGCAAAAGGGCTTAGGCACGACTAAATGGTTGCTGTCGTCCCAATACGCAGAGCAAGTTGCAGGGCTGGGTGATGTGTATGGCGTCAAGCTTGCAGATCTGTTCTTGGCATTGCAGAAGGAGGCAGCATAATGAAATCGATTGTCGCAATGTTGCGTAAAGAATGGCTAGAGAACCCATTGGTTACACGCGTGCCGTTATTTATGTTTGCCTGTGGCGTGCTGCTGTTCGTCAGCTTGATGAGTAGCTCGACACTGCAACACAATATGTTCTTCCAAATGAGCTTTGGCGGCGATGTCAATGACATCCACAAAGAGCTCGGCGATGACGTCAATATGCTGATCACTGGTGGCATTGGTTTATTGTCTATCCTGCTTGGCACTCAATACTTCCCGAGAACGCTGCGTAAAGAGCGCTCAGAGGGCAGTATCATGTTTTGGCGCAGTATGCCTGTTAGTGACGTGAAAACCCATCTGGTGAAGCTGACGTTTGGTTTATTGGTGATTCCATTGGTGTGCTCGGTATTGGTTTTCGCTGCGGACTTTATGCTGTGGATGTTGAATGTTTCAACCGACCACCAGCTGGCGTTGTTGTATCGTCAAGCATCATTGGGCTTCGTGCTGCTGAATTGGATTGAGTTTTTGCTTCGAATGGTGGTGGCTGGCGTGTTGTTATTACCACTCGCACTGACCGCAATGGCAATCTCACAGAAAGTGAACTCACCACTGTTGGTGATCTTGATTGGTATTTACGCGCTGCGCTGGATGCCGATTGCGATGTTCAACTTCTATGGTCTGGATGATTTCTTCTCAGCAATTTTCTACCTACCACTGCACGCGATTCTTGCGCCAAACCCGTTCAGCGCCATTCCAGATGCAGGTTGGGTAAATGTTGGTATTTACGCCTTCATCGGCGTGCTCGCTTGGACGGCTAGTATCAAATTCAGCCGCACCGTGAACTAACAAGCACAAGCGAAACCACACATCAAAAGCGAGGCACTGTCCTCGCTTTTTTCATTTTCAGCAGCATCCATCTTCACTCTGTTTGCTTCAACGCAAAAATAATCAGCCTATAGCCATAGCGCTTCTGCGTGGTTAAGTTCATAATCCCCCGCTTAATGCGCCCAGCGCTGTTATCTAGAATTTTTGAAAAGCAGAACACCAACCATGACCACCAAGCCAACAGCCATTATTGGACTGTACAACCCAAAGAGTCCAACCAACGTTGGCGCTGTATTACGAGCCGCAGGCTGCTACGACGCTGCGCAAGTTCGTTACAACGGCACACGCTACAGCCGCGCAGTAAAGTTTCAGACCGACACCCAGAACTCACAAGAACGCATTCAGTTAGTGGAGATGGAAGACCTCACCGCTAATGTTGCCGACGATGTTGAAATCGTTTGTGTTGAGTTAGTGGTCGGTGCAACAGCACTGCCGCACTTCACTCATCCACAGAAAGCGATTTATGTGTTTGGACCGGAGGACGGCTCACTGCCGCAAGAGATGGTCGATAAGGCGCATCACGTGGTGTACGTACCGACTCACGGTTGTATGAACCTAGCCGCGACAGTCAATGTTGTACTTTACGATCGCATGGCGAAAACACTGGGAGCGATTGATGACCAACAGCAAGTGCTTGCCAATCGCGACAACAAGAACCGCTTGAAAGTGAAAGTGTGCGTATAGACAAGACGAAGCCAGTCATTGGCAAACACCAGATACAAAAAAGGTCACAGCAACACTGTGACCTTTTGTTTTATTTGGCGTCTTAATCTATCTAGCCAAGGAACGAAATGTAGCCTTGTAGAATGATCAAGTTAACGATGTCGATGAAGAACGCACCAACAATCGGCACAACCATGAACGCCTGTGGTGATGGGCCAAAGCGGTTTACGATAGAACCCATGTTCATTACCGCCGTTGGGGTTGCACCCAAACCGAAACCACAGTGACCACCAGCGATAACCGCAGCATCGTAGTTGCTACCCATCACCTTGAACGTAACGTAATAGGTGAAGATAGCCAGAATCACGGACTGCACGCCTAGAATCACCAAGAATGGGATCGCTAGGTCGAAAATGTTCCACAATTTCAAACTCATCAAAGCCATCGCTAGGAACAGAGACAGCGATACCGTACCTAACATGTCGACCGTTTCGGCATCCAACTTACGAATCTTAGTCACTTCCAAGAAGTTGGTGATGATCACACCAATAAACAACGCGTAAACGAAGTCTGGAATCATCAACCATTGGATGTCGTAAGTGCTCACCCATTGCTCTACGTACTTAGCGCCTGTTACACAGATCAATAGGAAGAACAACTTCTCTACCACTTTTTTCGCGGTTACTTTGTCTTCTTCATACTCGTTGTATGTCACCAACTCTGGGAATTTTTCGTGGGTTTTGGCATCTCTACCACCACGACCATACTCAGATTCGATGTTGTTCTTTTCGACCAGACGCTGCGCAACCGGACTACCGATGATACCACCGATGATCAAACCGAATGTTGCTGACGCCATCGCGATTTCCAATACGTTATTCAAACCGTAAACGTCTTGGAAAGTTTGTGACCACGCCGCCCCCGTGCCGTGACCACCTGATAGAGTAATCGAACCAGCGATAAGCCCCATCAGCGGATCTAAACCCAATGCCGCTGCCAGTGAAACACCAACACCGTTTTGAATGATGATGTAGAACGACGCGACTGCTAAAAAGATGAAGACCTTCGCGCCCCCTTTCATTAACTGAGTGTAATTAGCTGCCAAACCAACGGTAGAGAAGAACATCAGCATGAATGTATTTTGCAACGGCAAATCGAATTCCAAATCGATGCCGTTAAAATGAAGAGCAGTAATGATGCAGGCCACAATCAAGCCACCTACAATCGGCTCAGGTATGTTGAATTTCTTTAAGATCGGTAGTTTAGCATTAATAAAATGCCCCAAAAAAAGCACACTAATCGCAACCAAAAAGGATTCCAGTGCACCTACAGATATTAAATGATTCATATCGCCTCTTATTATTGTTCTCTTCATCCTCCGTAATGATTGAGTGTTAGTTTAAGCTCTGTTCAATAGCAAATTTTCTCGCCAAATTTTTCCGAAAATACTCAAAAGGTTGTGTTAAATGCGCCTTAGGCTAGTTTAAGGGACGGTCGTTAAGCGATGTTCTGATTTACGCGCTATTCGCAAGCCCTAAAATGTAAAAGGAGCCTGTTAAGCTCCTTCTTATCCCCTTCATAGACAAGCAAAAATGACTGCTTGTACGAGACGGATATCATGTTGTGAGTATTGTTCGAGTGACACTTTCTGAACCGCTATCGGGCTCCCTTACATAAACAGAAAGTGATCATCACTATCGAGCAAAGTTCCTTCCCGTCATAACGAATAGAGCGCCGAAATGGCGCCCTAACATTTGGGTTTGCTTGTATCCCATCGTAGTTTAAAAACTCTGACTCATGGAATTTTGAACGAGCCGAATCCAAGGAAATTCTCAAGCTTGCAACAAGTGTTCTCGTTACAACGGAGCGAGATTATAACATATCGCTGAAAATTTTCCTCATTTCAGTGTTATTCGCCACCTTCATAGTTTGCTTCCGCAACGATCAACTGTTCAATATCATTGCTACAGATGAAAGCACGAAGCGCCTCGAACTTAGCTTCATCCCACGTATAGATTTGCAGTGCGAGCAACTTATCAATGGTATTTTGATCGAAACGAAGCTTAATGGCTTTCGCTGGCGAGCCTGCGACTACGGTATAAGGCGGGACATCTTTGGTCACCACGCTGTTGGCAGCAATTACTGCGCCTTCCCCAATAGTAACTCCTGGCATAATCATGGCACGCATGCCAATCCAAGCGGCATCACCAATCACGGTATCGCCTTTACCTTGATAAGACTGCTCGACGTCATCTAAGAACGGATACAGGCAAAACCAGTCCGTCCTGTGATTATGGTTACCGCCCATCAAAATCACCACTTCAGCGGCGATACAGACATAGTCACCAATGTAAAGCTGATCAACTTCCCACCTTGGTTGCCAAGCTTTGCTGATTTCATCGCCATGCAGATAACGCACGACCGAATCTTCAAAGCCGTTATCCCAACAATCGCTGTAATAACTGTGTGTGCCTTTGATGTGGATGTTTTGGTTTTGCACTACTTGGTGCAGATACTGGAATTTAGACCAATGTTTTTTCATGGCAATTGCCTCAATTGAGTAAATGTTTGCCACGGAACGATTTCTCGTGGCGTTGTTGCTGCGTTCTCAGTCAACGACGCCTATTAGATGCGGGGTTGCAGTAGCAATGGATTATTCATGAATGTACCCTCCAGCGCGCACACTATAAAAACCATGTATAATTTTCAAGCAAGCCAGATAAATAACAAGATTCCAAAAATGAAAAATTACTCTGCTCTCGTCTCTCTGCTGTTGTTTGCTGCCACAACATCTGCAAGCGAAAACATCAAAGTTAAATATTTACCCACGGAAACCTCCGATGATCGCTTTGCTGCACAAGTGATTGAAAAAAGTGAAGTAAACGATATCTTTGTTCAGCTTTCTAATGATTACTTCCCGTTTGATAACCCACTGACACTAACCTACGGTGGTGAAGACGGTCCGCTTTACGATCCAGAAACTCACACCATCCACATTCCCTACACGTTTTATATTGAATCGTTTAACTACTTCACTAACAACCAATATCAAGAACGTTTCGGAAAAGCGGCCAAAATAGGCGCACTCGATACTTTGTTGCATACCTTATTACATGAGGCCGGACACGCTTACATCGCCGATCAAAACATTCCTGTACTTGGTAAAGAAGAGGATGCGGTCGATAACTTCGCCACCATTTTGCTGATTGATTACGTTGATGATGGTGCCGATGTGGCGATCAGTACCGCAGACATGTTCGCGTTCGAATCTGACGATAGGCCGGACTACTACGATTTTGGCGAATACATTGATGAACATAGCTTCGACTTGCAGCGCTACTTTTCTACCTTATGTTTGGTTTACGGCAGCGATCCCGAGCAATACAGATCTTTATTGGATGAAGTGGAGAAAGACTACCTGCGCGATCGCAAAGAATTCTGCCAATTCAATTACGGCAACATCCGCGATAATTGGCTGCATTACTTGCAAGACAATGAACTAAAAGAAAAATAATCGCGTAGAAGGGATAAGCACGAACAATAGGCCCAACCATGACCAAACTGACCGTATTTTACGATGGCACTTGTCCCTTGTGCGCCAAAGAGATGGAAGCGCTAAAACAATGTGATGCCGAGCAGCAGATCAAAATCATCAACATCTACAGCGATGCGTTCGCCGATTATCCTCAGATCGATCCTGAGCAAGCCAACACCATTTTGCATGCCCTTAACCAGAAAGGGGAATTACTACTAGGGTTGGATGTGACTCATCGTGCATGGCAACTGGTCGGTCGCGGTTGGCTGTACGCGCCGCTGCGTTGGCGCGTTGTCAAACCTGTTGCGGACTGGCTTTACCTAAAGTTCGCTAAAAATAGGTATCGCGTCTCATATCTTTTAACTGGCAAATCCCGTTGCAATACAAACTCATGTACACGCTAAATGTGATCGATTGCCAGTTTAGATAATACCTTAGTCTTAGATGTGCAATTTCCAATACTTCTCTCAGTTTAGTTCGGGTAGTCTTTAACCATAACAAGGGCAAAACATAACCTTAACATTGGTGGGGCAAACCCACCACGTTGTGACGCTGAGCCGAGAAGTAAGGAAGTTTCCATGAATCTAACTATAAGAAAGCGACTCTATATTCTTTCCATCATACCTGTTCTAACCATAGCCATAGGTATGATGTGGTTTACCTATCTACAAACCAACTCTTATAACCAACAGCAAATTGAACTCACACGTTCCAAAATGATGGATATGAAGCAAGCTGAGCTCAAAAACTATATCCAAATGGCGCGATCAGCGATAGAGCCTCTATTAGCCAGAAAAGCGACCTTAGAAGAAGCTCTGCCAGTTTTAAGAGAACTTGAATATGGTCAATCAGGCTACATTTTCGGTTACGACTCGAAAGGGGTACGTATTGTCGTAGGTAAAAACAACAAGGGTATTGGGGAGAACTTTCTCTACTTGCAGGACAAAAAAGGCAACTATCTTATTCAGGACTTACTGAAAAATGCCAGAACTGGTGAGTTCACCACGTATTACTTTCCGAAACTCGGTCAAAACGAAGCGCTGCCAAAACTGAGCTACTCCATCTTCATTCCTGAATGGGACTTGATGCTAGGCACAGGCTTTTATACCGATGACATTGATGCTGTTATCGCAGATATGGAAGCTTCTGCGCATGAAGCACTGAATACGACGCTTTATGCTATCGCATTATTCTGTATCTCCATTGCCCTCGCAGTCGCGGTATTCGCCGTATTTGTGAATCGCAGTATCATGAAACCAATCGAACTGTTTGATGCATCCATCCATTCCTTTGCACAAGGGGATGCAGACTTGACCGCGCGTATGGAAGAATCAAGTGTGCCTGAGTTCAAACAGCTCGGTAATAACTTCAATAAGTTTGTAGAAAGCCTACAGGGTATTATTAAGAGTGTGAGCCATGTTGGTGAAGAAGTAGTTTCTGAAACTAACAATATGTCTCAGCGAGCTTCTCAAGTTGACGAGCTTGCCTCTGGTCAGCGAGAAGAAACCGAGCAAGTTGCTGCTGCGATGACTGAAATGACCGCAACTGCCCATGAGATTTCAAGCAATGCTAACCAAGCAGCGCAATCAGCCAAAGATGCCGATGAGAACGCACAACAAGCGAAGCACATCGTAGACTCTGCTGCGAGCTCTGTTGAAGCATTAGCTGTAGAAGTATCTGAAGCTGGCTCGGTGATTTCTCGTTTAGAGAGCGATGTTAAAAACATCTCCTCTTCTCTAGAAGTTATCCAAGTCATTGCCGAACAAACCAATCTATTGGCATTGAATGCAGCAATTGAAGCCGCGCGTGCGGGTGAGCAAGGGCGCGGTTTCGCCGTAGTAGCTGATGAAGTTCGTCAGTTAGCAAGCCGCACTCAAGACAGTACTGGTGAGATTCATCAGATGATTGAACAGTTGAAGTCAGGGTCCGATGCTGCCGTGAAAGCAATGGAATCTAGCCAAGCGCGTGGTGAAGCAACCGTTGAAGAAGCTCGCGCTGCCTCCTCTGCATTACAAGAAATCCAAGCGTCCATCGCTAATATCATGGACATGAACACGCTGATCGCAACGGCAACCGAAGAGCAGAGCCAAGTTGGCCAAGAAATTTCGCAACGCATCGAAGTGATCTCTCAACAAAGCAGTCAATCGGCAAGCCTTGCGAATCAAAACCGTGCAGGCAGTGGCAACCTTAACCACAAAGCCAACGAGCTGTACGACTTGGTCGGTCGCTATACGGTTTAGAGCTTTCCTCAACCACTCAACATGCAAACAGCGACGCCAAAACGTCGCTGTTTTTATTTCTGCTATCTTCATACGACTTAGCTATAATGCCGCCAACTTAGCACCCACAAGGGCAAACAAGATGATTATCATGACCACCAATTTCGGTGATATCGAGATTGAACTGAACCTAGAACGAGCACCAGTTAGCTCAAAGAACTTCAAAAAATACTGTGAAGATGGCTTCTACAACGGCACCATTTTCCACCGCGTTATCGATGGTTTTATGATCCAAGGTGGCGGTCACACAGAAAACATGGCAGAAAAGCCAACGCGAGCACCCATCGCGAATGAAGCAAACCGTGGTCTTAAGAACCTTGTTGGCACCATCGCAATGGCGCGTACCGATGCACCGCACTCAGCAACGGCACAGTTCTTCATTAACTTGGAAGATAATGATTTCCTAGACCATACAGCGACCACCAACCTAGGCTGGGGCTACGCGGTGTTTGGTAAAGTGACTGCAGGTATGGATGTCGTAAACCGCATCGCAAAAGTGAAAACAACTTCTAAGCTTGGTCATGATGATGTGCCATGCGATCCAATCATTATCGAGAAAGTGACGATCAGCGAATAAGCACATTCACCTCTTTGGAGAAGTCGTCACTATAAAACGAAAAAAGCGCCTAATGTCTGATGACTTAGGCGCTTTTTGATTGTAGTTGCTGAAGCAAATGATCGACGAGTTTACAGTGTAAAGAGTGAGCAGTTCTAGCGATTACATCCCTTTGAACAAACTTTGGGATGCACGGCTCACGGGGAGCTTGTTTTCCCCAACATGCACAAACATTCTTCCAGCAAAGTCTTTGTTTACTTTGTTAATTTTGCATACTTGCACCACGCTTGAACGGTGCACTTGCCAGAACTGTTCTGGGTTAAGCTGCCCTATCAACTCTTTCAACGATGTGCGAATCAAATACTCCTGCACTTTGCCTTGTCCTTGTTGGGCATACACAGAAACGTATTTTTCTTCCGCTTTGAAATACAACACATCAGACGTAGCAATCAGATGAATATCTTCCCCTTGCGTCGCTTTGATCCACTGAAGATATTGCGGCGTTTGTGGCGCGGATAATTGCTGCAACTGTTCTAACAGACTGCTCATCTGCACATTGCTGCTTTCTTGCTCTCGCTTAGCAAGGCGTGCTTTCACTCTTTCACAAGTCGTCAGGAGGCGCTCATCCGAAATCGGCTTAAGCAGATAGTCGGCGGCATTTTGCTCAAAGGCTTTGATGGCGTAATCATCGTACGCGGTGACAAATACAATCAAAGGTGGGTTCGCGAGTCGATTGAGCTTTTGAGCTAATGTCATGCCATCCAAAACTGGCATACGAATATCGAGAAACGCAATGTCAGGTAGGCTTTGCTCTATGGCTTGTAACGCTTGTTCGCCATCTGCGACCTTAGCGATCACCTCTAGCTCTGGCCACACTTCGGCTAGGCTTTTATCTAGATGACGCCTCAATAACGGTTCATCATCAGCAATAATCGCAGTAAACCCAGTATTCATTTATATCTTTCCCTAATCACGATTCAATTGGCCAACTCAAGCGAATACAAACTCCACCTTGAGCAGACTCACTAATGGAGACCTCTCCCTTCCCTAAAAACAAAGCTTCAATTCTCTGCTTGAGGTTACTTAAACCAACACCTGAGCCCATATGGCCGCTAACGTGATTTAGGCCAACACCAGTGTCTCTGACTTCAATTTGCAAGTTCTGTTGCTCACGCTTAATCTGCAAACTCACTTCGCCACCTTCACGCTTTGGCTCAATGCCATGGATGATAGCGTTCTCTATTAAGGGTTGTAGCATCATCGGCGGTAATTCGGTTCTGCCCAAACCCTCTTCCACCTCAATCTGGTAACTCAGTCGTTCACCCAAACGGATTTGTTGAATACCTAAATAGGCCTCAATTAACGCAGTTTCATCGTCGATGGTGGTGTGTTCTTCGCGTGAGCTTTTTAGCGTTGCTCGCAGTAACGCGGTTAACTGTTCTAGCATCAGCTTAGCTTTATCAACATCTTGCGACATGAGCGCGCTGATGTTCGCCAAGGTATTAAATAGGAAATGGGGCTCAATCTGACTTTGCATCTGCTTCAGCTGACTTAATAACAATGCGCGGTCTTGCTCTGCTTTCTCACGTTTGATGCTTTCCAACTCTCGCTGAGCAACCGCCTCTTTCTCGCGCGAGTAAAAATAGAAATAACACATACCGCTAAACAGTAATCCCATTAAACCAACAGGGATCATATCGGAGATACCAAAATACTCTCCGAGCCAAAATTGCGCATTAATCACCCCAAACAATAAACAGGCAACAAGCGAACAAACCACTTCTATCATACGTGGAATGGTTGGAAACAAACGGTCAATCAACCATGAGAAGAAGATCGCCGAGTAGCCAAATCCAAAGCTTACCAGCACATGCACATAGTATGGACCGCCCCAAACTGAGAGCGTCATTGCTGAGATAAAGAGACAAAATACAGTGGTCACTAATAAACTACGTAACCACCCATTCTCAACTACTGATTTTGCTGAACACATTTAAAACTTCCCTTTGATATTAAATACAATCATATGCTTATCATTGATTTGTGCGTAAGCAGATTGGTCGTCTCCAGTTAAAAAGCGTGCGGCAACTTCCACTTCTACACTTTGATCGCCGGTATCAATCCATTGGTAGTTAAGCCACTGCGTGACAATCACACCGCCATCTTGCGGCGACAGCATCGCATCCAACGTGGGGGTTACATCACTTAGCCAGCCCATATCTACTTTGCCGTTCCATGCAGCCCACGCTTCTACATCCCAACTCCAGTGCAGCATTACGTTATGCTGAACGATATTGGCATGCTGAAACCCTTGGGCGTAGCTTGTCGCAAGTAGAGACGTTTGGGAATTAAGGGGTTGAGAGAGTAATTCACCACGTTCTATTGCTTGTTGCCATTCGCTTTTCGACCATGCACGGCTGTCGTACCAATATTCAGCAATCACGTTGTGTCCGGCTTGGTTTGCCCAGTTCACCCCAACCAAAGCTTGGAATGCGCTGCCCTGCTTCTCAACAGAAACGGGTTGGTAAAGATCGTCTTGCTGGAACTGATAGCCGACACTTTGCTTTTGCCACAGCATTGATCCGTGCATTGCGATGGATTCATCCCACACGGCAATGGCACTGGCTCCGAGTAAACCTCGGCGCACATCATCGTAATAACCAATCAGTTGATACTCGGTGTCACCCACCAGCGCATAACGACGAATACCAACACCTTGTTGCTCTGCGGCTTGATCAAGTGCACTTTGCTCTTGTTGCCCCCAGTTTGAATCGGTCGCAATGACGGTCCACTCACCTGCCATATCGTAGTGTGAAAGTGAAAACACACCCGCGCCCTCTTCTGCGACTAAGCCAACAGGATGTTGTCGATACGGCTTAAACAGGTCCAAAGGTCGGTAGCCATAACCCACGCCCCAATCCACGCGCAACTTACCCAAACTCACATCAAGAGTGGTATCACCGACTTGCCACTCCCCTAGCCAAGCCAGCTCACGAATCAGCAGTTGGTTATCAGCTTCACTCCACCAATCACTCTTGCCTTGTTGATTGAGGTACAAACCTTGGCTATACAGAGCAAACAAGCCACTGAAGTTTTGATAGTTCACTTGCACATCCAACAGTGCATTAAGTGAATCACGAGAACTGCCCTGCGCCTGCATAAATGCGCTGTCACGCTGCTTGGCAGTTTCGTAACTGACAGCCCAATCCCACTCAAAACTCAGTTCGTCATTGGCAAAAGCAGGGGCTGACGCGCCCACACACAATGAGGCAGCAATCAACAAACTGGTGCTTTTGTTAAGGTTAGGCTGGTGCGATTTCATGTAACTTCCTTGCTCGTTTTCATGGTTCTATTTACGGAGTTCAGGCTAAAGCTGAGTCGTATTGGCTTTAGGCAGATAGCTTGGGTTGTAGAACTTGTTATCCAGTTGCCAAGGCACGATTTCTTGGTACTCGATAACGGTCTTTTTGCTCGGCTGAATGCTATCAAGCAAGGTCATCTCACTGACGTAGTCTTCACCGTTGTCGGTTGCACGTCCGTATTGCGCTTGCTTGGCGAGTTTGCCAGAGCGCAAGTAAAGATCGGCTTTGATAGGAAACGCATCTTGCTCAGACAACCACAAGTCGATCTTCTGATAGCTCGCCCCTTTGGTCTTCGCGGTTAGAGCAAGATGATAAGCCGCAACACTCTCTCCGTTCACCGAAACGGTTTCTGTCGCTTTCCATTCACCTTGATAATCTTGGCTCCACGTCAGAGTTGAGATGTCGCCGATAGACGCTTCACCAAGCAGCTTTTGCATCGGCGTGATGCGAATCGGGCGGCGGCTCTTTGGCATTTGCAGCCAGTAGTTGTCGCCCATCATCAGCATCTTTTGCCCAGCTTCGACTGCCGATTTAAACACCACCAGCGATTCACGATTTGGGCGCGTGTAAACGTGGTAAAGGCGGGTTTTATCTAACTCTTGGTCTTGATATAAACGCACCAGTGACACCACTTTGGAGGAATCATCTTGCAAGCGGTAGCTATCCGCTTTTTCAATCAATTGCGCGACTTGCTGTGCATCTAGCGCTGTTTCATTTGCACTGGCACTCAAGCTTGCAATGCCGCTAACCGTCAGCAGTGCAATTGGTAATATTGATTTGAAATTAAACATAAATCAGAGCCTCCGTAATTGGCTTGTTCACCCCTTTGCGTGCCGAGAAAAACGCCGCAACCAAACAAATCATCAATACTGCGAATCCTGCGACAGCCACCAACTCCCAAGAGAAGTAAATCGTCAATGGATAACCTTCGGTGCGTCCTGGTGGTGGCGGCATTTGCACATCCACGACCATCAGTAAGACGGTAACTAACCCAGTAAACAAAGCGCCGATTAAGCTGCCAATCACCGCGAGTAACCCTGCTTCGCGCAAGAACCCAGCAATGATTTCGCGAGGGTAGCTACCAAGAGCCGACAAGGTGCCGATTTCACGGGTGCGCTCGGTGACCGACATGGTCATGGTGTTAAACAGCGCGACAAATACCACCAGTGCCATTACTGCGCCCATGATGCCGAAGATACGGTCGTACAAATCTTTCACTTTGAGATAGAAGAACGCGCGTCCTTGCCAAGGCGTAATCTCAATATCTTGATCACCAAAGTCCTGCTTTTGCTTACTCAGAACCGAAGCCACTTGTTGCTCGACTTGGTTAGTTAAACTGGTGTCAAACAGGAAGACAGATAACGCACTGACTTTGTCTGAACCGAGCAGCGATTGCGCGCTGTTGATGTGCACGTACAGCTGGCGTTTATCAAGCTCTGGTACGCCTGTTGAATAGATGCCACGTACTTTGAAGTCATACGCGTTCAACGCACCGTCGGTTGTAGTCGCCAGCAAGGTGATCCAATCACCAACGTGCACGCTTAGGTTGTTCGCTAAATCAACGCCAAGCATCACTTCTGGCTCTGTAGGGTCATAACGCGATGCATGAATGTTGGACAGCGTTTGCCCTTCGCGCACGTCCAAAAACGGTCCTTTCATATCGAATTCGCGCTCGTTCACGCCAATGCCGATAAAGATCGAGGACTTGTTGCCGTTGGAAATCAAGCCGCTGAACTCAACTCGTGGCTGCACGCCTCGCACTTCGTTTAAACCGATCAATTTCTTGGTGATGTCGTCGGCGTGAGTTAAACCGTTACTCAACGGCATCTCTTCTTCTTTAGCGAAGTAACCCGGCGTGGTTAACGTCAGATGCCCCGTGTCACGCGCTGTCGATTCTTTCAAACTGTCGTAGGTGTACAGACCAAAACCGCCCGCACTGGTTAAGGCAAACACGGCAATGGCGATGATCAACATCGATAACAAACTGCGACGGCGATTACGTTGTAGGTTCAACCAAGCAAGGCGAACGGAAACAGGAATTAGCTTGCCCATGAAACCTCCTCCACACTTGCGTGCGTTTGGGTGATTTTACCATCCACCAATTCAATGGTTCGATCGCAGCGAGATGCCATACGAGGGTCGTGTGTGGCGACGATAAAAGTGGTGCCAAGCTCGTGTCCGAGCCCTTTCATAATGTCGATGACCTTGTTGGCAGTTTGGCTATCAAGACTTGCGGTTGGCTCATCAGCAATCACCAGCGCCGGTTTGTGCACTAAAGCACGAGCAATTGCCACACGCTGCTGCTGACCGCCTGATAGGTTATCGGGCATGTGATGAATAAACTCGCCCAAGCCAACGTGTTCTAACATTTGTGTGGCGAGCTCGGTTTGCTCTGCTTTTGAAAAGCCGTTGAGGTGTAGCGGATACGCCACGTTCTCTAACGCCGTCATCACAGGCACAAGGTTGAATTTTTGAAATACAAAGCCAAGCTTTTCTCGGCGCATTTTCGCAGCCTGCATTTGTCCGGTTGGGTATGGGCTACCGGCAAATGTCACCTGACCTTGATATTGAGTATCCAGCATGCCAAGCACATTAAGTAAGGTGCTTTTGCCTGAACCAGACGGTCCGCACAGTGCCACCATTTCGCCGGCAAAAACTTCACCAGACACGTCTCGCAATGCACGTACCGTTTGGTTGCCAAGGGCGTAATCGCGGCTAAGTTGATTAAAAACGATCATGACGCCTCCCTAATATTTCGCTAGCAGCGCTTTCGCGGTTTGCGTTTCTAAATTGCTGTCACCCAACTGCTCCATTTGCGCTAACCATGTTTTGGCTTGTTGAACGTCTTCAGCACGCAGCGCTGCTTCAATGGCATAACGGTAAATCCAAGACGTTGCGGCAAAAGGTTGCTGACTAAAACTCGGTTCATCGAGCAGAGAAAGGTACAGCTCGTAGCCGCGCTCAAAGTGATTGAACATATCTGGCAGAGAGGTAAAGGTAGTGGCTGCCATGGCGGTGGCCAGTTGGTATTCAGGTAAGCCTTGTAAGCGTTGCTGCTCTTGCAGTGGTACTGGCTGATTCGCCATTAAATCCAAACCTTTTTGGATTGTGGCAAGACCGCGCTCGGTGAACTTCATCTTGTTCCAAGGCATAAACGCCTCACGACCTTGCAACGTCTCCGCACTGCCCAAGTAAACCAAGGTCACCGGCGTTGCGCCCTGCTCTTGGAGTTGTTTAGATAATTCGCCGTAAACGGTATCAACTAAACCAGAGTCACCCTGCGCCGCTTGGTTGAATTGACTGAGTGTGCGCTCGCTTGGGTTAGCCAGAGCCAAATTGCTGCTCAGTGCAAATGCGGCGATAAACGTACTTGCCAGTTTAAGAGCTTTGATTGAGCGAGATAGAGAAACCATCATGTACTGTCCTTAGTTGAACGTGATTTGATGGTTTCAGATTAAGGGAGAAGATCGCACGCTGCTTTTGCATGCGACCAATGGCAGTTATATGGAGTGAATGGTATTGAGAGAGGATGAATGGTTTCGCTCCTCTGAAGCCTGCAAAATCGCTTCGACCATTAAGGTCAGCGCTTTAGGCTGATAGTTACGCTGACGATAAACCAAGTAGGCTTCGCGATCCCCGCGGCTATAGGATGGTGCGACGCGCACGAGATTCAATTCAGGCTTAACGTGGCGTAATGGGATCGACGCAATTCCCAAACCGTTTTCCACCGCTTTGATCACCGCGGTGATGTCATTGACCACTAAGCGCGGCTTGCAATTGAGCATGTCCACCAGCTTGTCTTGTTGGTAGATAGGCACTTGTGTAGTGTGCGTGCTGGCTACCCAGTCTTGCTTGGCTAAATCCTCTAAGCTTTCAATGCTGCCGCCCGCTTGCGCTAGATATTCAGGGCTAACAAAGAAAGCGTGCTCTACTTTAAACAATGGGCGCGCGATCATATCGTCCAAACCATCCAAGTCGAACGTCACCACTAGATCACGATCGGTTTCTGGAATCGAATTAACTTGGCTAAGCAGAAGATCAATAGTCACTTTTGGATAGTTTTTGATGTAGTCCTCAACCACCTTGTCAACCAAGTCATTGTAGAAGCGGCTTGGCATCACCAATCGAATTCGCCCTTCGACTTGTTGGCTTTGTTGGTTGAGCTGCAAGATGCCGGATTCAATCTGAGACATCGCACTGCTGAGCTGATCAAACGCCTGTAAGCCTGTCTCGGTTGCCACCAACTCACGTCCTTTCTTCTCCAGCAATCTCAATCCTAGGCGCGCTTCCAGCGCCGATAAACGACGAGACATAGTAGAGACCGGCAGTTCGAGCTTTTTCGCCGCCGCGAGCAGAGAGCCTTGCTCAACCACTGAGCAAAACAGGTACAGATCATCAACATTTCCAAATATGGAATTCATACTTCTTCCATTGGTTATTTTTTCCAATTTTAGATGAGTATAACCTAGCCCACGTAGAAAAGAGACCCGAATATGCCGTGAACGCGGCGCGTAATAACGAATGAATACTAGGTACAGACGTGAAAGAAAATTTTTATAAGTACGCGATATACACTGTTTTTTCAGCGGCAGCCTTGTTCTCCGCTTTTTTAGTCACCTCAGACAATGTTTCCCCTTTCACCACCCAAGCGACACTGCATCGTAATGTCGCAACCATTGCGCCCGAGGTATCTGGCGTGATCACAGATGTGATGGTGAATAACGGTGAATTAGTTGAAAAAGGTCAGCCACTGTTTGCTATCGATGCCAGCAGCTACCAATTGAAAGTGGCACAAGCCAAAGCCGAACTGCGCCAAGCACGTGAATCAGATTCCGCGAAATGGCAACAATTGGCAGCAGCGAAACAAACCCAAAGCCAACGCGAATTCGAATACCACAACGCGAAGCAAAAACTGGCGCGTAACCAAAAACTGCGCAACAAAGGGCTGGCAACCGAGCAAGAGCTGGATGACGCGATCACCAATACACAAGTCGCCAGCAGTGCGGTAGAAGCGGCGAACGCAGAAGTGAAGCGTATTGAAGCAGAGCTTTCTACTCAAGACCGTACGGCAGCTATCGAGTTGGCAGAAGCAAAGCTTGCCAGTGCAGAGCTGGATTTAAGCCATACCCAAATCGTGGCGCAAACTGAAGGCGTAGTAACGAACTTGCAACTGCAATCAGGCAGCTACATCACACAAGGCACAGCTTCGTTGCTGCTGGTGGACGAAGCTCATGCGTGGATCAGTGCGGACTTCAACGAAAAAGGCATTGATAAGCTAACCAATGGTCGCGAAGTGTTGGTGTCCTTCGATGCGCTACCGGGCAAAGTATTTACTGGTGAAGTCCGCAGCCAAGAGCGTGCGATTTACGATACCAACAATGCTAATGGACAGCTTTCTAGCGTGACCAATGATACTCGTTGGATCCGTGAACAACAGAAAGTGCGTACCCGCATTACAGTTAACGAGCTGGATCCTTCGATGATTTCTGGTTCACGAGCGAGTGTGATCGTTAAAAGCGGCAACCCTGTTATGGATTTCATTGGCTCGGCTTGGATTCACTTAGTGGCGATGTTCCGCTACATCTACTAGGGGGTTAACCATGTGGACCTTCGAAAGCCTGTTTCAAAGTCGTTCTGAGCGCAATGAAGCACTGCGCGTTGCCCTTACTGTGACGACTTGTATGGTGCTAGGCAAACTGCTGAGCCTTGATTCTCCAGTTTATCTGGCGCTGTACCCAACCATCATCATGACCAAGAACAAAGACTATTCTTGGCTTGATCTGCTTCGCACCTTGCTACCTACGTTATTGGCAGCAAGTACAGCATTGGTGGTAACCGAAGTGTTTTCACAGCATCCATTTGTGGTGTGGACCATTAGCTTGTTCTTCTTCGATTTTATGCGCCGCAGAGCGACCACACCGCCGAAGAAAGGTCAGATGCTCATGCCAACCTTCAATTGGATTCTGATTGTGGTGTTTGCTCAGCACACCAACATGGACATGCCGATGCGCATTCATGAGATTGCTCTATCAATGCTGATCACCATGATTGTCGCAAAAACCATGGTGGCTCTCTTCCCAGTTGAACGTGGCGGCAAGCCACCAGCATTTAAAGAAGAACCTGTTACCTTTGAAAGCCGAGCTATTTCACTCGCGTTGATTGGGCTTGGTGTGGCGTTCTTGATGATTGTCGACATCATCTCGGCAACGTTTTGTTTGGTGCCAGTGATTGCCGCCGCAACACAAACCACACACAAAAGCTTTATCGACGTGGTTGACCGCCGTTTTCAAACTCAAGTGGGCGGCTGTGCATTAGCTGTAGTGTTTACCTTGTTGATGGCAGGACATCAATCAACATTCGGTTACTACACCATCGTATTAGGTCTGCTTGCTTTTATGATCACCGCATCAATGGCAAAAGCGAAAGGCCCAGCCAAAGATGTCCATGCCGATGCGTTATTGGCGACCATGTTGCCGATTCAACTCTACATGACCAGTAACGAGTTAGGCTTGGAAAGCACCTTCCTTCGAGCTTGGGAGCTCACCGTGACTTTGTTTGTGCTTTGGGCGCTATACCATTTCACGCATAAAGCAGAAAAAGCCCAAGCGTAATCACGCCATCGCCTTAAGTGCACAATACTTAAGGTGAATCTGCCCATTTCATTGCGCTGTCTGTACCAATTTCCATTTCAACCTTATAAAAAGTGTGGCGTAAAACCTCAGCCTGGTGTATTTATCCATCCCACGACTTTCCAAGTCAGCTTACCCATAACAGGCAGCGTCGCACACTCCTCTCTTTGCACACCCTTGCGTAGTGTCTGTTATTTCCAAATTGGATTCTTAGCATCGGAATAGTTTGAGCTCGCTGAGTTCTGGTTGTTTTCGCCCCGCGTTGGGGCGTTTTTAGGTTGTAGAAGATGAACAAGCGTTTCTTCCCTAGGATTGATTTGCCACTGCTGATGGCGATCATTCCGATCATGCTATTGAGTTCGCTCACTCTATGGAGTGCCAGTGGATTCAATGAAGCTATGCTATATAAACACCTCGCTCGATGCGGTTTGACGCTGGTGTGTATTTTGGTCATGTCGTCGATTCCTGCGTCCAGTTATCAACGCTCAGCACCCTATTTATATGTCATTGCCGTTTCTCTTTTAGCGGCCGTGGCCTTGTTTGGTGATAGCACTAATGGGTCACAGCGCTGGCTCGATATTGGCTTCTTTCGCTTTCAGCCCTCTGAGCTAATTAAGCTTTCGATCCCTATTATGATTGCATGGATGCTACATATTGAGGGTGGCCGTCCAGACTTTAGAAAAATAGCCTTCTGTCTGTTGATCACTTTTATTCCTGCAGGATTGATCGCCTTACAACCAGATCTAGATGGGGCGATCTTCACTGTCATTTACACGCTATTCGTTCTGTTTTTTGCAGGCATGAGCTGGAAGATAATTGGTGGATTCTTAGTAAGCGTTCTTACACTAGCCCCAATCCTGTGGTTCTTTGTCATGGAATCTTATCAAAAGAGCCGTGTAACCCAGTTCCTAGATCCTGAGTCAGACCCTTTGGGTTCAGGCTACCAAATTATTCAATCTTTGATTGCGATTGGCTCAGGCGGCATGAAAGGCAAAGGCTGGATGAACGCTACCCAAGGCACGCTGGGCTTTATTCCAGAAAGTCATACTGATTTTATTTTCTCGACCTATGCGGAAGAATGGGGCTTTATTGGCTGCGTGGTGTTGTTGGCACTGTACTTATTCATTACCGCGCGTGTGATGCTACTGGCGTGCCAATCTGAGCACTTCTTCAGTCGCTTAGTGAGCGGCGCATTAGCGATGAGCTTCTTCCTTTACGCGTTCATCAACACAGGCATGGTAAGTGGCTTATTGCCGGTTATGGGTAGCCCACTGCCCTTCTTCAGCTACGGTGGTACGGCGATGCTGACTCAAGGCATCTGTTTTGGCGTGATCATGTCGCTGTGTTATTCCAAGTACCGAAACACCTAAACGCTAGTCACAATAGAAAAGACAAACAAAACGATCAAAAAAGGCTTCCCTCGGGAAGCCTTTTTTTTACAACTGGAGAACCGAATTACAGTTCGCCGTTGTGGTATACCTGTTGAACGTCGTCACAGTCATCTAGAAGGTCTAGGAACTTCTGGAATTTCTCTGCATCTTCACCCGCAACTGGCGTGTGAGTTTGAGGAACGAATGTGATTTCTTCAACATCGATCGTTAGATCTGGGAATGCACCGTTAAGCGCAGTTTTTGTTTTGAAGAACTCAGTGTGAGGTGCGAATACAGTGATTACACCGTCTTCTAGCTCAACGTCAGTCACATCTACATCTTCCATCATTAGCGTTTCTAGGATGATTTCATCATCTTCGCCTTTGAACTGGAATACCGCTTGGTGATCGAACATGTGAGAAACAGAACCTTCAACACCAATTTTCGCACCCACTTTTACAAAGCATTGGCGAACGTCTTGGAATGTACGGTTACCGTTATCTGTTAGACAGTCTACGATCACGCTTGTGCCGCCAGGGCCAAAGCCTTCGTAACGTGCTGGAGTATAGTCTTCACCACCGCCGCCGTTCGCTTTGTCGATCGCTTTATCGATAACGTGTGCAGGAACTTGGTCTTTTTTCGCTTTTGCGATCAGGTGCTTCAGAGACAAGTTCATGTCTGGATCACCACCACCGTTTTTCGCGCACATGTAAATTTCTTTACCGTATTTGGAATAAACTTTAATTTTTGCGCCTGCAGTTTTCGCCATAGAGGCTTTGCGCACTTCAAAACTTCTTCCCATCGGGATGTCTCTCTAAATTCAAATTTAATGCGAAGGATTTTAGCAAAGAGTGAACGGTTTTACCTTTCACCCTGCAAAGGAATGGGGAGGAAACCTCATTCGCCGCTATCGTTAATCACGAAGCCACAATTCGCTCTATGCGACACCCATTACTCGTTTGTACTTATCAACTGCCTGCTGAAAAAACGCTTTTTCATCAGCATCGCTAATCTTAGACAACTGTTCTTCTATCACCTCAGGACCAGATTTCGCTTCTTTAAGCTTCCAAACCAAAAACGACGCTTGCTTATCAAGTTCGATTTTGTTTTTCTCGTCAGGCGGCAATAGGGATAGATTGAACGACATTAACAGCCTCAAGGTACTAAAACACTAGCCGCGCACTATAACACACAGATCCGAACTTGCAGAATAGAAACACACTTATCTTGATCAAATTCAAGTTGTACTTAGAGAGCGGGAAGGTATTTTCAAAAAATCTGGTTTAGAACCAACAAGACACGGTCGTATTTTCGCGTATGAGTCACAAAAATGAAAAGGGCAGCCGAATGACTACCCCATGGTTTTAATACCGCTGTTCGAGAATTAGTGAATTAAACCAAGCTCCCTTGCTTCTTCGATGCTCAAACCGCTTTCACGGATCTCACGAAGTGCTTCAATACGACGTCTTGCTTCGGCAGACTTCATCGTCTTCTCAGGCTTCACAACAGATTCTTCTTCTGGGAGTTCCCATTTGTGAGCGATGTTGCTCATCTCTTCATGGTCGATAGAATTAATGGACATATTTCCTCCGAACACACCATGTTTTCGATGGGTAATCTATAGCAAACCCCCAATGCAGAGGTAAGAAAAACTGTGGGGAAATGTGACCCCTTTCGACCTTTCATCAACTCGTTAATAGATTCATCATTTAGTTTTTGCAAACCACGTTTTTAGCGTTTAAATTTGAAGAATTCCCCCTATGAAAAGTGAGCTGATCCAGCTCTCATTTTCCCCTCGCTAATTCACACTTCTATAACGGAAACATATCTTTTTATTACACTCAACTTTCGAGTCACTTCACTGATTAGACGGTTATATCTTTCGTAAACCTCCCACACCTGATAATGATAATAATTATCTTTTGTATTGGTAAGGTGTAATTATGAATGAATTTAATCAAAATAAGGCATTTCACTCTGATCCCGTTATTCAGATCAGAGAGTTATGCGTAGATTATATCACCGACAACGGCGACTTTAATGCCGTAAAATCGGTGAGCTTCGACATTGGCAAAGGTGAGATATTTGGCCTTGCTGGCGAATCTGGCTGCGGTAAGAGTACCATCGCTTTCTCTATCAACCGTCTGCACAAGCCGCCTGCATTTATCTCTGGCGGACAAATTCTATTTGAAGGTAGAGACATCCTTCGCTTACCAGATAACGAGCTAAATACGTTACGCTGGAGTGAAGTTGCGATGGTATTCCAAAGCGCGATGAACTCCCTTAACCCAGTTCTCACCGTTCAGGAGCAGTTTGCCGATGTATTACGTCACCATAAAGGGTTGACTAACGAGCAAGCCAAAGATCGCGCAGAGAAACTTCTCGACTTGGTCAATATTCCTCGCAGCCGCCTTGGCGAATATCCACACCAGTTCTCCGGAGGTATGCGACAACGTTTGGTCATTGCGATTGCCCTTTCTCTCAATCCAAAACTGATCATCATGGATGAGCCGACCACTGCGCTTGACGTCGTGGTACAGCGTGAAATTTTGCAACAAATCTACCAGTTGCGTGATGAGTTTGGTTTCTCGGTACTCTTCATTACCCATGACTTAGCACTAATGAGCCAATTGTGCGACCGCATTGCCATCATGCGCCGCGGCAAGATTGTCGAAGTGAATAGTTCATACGAAATCCGCAATCATCCTCAACACGAATACACCCAAAAGCTTTGGGCTTCATTCCCAAATATCCACGATGTCCACAAACAGCCACAAACGGAAGGAGTTCCAGCATGAGTGAACCGATTATCCAAATGAAAAACGTGATCAAGGAATTCAAAGTCGGTGGTGGCTTCGCCAAAGAAGAAACCTTCCGCGCGCTACAGGGTGTTAGCTTTGATCTTTATGCAGGGAAAACACTCGCTCTTGTTGGCGAATCTGGTTGTGGCAAAAGCACCTGTGCCCGTTTGATCACTAAGGTGTATTCGGCCAGTGATGGAGAGATCCTCTTCAACGGAAAAAACATTAACGACATTACTGCTCGTGCTGAGATCCAAGATTATCGCAGCAAGGTTCAAATGGTATTTCAAGATCCATTCGGCTCATTGAACCCAACACATACCATTTGCCACCATCTCACTCGTCCACTAAAAATTCATAAGCAAGTGAAGAGTGATAAAGAGATCTCAAACGAGCTTCTTGAGCTATTGGACCTAGTCGAACTGCCAGAAGAAACACTCAACAAATTCCCTCATGAGCTGAGTGGCGGTCAACGTCAACGTGTAAATCTTGCACGGGCACTGGCAGTAGGTTCACAGCTCATTCTGGCTGATGAGCCGACATCTATGCTGGATGTTTCTATTCGTTTGGGGGTATTGAACCTCATGCAACGTATGAAGCAAGAGCTGGGCATTGGTTTCCTATATATCACACATGATCTTGCAACTGCACATTACATCGCAGAAGAAACTGCGGTGATGTACAAAGGTCAGATCGTTGAGTGGGGTGATACACAAGCGATCTTAAAGAATCCCCAGCATCCATACACTAAGTTACTGATCTCCGCCGTACCGGATCCTGATCTGCCATTTGGCAAGTTAGTCGAAAATGAACCAGACTATTCACTAGATGCCGATGAGATCCGTAATCGCAGCAGTGTCGTCGTGGAAGATTATGATCAAATTGGACCAAACCACTTTGTAAAGCATTGGAGTGAGGCGGCTTAATGGACTTGATTACCTGGCAAGATCAAATTTCAGATTGGTACGAAAATCGGAAGCATGATCAAGTAGAAACTCTTGAAGTTATCGTATACCAAGTACCCAAAGCTGTGTTCGGGCCACAATTAACAGATGAGCAGAGCAGAGCGATAGCATGTTGGTTAGACGGCGGGTTAAGAGTATTTCAACATGCTAGGCATCAAGATCCACATAAAGCATTTCAAACACTGCAGTATATCAGTGCAAAATTGGAGCAAGCGGCTTGTGATTCAATGACTGATATTTTGATTAAAGATTGGTGTCTAAAACGACTTCAGCACATCACAGTGCTGTCATTAGAGTTTTGCAATCAACAAAATGAGCAAACATTTTGGGGCACCAATGCGACTTCACTTATCGATACTCACGTAAAACTGATGGATTTTTTAGGTTGGAATGAGAGAAATAAAATGCAGAGAGAATATCAAAGCTAGAGTAAAGAGAGGGCTTGGAGCCCCCTCTTTTTAAGCGGTATTGCTGTTGGAAGCAACTTCTACTTTTTCATGAATTTATAGACATTCGAATCTACAAAGAAATTATCACGCTCATTACTGTTAGTGTTTTCAATTAACAGCCAAGGAATTGTTATCTTATAAGTAACCCAGAATTTTATAGCCGAACATCGCATAAACACCTAAATAAAAAGGGATTTTAGCCTATTTATATTCTATATGCGGCTAGTACTGATATGAATATGAGAAGGACTAACTTGGCAAAATTCGGGCAAAAAAAAGCGAGTCCCCAGAAGGAAACTCGCGAAGTCTATTCAGAATGAATGTAACAATATGAGCCAATCTATTAATCATCAGAAAGGACAAAAGGTTGTCTATTCGAGATAGATATTAGTCATTGAATTGCACTGCAATGTCAGCCCTCTGTAAGAGTTAAGTCTGGATTCTATCAGTGAAAATCATTGTTACATTTGGAATCAATCAGTCATAGTTATTGCTTAAATAACGTTCTAACATTGACGATCAGATTGCCATTTCATCGAGCGCTCTAATTACCATCTCATCAACATGGCCTTCAAATACTTGTCGACATACTTTTCGACGAACCGCCAAACCAGCAATTAAGCGTTCAATAGTGAGATGTTTTACATCATTCTGGCTGTTAAACAGCTCCACAGTCTTGCTCAACGTCTCATATGGCAGAGGTGTGTCCCCTACTCTCAAAAAGTCGAGCTTGTCTATGAAGTCAGAACACTCCTCTTTGATTGAGGCATACGAATGCCCTGTCATTGCCGATAAAGCCGTTATACTGCGTTCTAGCGCCTCTGGAGAGGTATATTTGGATAGTGTAATGGTTATCTCATCCGCGTTGATCTCTACCAGGTGTTTTTTCTGCTTAACTCGACGGCCCAAATTGCCACGTGGAGATGGTGCTTTACGTTGAATAGGCTCAAATTCGCCGTCTATGATACCTGAGAGCTCATCTAGTTGCTTTCGACTAACCATCTCATTACGAAGTGGGTTTGGCAGCGTAGGCGCCATATTGCGCTTTCCTGCGTTGGTCGTACGGGCACGAGAATAACGTAAAACCTCTTCCACATCGCATTTGATATCAATTTGGTAATCCATCACTTTTCCATTCTGGATCATTGTTTCGATCGTTAAGTGGTATCCCCACAGATTTACAACGAAAAGATCTTCTGTCCCCTTACCATCTGACAAGCGTTTTAATTCTCGGATCAAATCCATAGAAAATCGTCGCCATTCAATGTTACGTGCCAGTTTTTGATTCAATTCACTTAGCAGCATGCAATCAGTGTGTCTTCGTACCATTCGGCTACGGAAGAACGAATACAACTGAAATACTAGGGTATGCTGTTTTAAAATTTCTGGTGGAAACAAGAAGAAATAATCACGTGTGAGTAACTCTTCGTAGAATGACGGCTCCCAAACTAAGATATACAAGTTTGGTTTAATACGAATTTCGCCGTCGGCTCCTTCTACTGGTGCTTCTTCCGACGCTGTAATGGTTCGGGCAATAAAGCGGAAACGATCACTTTTAAAGCCTTCAGGCATGTTCTCACTCAGCCATCGACCAGTCAGCTCATGTAATTGAAAATCGGTAAATTCGATACGATCAATACTGTCACGGATTGAATCCCTAGCAGGACCACTGTCCTTTTTGCCGCGCAAAGATAGGATATCGGTAATGTATAACGGTGTTTTATTTGGCACATGGGCTGCATCCATGTGGTATTGATCTTTATGGTGATCATGATATTGCACAGTCAGCGTAAACAGCGCAAACAAGGTCATCAGATCATCTACTGTCATGATATTTTTCGAGGACCGTGTTTCAATCACAGCTTTAGTACCAGAGATCGACACCATTGATTTCTGATAGCTTTTACGAGTGCGGGGTGGAGCTAGTGCTTGGTCAATGATCCCTGCCCAATTGGTTGGAGAAACGATAAATTGGTCCGCTTCATCTTTCATCGTTGGTGGAGTATTGAGGCCGTGCTCATTGAGTAAACGTTTGTTTACTTGCGTTTGTGCTAGTGCCTTTGAGCGCTTTTGCTTTTCGTTTTGGCGCACTCTTTCTGTTACTAAGCTGGTGGCACCTAAAGCAGAAATCAGCTGGTTAGGATTAACAAACTTATGAAGCATGGTTTTCCCAGCAAGGCCTTCTTCGAAACGAACTGGAGTTTGGGTGAATAACCCAATACTTACCGCTGCTCGTAAACGTTGCTGTAACGCTGCCCGTGTTAGTTGCCCATCAGTGGCTTCTACGATTTCTGTGGTAGAAACTAAACCATCTTTGCTACTGAATCCACGCAATGAAATCAAATTAAGCAGCTCTAAGATGCTTTTAGTTACCCCTTTGAAGTGTTGGTATTGTTCCACCCAATCTGCAGAAGATTCGTGTACCTCAAAAAGGTGCCCATCCTTATGGCTTCTTGGCGCTTTAATCAGAATTTTTTCATCAGCTGTCATTTTAGATCCAGATCACACTAGCCGTAGTTTTGCTATGGTTCCGAAGAATAAAGAAAAATAGATCATAAATAAAGAAAAAATCTTTGTTTTTAAATAACTGATCTTTTTGATTAAACTGATCTTAATTGATTATATGATCTATTGATCTGGTGTTTTTTGTGGCTGTAAGGTGCTGTTTTTTATGGGTATTTATTTAGGCCGTTTCGGAACTATGATCATGTATTTATCGAAACAATGATCAACTATGACTTGAAAGCATGATCATATAACGCCGTAAGCATGATCATTAAATCATTGAAAAGATGATCAAAACATTCATGAAACGATGATCATCATATTTATACAACTTATCCACAGAAGATCGAAGCTCTGTTGGAAACTCTACGGCACTAATTGCTTCTTTGCTCTCATTTTACATCCGGATCGATGATCAAGAGAGAAGCATTTCATCGTTCTGTTGCCAATATTGAGCACAAATTATTCAATTCGAGCTCACACCGCTATTTTGTTTGAATGTAGCCACGTGATAAGGTTTCACTAGTATACAACGGAAGCATGATCATGATTGTTCTTAATACATTCTGAATGATGCTTTGTTTCATCGTTCCGGGTTTTTTGTTCTTACTTTCTTGCTATCCCCCTGTCTATCTACATTCCTCCGTAAATTAGAGAAGAAAATACATGCTTCCGTGACGGAATTGTACTTGATCATTTTTCCGATAAATTGATCTGATTGAAAAATCCATCTGATATGTAAATAGAAGTATGATTCCCTTGATCATGCTTTCAAGTTTGGAGTTTCAACTGGAAGCATGATCATGTAGAGCCCTTGATCATTCTTCCACTAGATTTACTGGTTATTTGTTGGAAATTACATTGGACACATGATCAAGGAGGTTTAAAGGAAGATGTGGTTATTTGAAATATCAAAACACAATATTGTTAGGTTGATCTCACACAGTCCGTAATTTAGCTTTCTTTTATAATCGTTCCGAGAAAACACTATTTACATTGTAAATAAGTGACGCTGTGACATTTTTAAAGTAATGCTGTTTGAAGTACTTTATTCGCATAGATTTGAAAAAATTTCGTGAAGCTTTGATAGTGAAATCATCAATCAGGCGTTTGTGAGTGTTTTTTATGTGATGGTTATTCAAAATGCTCGTGCACCTTTTTGTTGTTTTTGGGTTTTAGTGCTGTACAATTGAATGCAGATATCCTTCCAACGGAATTTGGCATGAAAAGAGAAACAACGATTGAAAATCTCCAGGAATTAGCAGAACTGACGCAACAGGTTCAAGCTGACCGTATTGAGATTGTTTTGGAAGAGCGTAGCGACAACTACTTCCCACCAATGTCTAAGGCAATGATGGAAACCCGCTCTGGTCTAACTCGCCGTAAGCTGGATGATGCTATCGGTAAGATGGAAGCGGAAGGTCATCAATTTACAAAGAATAATGCCAATCATTATTCAATCACGCTTGAAGAAGCGCATATGCTAATGGATGCGGCTGAAGTGCCTAAATTCCATGAACGCAAAAAGAATTCTGAAAACAAACCGTGGATCATTAACGTACAAAACCAAAAGGGCGGTACGGGTAAATCGATGACGGCTGTTCACTTAGCTGCATGTTTAGCGCTAAACCTTGATAAACGCTACCGTATTTGTTTGATTGACCTTGACCCTCAAGGTTCTCTGCGTCTGTTCCTGAACCCACAAATCAGTGTAGCAGAGCACGACAATATTTATTCTGCGGTCGATATCATGTTAGGTAACGTACCCGATGGGGTAGAAATCGACCGTGAGTTCCTGCATAAGAATGTGTTGCTACCTACGCAATACCCGAACTTGAAGTCAATTTCGGCATTCCCAGAAGACGCAATGTTCAATGCGGAAGCGTGGCAAACGTTGTCTGAAGATCCATCATTGGATATCGTTCGTTTGTTGAAAGAGCAGTTGATTGACAAGATTGCGAACGATTTTGATGTCATTATGATTGATACAGGCCCCCATGTAGATCCGTTGGTTTGGAATGCAATGTTTGCTTCTAACGCATTATTAATTCCTTGTGCTGCAAAACGTCTAGACTGGGCATCTACAGTAAACTTTTTCCAACACCTACCTACGGTTTATGAGATGTTTCCTGAAGACTGGAATGGTCTTGAGTTTGTTCGTCTTATGCCAACGATGTTCGAAGATGACAACAAGAAGCAAGTTTCAGTTCTCACTGAAATGAACTATCTTCTTGGTGACCAAGTTATGATGGCCACGATTCCTCGTAGTCGTGCATTTGAAACCTGTGCCGACACCTACAGTACAGTATTTGATTTGACTGTTGGCGATTTTGAAGGTGGTAAGAAAACACTCGCAACGGCACAAGATGCGGTACATAAGAGTGCATTAGAATTAGAGCGCGTATTGCACTCTAATTGGTCGTCATTGAATCAGGGGTAAAGGATAAATGGCATTAAAAACGTCTGAATTAAACGCGAAATTATTTGGTAAAACCAATAAGCGTCGTGTTGCGACACCTCAGGAAGCGCAAACGGCGGTAAAAGATAAAGCACAAACCATCGAACTTGCTGTAGCAGGCGAGAATACGGTTCAATTTGAATTGGTTCGTATCCCTGCTGAGAAAGTTGCGACAGAGACGACTGTATTTGCAGACAACGCACGTGAGCAATCGTTCTTAAATGAACATGCTTTGTCGGATGTTTTGGTTACGTTGAAAGAGCGTGGTCAGCAGTATCCAGCGGTTGGTCGTCGTACTGAACAAGGCAAGATTGAAGTTCTCGATGGTAGTCGTCGTCGTATGTCTTGTATCTTGGCTGATCAGGATTTCTTGGTATACGTTGCTGATGGCATCAACACAGAACATGCGAAGTTCCTTTCTGATGTGGCAAACGCGCACAAGCCACTGTCTCTGTACGAAAAAGGTAAAGAGATGCAAGCAAAGCTAGAAAGTGGCGAAGCAGAAGACCAAAAAGCGCTAGCAAAAATGTTTCAGTGCAGTGAAGCATTGGTCAGTGGTGCGTTGAAAGCGGCAGCGCTGCCGCTAGAACTTCTGCAAGCGTATCCTAATGTTGGAGACTTAGGTCGACCAACTATCGTGAAACTACACAAGCAGTTTTCTTCACTGTCGGGAGAACAGCAGAAAAACTTACTTGATAAGTGCCGCTCATCTGAAGGTTATTTGTGGCAGCGTAGTACAGCTCAAGGTGTCGCTCGCTTAACTAAAGAAGTAACGGAAAGCATCGAGAACTGGATTTCAGAACTCGCGCCAGTGAAGCCTGCTAAGAAAGCACAAAAAGTCGACTTAGTGAAAGGTCGAGCAAGCTACAGCCGCAAAGGTAACAACCTTGCTTTGAACTTGAAGAAAGTAGAAGACAGCTTGATGGACGAAATTCTTGCTTTCGTTGAAAGCAAATTAAAGTAGTTATATAGCATAGCGAAAGCCGCCTTCGGGCGGTTTTTTTATGTCTGGAATTTAGGAAATTCTCCGGGTTCTGAGATGTGATAATATGGCGTCAGTTCAATGCTTGGATATACGTAATGCTCGCACAATCTGAATTCCTTTCTCAACTTCAAACTCAATCTCATGATGCGTTTCAACGTAGTGGTGTGGTTATCTATGGTGACGCTGAATGGCAAGATGCACTAATTGCTGACTTTTATGACCATCAATCGAATCAGACTTGGTTCTGTGTTGGTAATTGTTGTCCCAAAGGGGCTTATTGTGTTTCTGGCAAACAAGGCAATATGCTGCTTGGTCGTGAGTGCGATGTTTTAGTATTTGATGCGAGAAGTGGTGTAGATGCTAACAGTTTTACCGCTGCTCTTGGTGCTTTGGTTGGTGGTGGATTACTGCTTGTTATCGCCAACAAACATGAGCATCCAAGTGAAGCGGATTTGTGGATGCATATGCAGTGGCAAAAACTTACGGTGATTGACCAAAACCTTCCGTTACCGAGGTTATCAAGCTTGCAACCAGAGGCAAAGGAAAACCAATTCAAGCAACAAATAGAAGCGGTAGCTTTGGTAGAGAAAGTTGTAACGGGACACCGCAAGCGTCCATTGGTGCTTACCGCTGACCGTGGCCGAGGTAAAACCAGCGCTTTAGGTATTGCTTGCGCGGAATTACTTGAACGAAAGCCAATGCGTATTTTAGTTACCGCGCCAAACATTAAAGCTGTCGAACCCGTTTATCAACATGCTCTACGATTGCTTCCTATAGCACAGCGAGTTAAGAAAGACCGATTGGAAGTAGGGCTGGGGTACATCCAATTTATTGCACCAGACGAACTTTTGTTAGCCTTGCCGGAATGTGATTTGTTGTTAGTGGATGAAGCCGCTGCTATTCCTGTTCCGATGCTTAAGCAAATCACCGAACAATATCATCGCTTAGTATTCTCAAGCACGATATATGGCTATGAAGGAAGTGGTCGAGGTTTCACGCTCAAGTTTATTGAGTGGCTAACAAAGCAAAGACCTGGAATGAAGACTTACCACCTTCAACAGCCAATTCGTTGGAGCGCTAATGACAAACTAGAGACATGGTTGTATGAGGCGTTTCTTTTGAACTCTGAGCTTGAACCAATTAACCCGGCTGATATCGGCGAGATTACATTAGTCAGTTACCGTAAGTCAGCATTGATTGTGTATCCTTCCGTATTGGAAACCTGCTTTGCGCTGTTGGTTAATGCGCACTATCAAACTTCACCCAATGATTTACTTCACCTGCTTCAAGATGAAAGTAGTCAGATTTTCGTTGCTCAACATAATAATAAAGTCGTTGGTGTGATCTTAACTGTGGAGGAGGGTAATCTTGATGAAGAACTCATTAGAGATGTCCAGCTTGGAAAACGTAGGCCTAAAGGTCACCTGACGCCAATCACAATTATCAACCAACTCGGCTATCCAGAAGTTGGAGCGCTTTCTACCCTGCGTGTGATGAGAATTGCAGTTCATCCAGAGTTACAACGACTTGGTATCGGACAAAAGATGTTGTCACAGCTACAGGAGATGGTGCCTCCTCATATCTCTTATTTATCCACCAGCTTTGGCGCAACATCCGAGTTAATTCAGTTTTGGCAACGTTCAGGCTTTGAGCCGATTCGTCTTGGTACTATGCGAGACTCGGCAAGTGGTTGCTATTCACTTTTGATGGCTCGTCAATGTAATGCCCAATCTAAAAGCTGGGTTGGAAATGCTAAAGTGTTATTTGAAGAGTTACTTTCTTTGAGCGCTTCTACAATCTATCCTCGATTAGAGCCCTCTCTAATTCGCACTTTACTATCTTTGCCAATAGGGGAGTCTACATTTAGCCCAACAAAGTTGGCGTTGATCGAGTATTACGCCCAGGGAGGAAATAGTTTTGAATCCGTATCAGTATGGATTCAGCAATGGCTTTGTAGAAACGGTTTAAGTGAAGTTTCTGACTTGACGATCAGTAAGTTACTTTTAAATCAAGACTGGAGTATGTGTGCTAAACAATATGGGCTATCAGGGCGTAAACAAGTCGAAGCGGCACTGCGCTCTGAACTACAAGTTATGCTGAAAAAATTTACAGTGTAAAGTATAGGGTAGATTGTAAATTTACACTGTAAAAGCTGATTTAACACTTTACGGATAATACTACCCGGGGTGATTTTACACTGTAAATTCTAGTCACCCAATCTAAGCTATTTATTCTTCTATACGCTTTAACCCTATGTGTTTTTATGACTGTTCTGATTTACACTGTAAACCACAAAAAGAAATGGGAGCTAGACTAAGTTGCTACACTAGTGTGTCTGCGCCATATGAGGTTGGAGCGATAAAGCTGAAATCATTCTTGATGAACTTACTACCGGCCAAGATAAAAAGATTCAACTGTAGCGGTAGTTACTCACAGTCATTTAGATACAAATCTGAGCTATAGCGGAAAGTAAGTTGCGTTGACTCGTTACTGCCAACTTGGATGAAACGCTAAAGCACGAGTTTTCATCTTGGTTATTTCTTACGCCTTCGAAGGCGGTTTTGTGCAAACGAAATAATTAGCAAAGCTTAGCTGAAATCGGAATAAGATTTACAGTGTAAAACGCAGTTCATAAGGAATGGTAAGCCTTAACACACGGTTACAAATCTGTGTTATCTCCTTTAGTGATGTGAGCCTGATTCTTGATGTTGAGAGTTTTGTTCCAAAAACAATTTTAGATAGACTGAAGCAGTAAATGTTTAGCTGGTGTGGCTGATATGTGGAAGATCTGTCTTAAATGGTCTGAAGACCAAAAGAAGATTATTGCTCACATTCCTGGTGATGTAGATCTGGGTGGTGAGCTAAATCAAAAGGAATTGCCTGAGCAACTTGCAGAGATGAATGCAAGCAAGCTGTTTGTAGATGAAGGGGAAGTCGTCCGCTTTATAAACTGTGCTCGGGAGAGAAAAGCTGAAGCTTACGATGGTATTGTCGTTGCTGAGTTACGAAACGCTGAAGTCACGGTTGAACTTAGCAATAATGATATGTTGGCAAGTATGTGTGTTGTTGGCGCATATGGAGGCCGAGGTTTGAGAGGCCCAGAGATAGTGCAAGCATTGGCAAATGCCAAGGTCTCTAAAGGCATCAATAAATTGGCGCTAAAGAAAGTCATGGTAGTGAGCACGCAGCTCAAGCCTGGAGAAACATTTGTTCAGCCAGTCGCCGTCGGCAAGCAGCCAGTAAAAGGCAAAGATGCCATATTCACTCCATTAGTTAAAGATATATCCAAACGTGTGCTTAAGCCTAAGCAAGCAAATTCAGACAGCGATAAGATTGATTTAAAGAACCTAGGTGAAACCATTACGGTCGATGCTGGTGATGAGGTTATGCGCCGAATTCCCGCGACGAAAGGAAATCCAGGGTACACGGTTCAAGGAAAAATAATCCCGCCTCAGGCCGGGAAAGACAGCCCTATCAAGCCAGGCAAAGGCACTGAACTAGCAAAACATGATCCCAACTTGTTGTTAGCTACGGTCTCCGGTATGCCTATGATCAAAGAAAAAACCATCGAAGTAGACAATGCGTTATGTCTTAATAGCGTTGGCGTTAATACAGGGCACATTAAGTTTAAGGGAAATGTTTTTATTTCCGGCGATATTGAGTCCGGTATGATCGTCAAAGCTACGGGCTCAGTGACAGTGGGTGGGTTTATCGAATCAGCTGACGTGCAAGCACAAGGCGATATTGAAGTTGGCAAAGGTATTATTGGTCACACCGTACCAGATGGATCGCCAAAGAGCTGTCATGTTAAAACCAAAGGAACGATCAAGGCCAACTACGCCCAGTTTAGTGAGCTTCAATCTGGCCAGGATATTGAGCTTGCTGTGCACAGTATGAATAACGATATCAAGTGTGGCCATAATCTCACAGTTATGGATGCTGCAGGACGAAACGGAACGTTGAGTGGTGGGATTGCAAAAGTGGGCGATAAGGTCAAATGTTTGCAGCTTGGTGTAGAGGGAGATACAGCTACTAAAGTGGAAGCCTTTGCTCGTTACATTGCGTACAAAGAAAAAATCAGCGCCTTAAAAGAGGAATACAAACTTGCTCAAGAAGGTACGATGGAAGTCATTCGTAAGGAGCTTGAGTTTAAGAAGCGCCCAAAAGCCGACCGAACGGATGAGGAGCAAGCTCAAATTGATGATCTGAAAGAACGCAATAATAAGCATCTTGAAGACGTCAAATCTAAACTCAATACGCTAGAAACTGATTTTGAAGTGCTACTGGAAGAAAATGTTGTGGAAGCCACTGAGCGAGTTTTCACTCGAGTGACAGTTCAGTTTGGTGATGAACAAGTGATCACGAAGCGTACTCATGGAGGCTGTATTTTTAGTTTCAATCAGTACGAGATCAAAGTGGCAGCTAACCTTGAAGAAGAAGACGTCGCAGTATAAGTTGCAATCATGCCTTTGGCATTAGAACTTACAGTTAAAAGCACTTAGCCCAGTTAATATCTGGGCTATATTATCGACTTCTTTAACGTGTTTGAATATGATCAGCGTAGTAGTTCGCGAGCTTTTCTATGTCACCACTACACATAATTCTCATCGCTTGTTTAATGTTCTCTAAGGGCCAGTTCCACCACTTTATTTCGAGTAAGGTGGCAATTGCGTCGTCATCAAACCTCTTCCGAACGACATGATTATTTGCGACCATAATAGAATAGGGCGCAACGTCTTTCGTAATGACAGCTCGAGATCCAATGACGGCACCATCGCCGATTGTTACTCCTGGCATTATCATTGCCTCGGTGCCAATCCATACGTCGTTTCCGATCACGGTATCGCCTGCGCGTTCAAAGCCACTTTGTACATCATCACCAAATTCTTCTGGAGAAAAGGGAAAAGTTGAAATCCAGTCAACGCGATGACCTTGATTGCCAGCCATCATAAATGTTGCACCAGATGCAATAGAGCAGAACTTGCCTATTTTAAGTTTGTCTACCTCTCCATACGCGCCGGAGTTCCAAACATCTTGGGTGACCGCATCGCCTAATAGATAACGGACAGATTGCTCTTCGAATGTTTTGCCATGATAAAAGCCGGAATAATAGCTGTAGTCCCCCACTTCGATATTTGGATTGGTTACATGATCTTTTATGACTTGGCCACTTAACCAAGTATCGAATACTTTCATTTGTCTGCTCTCAAAATGCTGTCAGATTGATTTTAGACTCTCGCCAATGTTTATTGAACTGTTTCCTTAAATGTCGTAAACAACCGAGTTGCATTAGGAAAGTGTTAAAAATCAGTTGTTCAGAAGAATCGTTCAGCCGTGAATGTTAAACCAAGCTCTCATTTATCTTATAAAACATTGAATTGGAGGTGCGCAACTATTAGTGCTTTAGTATGGTCATGAAACCTAATCAATTTGCGTGGTTTATGAGAGGGTAACTAGTATGTATAAAGTGGATGACTTTCGTATAGAGCGAGGCCAATTCTATGTGAAGAATGATGTCTATCCTCTGTCACGAATCCATGATATTGAAATCAAATGTCTGAGCATAAGAGAAAAACTTTTTAAGACATTGTGTTGGATGTCTATCGTCTCTTCATTAGTTTGGTTAGCGTGGGATACGAACTACCCTAGTTGGTATTATTGGATAGCGCTAACGTCGGTGTTAATAGGTATTGGCTTCGGAGTTTACTTCGGTGCTAAGTACGAGCTCAGGGTTGAGTTTGCTCTAAATGATGGTACTGGTTTGCATTGGGTGCCAATTGCTAAGAGCCACAACGAACAATGTCTCGAACTGTTCGAGCGACAAGTCGTAGAGGTTCAGGCTGCTATTACCAAGTATTTAATTACATGAGTCATGGTTTGTTGCCGAACCTGTAGCGATACTGGATCGGCAAACGCTGTTCTAGACTCACTATTCTGGACGAGCTAGTCGTTTAACAAGGTGAGCCACGTGGTGTCCAAGATAGCGCGCGGTTGCAGCATCTACTTCATGAAGTTGTCCATCTTCTGCCTTAGATACCACACCAAGCTGTGTTCCGAGGCGATTAATTCCTTTGTCAGCAAAACCATGAGCTGAGTCTAACCCTACCCAAATCATGCCATGCTGGCTTGCCAATGTAAGAAGATACTGCAATGTCGGTACTGGTGAAGGCTATTTCTGTCTACGGGTATAAATACGAGCGGTGGCTTTTGCCTCTTCAGGTTTAGCTTTTTCTTTTGCCAGTTTAAGTACCGCTTTTTGCAACATCAGGTTGTTCGGGTAAGTGATCAGGTTGCCGTTGTCGTGCTTGATCAACACATGGAACATGCGGATCTCTTGAATCTCACCGCTGATGTCTTCATCTTTGTCCACGACTTTGATGCGGTCACCAACGCGGTATGGGAAGACAAAGAAAATCAGAAAACTTGCTGTGATATTGCTTAATATCGACCACTGAGCAATAAAAGCGACACCTAACACCGCAAAGATCGATGATAGGAATAGCGACACATCGCCATAACCTACGCCAGTTACGATGGCGAAGAGTGAAGCAAACACAAACAAGAACGTGACGTTGAAGCAGCGTTGAATAAAGCTCAAGCGTGCTTTGCTCACACCTTTAGCCTCTGCTAAGTTCAGAATTGCACGATTAGCGACTTTCTTTAGTAGGCGATAAGCGATCAGAATGATAATGCCCATCAACACTTTATAACCGATAGAGCCGGCACTGAAATACTGGCCGATTTGCTCTATATGCATCCATTGATTCATTTCTTCAACTCGAGAATATTAAGAAGGCGCGTGTTATAGCCGATTTTTGCGCGCAAGTAATTAACTATTTTGATTGAAGATAGATATTTGTGTTGAACGAATTTTGACCTATCTCTCAGTTCCGAATTGAGACGTTATGAAGCCTTCTAGCCACGCCGTCAGCTACTGCTAAGCTAAATACGTAGCTTAGCAGTAGAAGAGAAGGGATGCGATGGAAGAAGACGAAAGGGCAATCATGGGATTAGTCGCTATTGTTGGCTTTGTTCTCTTGTGGGTGTTTTTAGAAGAGTTTGCTTATTTTGGCTTAACCATGACAAATAAATAAGCCCCGCCTGATGTTCATCATACGGGGCTTTATTATGGGCTAACTTTGTTAATTATCAGCTTTATTAACTAACGGCTTTTACTTTACCTTGCTTCAGATCGTTCAGAACCTGAGCCTTTGGACCGTCAGCAATAACGCTACCTTTCTCCATCACAATAATTCGATCGACTACATCTAGCATCGAAGTTTTATGTGTAATCAGAATTAAGGTCTCCGATGCTTTTAGCTGCGCCAACTGGTGCTTAATCTGCATTTCAGAGCGATTGTCCATTGCACTCGTCGGTTCATCCATAAGTAGCACTGGAGGGCGTCCTAGAAGCGCTCGCGCAATAGTAACGGCTTGACGTTGACCACCTGAAAGCATTGCGCCACCTTCGCCAACTTGGCGCTCAAGGCCTGCTGGATCGGCTTGAGTAAATACAGTCACTCCTGCACGGTTGGCTGCATCCATGACATCTCGGTCGTCAGCCAAAGGTCGGCCGAGAGTAATGTTGTCGCGAATTGAACCATAGAACAAGTTACTGTCTTGCGGAACACAGCCTATGTTGCGACGTACATCGACGTGGTGGAGTTGATCCATGTCTGTATCATCAATACGAACATGGCCCTCAGTCGGCTTGTAAAGTCCCATAATTAAACGTTCGAGAGTCGTTTTGCCAGAGCCAATACGGCCGATGATCGCTACCTTTTCCCCTGGGTTGATCGTCAAGCTAAGATCACGAATTGAAGCGACAGGAGCGTCTGGATAGTGGAAAGTCACACGATCGAGTTCTACCTTACCTTGGATAATTGGTCGGTGAATATAACGCTTGCCTTCTTCTTGTTCATCAGGCATTTCCATCACTTGATTAATGATGGTCATCGAAGATTTCGCTTGGTTGTAGCGCGTTGAAAGCAATGACAGTTGCACAAGTGGACCAATAGCACGGCTACTTAACATGGTTGCTGCAATCAAACCACCCATCGTCAAATCTCCATTGGCGATGAGATATACGCCTAAGATGATCATCCCCACGTTACTACTTTGCTGAACAAAACCAGCCGCATTTTGAATGCTGTCTGTGATACGGCGACTCTTGATATTCCAGTTTGCCATGTGCGCGACCGCTTCTTCCCAACGGTACTGGAACTGGCCCTGTGCACTTAACAGTTTCACCGTTTCTAATCCAGATAGGCTCTCAATCAAGTTGGCGTACTTTTGAGAAGCAAGGCGTGAACCTTCTTCAATGGAGCGGCGCAATGGACCTTGGATCAACAGTGAGTGGATAACAAGAATGACGACACCAACAATTGGCACATAAACGAGATCGCCAGCCATTAGCCAAATAATGACTAAGAACAAAATGGCGAATGGAAGGTCAATCAGAGCGCTAACCGTCGCTGAGGTAAAGAACTCTCGAATAGACTCAAACTCTTGCAAGTGGCGAGCAAAAGCACCGACAGAAGGTGGCCGGGATTCCATTCGGATGCCCATGACTTTGCTAAAGAGTTTCGATGAAATCAGAATATCCGACTTTTTTCCTGCTACATCGATGAAGTAGTTTCGTAACGTCTTCAAGAGGAAATCAAAGAGGAACACGACAAAGATACCGCTAGCGAGAACCCACAGAGTCTCGAACGCCAGGTTTGGGACGACTTTGTCATACACTAAACGAGTAAACATCGGAGCAGCAATAGCAAAGATATTGATGAGCAAAGAGGCAATCAAGACATCACGATAAATGCGTTTAGATTGCCACAAGGTCGACCAAAACCAGTGACCTTCTTTAGTTTTTAGTACTTCGGGAGAGCGTTCATCGTAACGGAACTGTTTTTTTACTAGAAAGTAACGGCCAGTGTATTGTTCTAGCAGCTCTTCGAGAGGGATTGCGATAGGCACCAAGCCACTTTCTAGTGTTGTGACTTCGGCTTCTTTTTTTTCTAAGTTAATACTGTTTAAGACGCAGGAGTCGCCGCCTTTTAAAAGTAAGATTGCCGGTAAGATAAGGCTGGAGATATTCTCCAGCCCTGCACGGTTCTCTTTAGCGACAAGGCCAGCCCTTTCAGCCGCTCTAGGAAGCAAAAACGGGGTTAGCTTGCCTTCGGATAACGGTAGGCCGTTAATAAGTGCCTCTGGCGAGTTTGCTAACCCATAGTATCGGCTAACGTAGATGAGCGAGTTTAATAAAGGGTCTTTCATCCTTAACCTTTTTATTCTTTATCAACGATGAAGCCTTGGAATACTTCAACAAAATGTTCAGTTAGGAAATCTAGCTGAATTTGTGTTTCCACACGTGATGCAATCGTTGTGATGCCCAAGTTATGTGCGGTGCGAGAAATAGAAGTCAAAGTAAACTTCTGTTTCTCATCATGTAAGTTATGAGTGAATAGGTAATCTAACTTCACATACCCCGGACGGAACTCTTGAATGTAATCTAGTGATTGGAAATTACGTCCATAGTTATCTACACCAAACTCAGCTCCAGCTTGGCGAAGCGCATTACATAGCAGTGCAGTATGGTGCGGATGTTCTACAAAACAGTCTTCAGGTATCTCAAAGTGTAGCATTGACGCTGCTTTGGCATGCTTCTCCAGAATACTGGTGGTCCAACGAATAAAGGATGGTTGAGCCAAGCTGCTTTGCGCAATGTTGATGGCAACTGGATCTGTAAGTTCACCGCTTTCCAACATCGTAATCATGGATTCGATAACGTATTGGTCGAAGATGTTGGTCGCTTCAAGCTGCTCTAGTGCAAACAGGTATTGATTGGCGCGGTAAGTCTCTCCTTCTTTTTCAATGCTAGAGAACACTTCTTTATGAAAAACTTTACCCCAAGAATTTTTTGCTTCTTGGAAACGGAATTTAATCCAACCACTATGAATGGCTTCTTCAACCAGTGCTTTCCATTGCTGTTTACCCATTAAGCTTGAAGCGCTATCACTGCCGATGAAACCATAAGATTTGTCTGGTTCTGATTTCGCTTTAGAAAGAGCGTTGTCGACCATCGACATCACTTCAGTTCTGGTCTTTTCTTCTTTGCTATGAGCTACACCAAGAGAGGCTTTTGGCTTCGCCATGCCTGTTGGATCGGTATTCAATCCGTTGACACAGTTGACAATACTTTCTGCCATTAGGCGAAGTTCGCTTTCATCCATGTGCGGGAATAGCAAGCCAAACTCATCGCTAGATAAACGGGCAATTGTTGCTCCCGGAACGTCAATGGTGTTCTTCAAGCGTTGAGCAAGCTCTTTTACATGCGCGTCAGCACGTTGGTAATCCTTTGTTTCGTAGATATCACCAATGTACTCTGCATGTAGCAACGCAATACCACCTTGAGTTTGCTCTGCTAGCCACTGGTCTACTTGGTTAATGTAGAACGAACGGTTACCCAGTTTTGAAATTGGGTCTAGGTAAGCTTGAGCACGTAGGCGTTGGGCTTCTTTAGCTTGCTCTTTGAAAGAAAGCTCTATTTGTGCTGACATGGTATTAATGCCATCAACAACGGCGATCAGATCTTTTGTCTTAGGACGTTTTAGCGGATCACCAAACTGGTTGTTAGCGATTTCATGCATCTTTTTCACAATCGCATCGAGCGGCTTTAATGAGCGGCGTAAGATGTAAGAGATAGAGATTAGACCCGCTAGGAAAATTAAACCAAAAGCACTTAGTAGACGAATAAATCCTTGCCATAATTGCTCGTAAGCCGCACCAGGGTGGCTGATAATTTCAACTTCAGCCAATTGCATCCAGCCACTGGTTACCACACGCTTATCATGGATAGCAGTGAAGAGGTTTAGATTAATAAACCATTGCGGTACCGAGGTTGGTTTTACAGGATACGAGCGTACGATTTGATAGTCTGAATCTAACGCTGTTAAACGCACTACCGAATAGGTACTGCCATCGAACAGAGCGTTAATCACAGATTCTACCGCGACCTTATCCTTGTTTTGCAGATAAGGTGCAAGAGCGAGACCTACCGTATTAATGGTATTGTTGACCTCTGAACGTTGCTGTTGCTCTAAGCTGTTACGAGTAGTGTTGAATTCGATTACGAATACTGATGCCATCAAGAGTATAAAGACCGTAACCATTCCCACTACAAGTTTCTTATAAAGGGTCATGTTTCTTACTCGTCATAGTTAATAATAGGTTTGTTTAAGTGCAACTTACGCTCGCGCGAACGTAAGTCATTCCAAAGGCTCAAACGTGATGATTTCCCGGCGAGTTCGCCGTTGCTTCCAGCAGATTTCATCAACCAAAGGTTTGAACCGTTAAAACTGTAAATCGGTAGCAAATCGCTACGTTTTGAGGCTTTGACGACTTCTGGATTGATATTGTCCAAAATCAAAGGCTCTGAGCTTTGTGTTGGGTAATACGCCAAAACCATATGGAACTGATTCAGCTCAATAGCTTTGACGTACACCAAGCGCATTTTTGAATCAGGAACGCCTAATTCAAGCAATGAGAAATACTTGGCGATGGTAAAATCTTCACAATCTCCAGCGCTACTGCCTAAAAACTCTAAAGGTGTCGCCCAATAATCTTTCTTTCCCCAAAGCTTGATGTCATCGACAAAATACATTTGGTTAAAAAAGTCATTGATGCCTGCCAGTTTTTCTTGAGTAGTAAGGTGTTGGTATAGCTCAATGTTTTCTCGCCATGTTTTAACACGTAAGCCTGCTCGTTCACCGTAGGTATTGGTGACAGCGTTTATCCATTTCTGTTCAAGCTGGCTCTGCGCTCCTCCAGGAAGAGCGACCAAGCTTAAACTCAACAGAACGCTAACTTTACGCTTTAAATTCAGTGGCATAATCGATATACATCACAACTGTTATCACGATCAATGTTCGTCATTGAGAACTCACTTAACTTGAGTGCGTTGATCGGATCTTTGTTTCGGATGCTTACTCCTTTAATGCGTTATTTTTTGCGCTCAATATTGGCTTCAATAGGTATTCCAATACTGTTCGCTTACCAGTGATGATATCAACGGATGCTGTCATACCCGGAATAATCGGCAGATCGGCACCTTTACCAAAATTGGTTTTATCAGTACGCACGCGAACGATATAAAAACTGTTGCCTTCTTCGTCCTGAGTGGTGTCTGCACTGATGTGCTCGAGTACCCCTTCTAAGCCCCCATATTTAGTGAAGTCATAAGCGGTAAACTTAACGATGGCGTGCAAATCAGGACGTAAGAATGCAATATCTTGAGGAGCAATTTTTGCTTCTACCAATAAAGTATCTTCGGTTGGTACGATTTCTACAATGTCCATACCAGGCTGAATTACACCGCCAACCGTGTTGACGTTTAATGTTTTGATCGTACCTGTTACAGGTGAAACGACGATAGTCCGGTTTACACGATCTTCTAACCCAACTGTAGACTCAACTAACGCAGACAACTGATCTTGAGTTTTATTGAGCTTCTCTTGTTGCTCCGAACGAAACTTAAGTGCCACATCTATCCGGTTCAACATCGCTTCTTTGATCGAAGATTTGATCACCGGAATTTTAAGTTCGCTTGATGTCATCTCACGGCGAGACTCGTTAACCTGGCGTTGTAGTTTCAGCAACTCAATACGCGGAACGACGCCTTCGTCGGCAAGAGGCTTGGTAATATCCAGTTCTTTCTTAGCAAATGAGTAGCTTTGACGTAGGTTGCGTACGCGAGCTTCTATCTCAACCAGATCCTGCTGCTTCTGCTTTACCTGTTGATCAATCACTGACATTTGGTTACGCAGATTGTCGAGATCTTCGCGGTACTCTGCCTTTTGTCTTTTTGTTAGCTTAGGTTGATTTTCTTCCAAAATAGGTGGAAAAGTCAGCTTTCCATAATCGAGTTGAACGCTATCTTCCCAATTTTTCTCATCAAAATCGCGGTTAACTTCAACACTGCTAATAGAAGCGGAAAGTTGTAAAACGGAAGCGGTTAAGTTGGCTACTTGCTGTTCTCGTTCGCGAAAGTCAGAGCGAAAGCGTGTGTCATCAATCAAAAGCAATTGTTGACCTTTTTCGACTTGTTGGCCCTCTTTGACCAGAATTTCTTTGACCAACCCCCCTTCTAAGTTCTGAACGACTTGTATTTGGGATGAAGGAATGACTTTTCCTTGGCCAACGGTCACTTTATCAATCTCTGCCCAAGATGCCCAGCCAATAGCAGCAGCAAAAAAGAGCACCATTACCCAAAGCATTAAACGGGCGCTACTTGGCGTATTGAGAAGCAATGCCGCGGTCTTGTCGTCAACAAAGTCCAACTCTTCGTTGCTGAGTTTGTTGTAGTTATCTCGGCTCATTACATTCCTTGTTTTATAAAGAATAAATATCTTTTTGATTTTATTCTCATTTATTGACCATGTTAAGTAATAGCGACAGGATCAATAAATTAATTCTATCTAGGCCTTGAACTGTGTTTTATCCAACTGATGCTTTTTTAGCTTGTCATACAATGTCTTGCGTGACACGTTCAATTCTAGTTGAACCTCTTTGAGCCTGCCTTTATGGCGTTGTAAAGCATCAAATAACAAACAGTATTCAAAGTGTTCTGTGCGCTGAGTCATACTTTGAAGCTCAATGCTGCGTTCGTTACTCCATTCGCTCATTGGAAACGCAGCTGGTTTTAGTGCGCGTAGCTCGGCGAACTGTCGTAGCTGTTTGATGTTCTCAGGCCATGACATTTGTGTGATTTGGTTTAGTTCTTCCAATGTGATTTGTGGTGGCTGCAACTGATATCGGCTCGCAGAGTAACGGACAAAGTGTTTGTATAACGGTGCGATATCTTCTTTTCGCTCGTCTAACGTGGGTAAGTGAATCACGAGAGCGGTGTTTTGAATGTCGATGCTTGCACTGACTCCTGCGCCTAAAACACGTTTCAGTCCAGGATGCTGCACCAGTTTATCCCAACGATCGGCAGAGAGATTTTCGATACTGTGGACGTACAAACTGGATGATGGTTTGTCTTGCGTCAGATAATCAATACTTTTGCTAAATGCTTCATCAGAAAGTTCAGATAGATCGTACCCTGAAGCAATAAGCAGTTCGCTGTCTGGCGTTGCGTGAATATCGTGGGCAAATTGTGCAGCTAAGCGTCGACCAGTCCCTTCTTCACCAAGGAACATCATAGGTTTATTGGGCGTACTGCTAATGATGGTTCGACGCACTGCTACCATTGCTTGGCTATGACCGATCATCTTTGGGCCAACATGAGTTTGCATGTCGAGCTCTTTTTTAAGCCATACGTTTTCTTGAAGTAACAGTAGTTTGTCGTTGGCATTGTTCAATGACTTCATTAACTGTTCTGTTGAGAAGGGCTTCTCCAAAAAATCATAGGCCCCAGCTTTCATTGCTTCCACCGCCGTTTTAACGTCACCATGTCCAGTGAGAACAATGACTTGAAAGTGTGCATTTTTGCTCAGTAGGGTTTTCATGAATTCGAGCCCATCCATCACGGGCATATGAATGTCCGTGATAACTACTGCTGGCGTTTGCACGTCGATTTCACGGAGTGCTTCTATGGCATTTGGAAAGCAAGTAACGGTTAAGCCTTCAATCATTAATGCTTGGGATACAGCATCACGAATGTGGGGTTCATCATCGACAAAGTAGATCAGATTATTCATGAGATTGCTCCGTAGGTTCTGCTACGAGAGGAACAGTGATCACAAAGGTCATGCCGGCTAAATTATCGGTATTCCTGTCACCGTGATTAAATGCAGTCAAACTGCCACCGTAGCTTTCCAAAATCCTTTTAGAAATCGTAAGGCCTAGCCCTAAGCCTTCCGGTTTGGTTGTAAAGAAAGGATCAAATACTTTCTCCAATGAAGAATCTGACATTCCTGGACCATTATCAGAAACTAAAATGTCGCATAAATTATCGTGACACTGAACGGCCAGTGATATCTGAGGGTCAATACGTCGGCCATCCATCGCTTGGGCTGCATTGTGAAAAAGATTAATCAACACTTGCTCTAGCTCGACGCTGTGAATAGCCAAGTTTATGTTGTGGTGAATGGTTGGGACTTTTAGTGTGACGCCTAGCTTTATCAATTTGTTACTTAGTATGCTAGTAGCGTTGTGAACAGAATCATGCAAATTGGCGATTTCATTGTGTGTATTTTGATCTGTTCGACGAGTAAATACTTTTAAGCGAGCAATCACCTCAGAAATCGTATCGTTTAAGTTCAGCATTTTATCCAGATTGTCTGTGACCATCGGGTACTGTTCCATTGCCATCAAACGCTGAGAATTTTCTGTGTATGTTCTCAGTGCGGCTAGAGGTTGGTTAATTTCATGGTTAATGCTGGCTGAAAGCTCCCCTAATAAAGCCAGCTTTGCTGCTTGGGTGAGTTCTTGTTGAGTTTGTTTCAATTCTTGTTGGCTCAGCTGATATTGACTAATAGTTTGCTGCAGCTTTTGATTGGCTTGGCTTAATACGATGGTACGCTGCGTTACTTTCTCTTCCAGGCTGACATTCATTTCAGCTAAACGGGCTTTGTTGACCATCATTTGAAACCAAGCGAATGCGATTAGGCTCATTAAGCAGTAAAAAATGAGAAAGATGACGTCGGCTTGCAATACGGTCATCAGAATTTCATTTTTTGTGATTATTGCAATAACCCGATAATCCTTAGCATGTAAAGGCTCAGCAAAGGCAAGATATTGTTCGGAGATCAGCAAAGATGAGTGCTCAAAATTAGAAATATCACTGTTCTGGGTAACATCACTACGGTATTGAGGTAATGATTCACCATACTGTTGTGTAAGCGTGAGATAATTCGTTTGAGCTTTTGTTAAGGGAAACAGCGCTTTGTACCGCCAGTTGGGCAAATTGCTCATAAACACAATATTGTGTTCGTCTGCAACGAGTATATCCGTTGATTCTTGAGCAAGGCTTTGTTCGAGTTGTTCAAGATTTACTTTTACCGTGATAACACCAGCAACATTCCCGTCAATGATTAGAGGAGAAGAGAAAAAGTACCCGCGTTTATTTGAACGAGCCCCTAAAGCAACATATTGAGCTTTCTCGCCTTTCATCGCATCTTGAAAATAGGGCCTAAAGCTAAAATCTGCGCCAATAAAACTATCAGCCTGATCAAAGTTGCTTGATGCGATTACGACGCCGTTTTTATCATGAACATAGATAGTGTCGGCAAGGCTTTGCTTGAGCCAATCTGATAATAGTGGATTCAGTGAGGGTGAAGAAGTTTGGTTTTTCACCGCAGCTAACAGGCGAGGATCATGGCTTAGTAAATTGGGGATCTGTTCAAACTTAGCCAGTTCTGCGTCGATCTTTTGTGAAACTTGATTGGCCAATGTAGTAAGAGTCGCCTGCCATTGGCGTTGTTGATATTGCATCGCATAGTAGTGGGTAAGTAGCAACCCCGCGAGTCCTATCGCGCTAATCAATAAAACAAAATGCCGAATGGCTTTGGGGCTGAGTATATTCACGGCGTGCTCACTGGTTTTTAACGCCATGTTATCAAAAGGTATTTAAAGGTACATTGAGCCACAACCACAACGAGAATTAGATCTGAATTTTGTGGGTTTGAACAAGGAATATCTGTGTCTCAAAGAGTAGGGTGAGGGCCCATGACCTTTGCGCTAACAAGGCTGACCTTGTAATTCCCCATCATCGAGCGCACAATCGAGAAAAAATAGTGAAGGAGTGAAGATGGAACTTTCCGACATCCGCCGTGAATACACAAAAGGTGGCTTACGCCGTAAAGACCTAAAAGCGGATCCAATCGACCAATTTAATTTATGGTTGGAGCAAGCAATCCAAGCGGGCTTGACTGATCCAACAGCAATGACAGTTGCCACGGTTGATGAAAACGGTATGCCATTTCAACGCATTGTTTTGCTTAAGAACGTCGATAAAGACGGCTTCGTTTTTTACACTAACTTAGGCAGCCGTAAAGCTCAGCATCTTGAGCATAACAGTAATATCAGCCTCCATTTCCCATGGCATCCGCTTGAGCGACAAATCCATATTACCGGCATCGCAGAGAAACTGTCACCACTGGAGAACATGAAGTACTTTACTTCACGTCCAAAAGAGAGCCAGTTAGCGGCCATTGCGAGTAAGCAAAGTAGTCGAATCTCAGCCCGAGGTGTTTTAGAAGGAAAATTTCTGGAGCTGAAACAGAAATTTGCCAAAGGCGAGATTCCCGTGCCTACCTTTTGGGGGGGCTTCCGAGTCAAACCTCAAAGTATTGAATTTTGGCAAGGTGGTGAGCACCGTTTGCATGACCGTTTCTTATTCTCTCAGCACGATGGTGAGTGGGATATTGATCGCTTAGCGCCATAGCTTTGAGCATCAGATAATAAAACACCGCCGAAAGGCGGTGTTTTGCTTTGAGGCATTTATTGCTTAAGCTCGCTTATCTTCTATCTCCTCACCAAGGAACCCCCCAGTTTGGTGAGCCCAAAGTTGAGCATAAATATCGTTGTTAGCGATAAGCTCTTTGTGCGTGCCTTGCTCGACGATATTGCCTTTATCGAGCACAATCAAACGATCCATTTGAGCAATAGTCGATAAGCGGTGTGCAATGGCGATAACCGTTTTTCCTTGCATCAGCTCGTTCAAGCTTTCTTGAATAGCGGCTTCGACTTCTGAATCCAATGCAGAGGTTGCCTCATCAAGAACCAGCAATGGCGCGTCTTTAAGTAGTACCCGTGAGATAGCAATACGTTGACGTTGACCGCCAGATAACTTCACACCACGTTCACCAACTTGAGCATCGTAACCAACGTTTCCAAATGGGTCAGTCAGTGTGTCGATAAACTCGTGTGCGTGCGCCTGCTTGGTTGCTTTTAGTAGCTCTTCTTCTGTGGCATCTGGATTGCCATACAGGATATTGTCACGGATAGAGCGGTGCAGCAGAGAGGTATCTTGCGTTACCATACCAATCTTTGAACGCAAAGAGTCCTGAGTTACGCTTGAGATCTCTTGACCATCAATTTTAATGCAGCCTTCTTCAACATCATGGAAACGAAGTAATAGGTTTACCAAGGTCGATTTACCAGCACCAGAGCGGCCAACCAAACCGACTTTTTCACCGGGTTTGATATTGAGATCAAGGTTGCTGATCACGCCTTTTTTCTCACCGTAATGGAAACTGACGTTGTCAAAGTGGATACCACCGTTAGACACTTGTAGATCTTTCGCTCCCGGTTTGTCTTGGATATCGATAGGTTTAGAGAGCGTTTTCATACCATCGACAACGGTACCCATATTTTCAAACAGGGCGCCGACCTCCCACATGATCCACATAGACATACCGTTGATACGCAGCGCTAAACTGATCGCAATCGCAATTGCACCAACACTGATTGCGCTATCTAACCAAAGGAAGATAGAAAGTGCAGCCACGGAAAACACCAAGATATAATTGGAGATTTCCACTGCGACATCAAAGCCCGTAACTAAGCGCATTTGACGATAAACCGTATTGAGGAAGCCTTTCATACCTTCTTCGGCATACTGCGTTTCTCGTTTGCTATGAGAGAACAGTTTCACGGTTTGAATATTGGTGTAGCTATCGACAATACGTCCGGTCATGGTTGAACGGGCATCTGCCTGCTCGGTTGCTACCTGTTTTAGCTTAGGAACAAAGTAAATTTGAATAGCAATGTAAGCGGCTAGCCATATCAGCATAGGAATCATCAAGCGCCAGTCGGCAGCCGCCAGCATGACGATGATGCTGGTGAAGTAAACCGTGACGTAGACAAATACGTCCATGGTCTTCATGACGGTTTCTCGCACAGCTAAAGAGGTTTGCATCACTTTAGTGGCTACACGGCCAGCAAAATCATCTTGGTAGAAGTTTAAGCTTTGATTGAGCAAATAGCGGTGTGCTAGCCAACGAATAGACATTGGATAGTTGCCAAGTAAGGTTTGGTGGATCAGTAAAGAGTAGATCACCACCAAAACTGGCATGACGATCAGCAACAAGCTGCCATAGAAGTAGAGATCGCCTTTATTGTCTTGTAGAAATGTTTCTGGATTACTTGTAGATAGCCAATCAACCAGTTGTCCCATCGCGCCAAACAGCGATACTTCGACGATCGCAACAATAGTCGACATCAGAGACATGATGATCAACGGTTTTTCATAACCACGAGTATAGTGGCGTAAAAACGCAAAGATCCCAGAGGGGGGCTGATCAGGGTTTGATTTGGGGAATGGCTCGGTAAAGCCTTCAAATCGTTTAAACATAACTCATCCTAAAGTTAATAGTTGCCATCTCAGTAATTGAATCCATCAATTCTTCCTGCTTTGGACGAAGCAGTTAATACCGAGCATGGGGTAAGACATATTGTGGTCTGCTAGCCAGAAAGCAGACAAATTTCGTATGTGAGAGAGGCGAAAAAATAGTCTAACCGATTGCTTTTTAAATGTAACTAGTTGGTTATGTCACCAGTGCATTGTTCTTGAGAATGTCATTCACATGCTATAAAGCAGCAAACCTACAAAGTGACAATAAAAAGTCGGGTTGGTGTGTGTTTTTGCAGCAAACTTTACTTTTGGTTGATGGAATTGTTATTAAAAAAAGTAAAATTTCGGTTAACAATAATTTTACAATCTTCTCATTCTAGTGATAAGGGTTGAGATGGATGCTATTACACGAATCAGTGCCTCAGAATGCACGTGAACCAGAAGAAAGCACGCAAAGTGCTCAGCGTCATACCGCTAATTGCGTTGTGATGGTTCCGCCGAAAGAGTTTTGTTTTAATGAAGAAACCGCGCAAGACAACGAGTTTCAACACCAAGTGTCTCTGACGCAAGAAGAAGTCTCCCACAGTGCGATGGCTGAGTTTTCTGCAATGGTTGTGGCTCTGCGCAAAGCAGGTGTGCAAGTAGTAGAGTTTGATTACCCACGATCTGATATCGCTACGCCAGATGCTGTATTCCCAAATAACTGGTTTAGTACGACGCCGGAAGGTTCTTTATATACATTCCCAATGGCGTGTGAAAATCGCCAGCAAGAGGTTCGTCCGGATGCATTGGTTGCCGCACTAGCGCAAGCGGGGCGCGAAGTACATCAACAAGAATCATTAACAGAATACCTAGATGAGCAAGCTTACCTAGAAAGTACTGGCGTTATGGTGTTCGATCACTTCAATAAAACCGTCTATGCGGCCCTTTCACAACGTTGTGATCGACTTGTGTTAGAAGACTATGCCAAGCGCATCGGTTACGAGCGTGTGATTTCTTTCCAAACGCGTTTGCCATCCGGTGCACCTATTTACCATACGAATGTGATGATGGCGGTGGGTGAACAGTTCTGTGTGATTTGCGATGAAGTGATCCCAGAATTTGAACGTCGTTTTGTTTTGAAGTCGTTAGCGAAAGACAAGCAAGTGATCTCGATTTCTCTAGAGCAGATGAACCAGTTCTGCGGCAACATATTGCAACTGGAATCAGTGCGAGGCGACAAGGTGATTGCCATGTCTCAATCGGCTTACGATGCATTCTCTCCAGCACAAAGAAATCAACTAGCGACACACGGTAAATTGCTGCCATTCGATGTTTCTACCATCGAATCTATTGGTGGTGGTTCCGTACGCTGCATGTTAGGTGAAGTGTTCCTACCTAGTCGTAAATCGTTGCTGTAACAGAAGCACTAGCCTCATTAGTTTGGTTACGTCGAGTTTGGTTCAATACAAAGACGCGATACATATAAATACAAGATCAGCGATGAGGCTGATCTTGTCGATTTAACATGCTTCTGAGTGACGCGCTTGCTGAAAGCAAGGTTCTTGCTTTGAATGTTTGGGTACAAAACAGAGTTTGTCTGCGGACATCTTTAACCCATTTTGCATCTTGATATGAGTGACAGCCCAAATCACACATCCGTGGGGTAGGTTGAACAGAGAGCGTGTTTGGGTGAAAAGTGCGCCATCATCATAAGCGGGTGTGATGTTGATGGCTTTTCCTTGCCACGCCTGACGAACGTTTTTTACTTCAATATTTGGTACCACAAGCGAGAGCATTTCAGGCTCAACATCTTTAACGACTTTTAAGCAAATGCGGCAACCATCGTAGTATTGTTCCACCCAAACTTTATGGGGAATGCTTTGGTCAACCCAGTCTAACTGCAGTATGTGTTCCATGGTTAATTCCTCAAGTTGATCCAGCAAAGGCAGCGTTGAGACGCTGCCTAGCTAGATGGGTAAAAGATTATTTGTAGCTTAGTCCGTGACCAAATTCATATAGCGTGTCCGCTTCGTCATAACCTGGGTAGTCGGAGTGTTGGTTCAAAATGGCTTGTGCGCTGTTTGCTAGTGCAAATGGAAGCTTACCTTGTGGCGCAAAGTTGCCTGAAAGGACTTCCATTAGGTTGCTATCTGATACACCAAAGGTGGCTAAGATTGCGCCTGCTTTTTTCATGTTGCTTGCATCATCCAGTACAAACGGTTGACGGAAGTTAATCGAAAGCACGGTATTTTCTGCGCCAACTTCACTCATGACAGCTTGGATATCGGTTAGGCTTGGTTCTATTGTCCATGATGCCGCGGTTGCCATTTGGCTGAACGCCAGCAGGTCGAGTTCATCAGGGTTTGCACCACCAAAGATAAGCTCAGGATCCGCACCTTCGTTGGAAACGCGGACGCGAATAACGGCGTAATCGGTTCCTGCAGGTACTGTTGGGCGAACTTCCCCCTCTTCGTAATCACCAGACGTCACGTCAAAGCCATAACGTTCATCACCTGCGATGGTTTCATCCATACCCATCACGTAGAGCGAAACTGCTTTGTCCGTACTTGGTTTAGCAAGCGGCAGTGTCTTCTCTGTATTTTGCAACAGAACCACGGATTTCTTCTGAGCGTAATCTGCGCGCTCTTGATGTTCGGCATTGCCTAAGATTTCTTGTGCATTGCTTACGTCCACGTAAGTGTTTTCAAACAAGCCAAGTTGGAATTGCTCTTTGACTAGGCGGGTTACTGAGAGGTCGACACGTTCTTCGTCAATCAGCCCTTTGTTGACCAAATTCACGATGACGTCTTTGTCATTAAAGCCTGATAACACATCAACACCAGCCTCAATCACCATCGCAACTTGCTCATCAATGGTTTTGTCTTCTACACCCCATGCTCTGTCGCCGATGATACCTGTATCGGAGTTGACATTACCGGTGTAGCCTAGCTCACCGCGCAGTAGGTCGGTGACAATGCCTTTAGAGAAGGACATGCCCACATCGTTTGGCATCCACTTCTGATCTACAGGGATACCGTAGTAAGGCATGATGGAAGAAGCCCCAGCATCGATTGCTGCGATAAACGGAATCAAATGGTAGTCAAAGTTGTCTTTTGGATAAACTTGGTTTTGGCCAAAGTCGTAGTGCGGATCACCGCCGTTTTCTTGAGGACCACCACCAGGGAAGTGTTTGATCGTAAGGGCGATACTGTCTTGGTCAATGGCTCCACCACCTTGTAGACCGTTGATCAAAGAGCGCATGATATCTGCCGCAAGATCCGCGTCTTCTGTAAAGGTTTCATGTACGCGGTACCAGCGAGGCTCTGTCGCTAAGTCCATCATGTAGCCATACATACTGCGTAAACCAATCGATGACCATTCTTCATTCATGATGCCCGCAAACTCTTCAATCAGCGCCATATCGCGAGTGGCTGCAAGTCCAGCTTCTTTTGGCCAAGCCGAGAATGCACCCGAAGAGACGTTGATACCCGCTTTTGCAGATGGGTCGATGTGGTTGCGTGCATTGGACTTAAATAGAGCAGGAATACCCATGCGGGTTTTCTCTCGTAACTCTTGAACGTTGTTCATGAAGGTGGCTGCTTCTTTCGGCGAGATTTGGCAACCAGAGCGTCCGCTGTCGCAGTTCGGGGCGTTTTCCGGCGTTTCAACCACACTATTACGGAAAATAAAGCGGGTCATCTGAGCGTCGGCGATCATGTCTTGACCTTTGCTTGTCACGACACCACCTTCACCAGAATTGAGAGTGTCAATCAGCATCATGCCGGCTTTTTCTTCCAGCGTCATTCGGCTAACAAGATCGGCGGCACGCTCTTCTGGTGTTAGGCGCCAATCTTCGAATGGTTCTAACGTTCCGTTGCCATTGGAGTCTCTGAATTGATAACCATCAACACTCAGTACGTCATGTACTCGAGAGAAGACTTCTGGTTGAACATAGCTGTTGTCATCGTCGGATGAGTTACACCCTGCGAGAACAAGCGCCACTGCGATAGGAGTGAGTTGGGTAAGACGTTTCATGTCGCTGTCCTAATGTTGGTATAGTTGTTTGTTCTAGACAAATATTAATAATTACCCGTATTTTGGTTAACCAAATTTAATTAAACTACAGATTTGGATCACCATATTTTTTATTTAGGTGATTTAACTCAATCTATTATTAAAAATAGGTTGACCACATTAAATGTTATCGTGATTTCGAATTGAGATGTTTTTGATTAATTTCATTTAAATCATGTATTTACATAAGTGTTAGGTTGCTTCCAAATTCTATGTAATATCATGGCTGCTATTATTTACTTCGGAACGATTACTTGATTATAAAAAGGGACAAATACATCAGTTATCATTCACAGTTTTCATCTGATTATTAATTTTATTTGATTGATACAAGCGATATATAGTCAGTAAGTTGGTGATGATAAATGTACTTTCGACCAATGAGCCGCCGATAGAGCCAAGCCAAATATTGTGGCTGACCCAGCAGAAGGAATTAAACAAAATTAAGCTGCGTAGGGTGATGCTTTGTTTGGAAAAGAGCGCCCAAGTGGCGACCGATGATCCGATTACCGTGAGTAGCTCAAAAAAGTGAGTGATGTTTGGAAGGGTCATTAGCCACATCAATGCAATGAAGAACCACATCACTTTGCGCGATTGAGTTTTGATTGAGGCGAAACTGCGAATGCCATTAATGATCACGCCAATGGCGGCGACGGTTGCCCCCATTAGGGTAAAGTGAATACCCATGATGAAGCAAAACGCCATCATCTGATAGCGAAAGCGCATGTCGTCTTTCTGCCAGAATGCCATCACGCCAACCATAAACGCGATGCCACCAACGGCTTGTGCTAACCAGTTTTCCATTAATTTTCCTAGAGTTTTGGACTTTGATTCATCTCGTTAAGTGAGTAGGCAAATGAGCATCCTGCAAAGTTGCCGCTCTTTTAGAGTTCGATTCGCTCTGTGAGTAGATCCTGAATCACGCTCGTGCCTTGCTTTTCAGGGTGACGATTAGGGCGATATTTGTCATATCGTCATTCGACGAGCCTAGGCGAGATCAGGAATCTACTTACCGCGATAACCCAATCAATTGAGCTATGCTTTGAACGAATCAGCCCTCCATAAGGGGAGGGCTGGGCACTTTATCTCAATCGCTAAGGGGTTACCCAAGAGTCTTGAGGCTACTTATGAATTATTACTCATTCACAAGCGCTACTGCTTCGCGAGTTAGGCGTGCAAGCTCTTCCCAGTTACCTTCTTCAATCAGTTTCTTGTCTACCATCCATGTACCACCACATGCCAATACGCGCGGGATAGCTAAGTAATCTTTGATGTTTGCAGGGTTAATGCCACCTGTTGGCATTAGTTCGATGTCGGTATATGGCGCAAGCAGTGATTTCACCATGTTGATGCCGCCAGAGGCTTCCGCAGGGAAGAACTTCAAGGTGGTTAATCCCATTTCCAGCGCGGCTTCAACCGTGCTTGGGTTGTTCACACCTGGTACGATATCAATCCCGATTTCTTGGCACGCTTTAACGGTATTTGGGTTAAAGCCAGGCGATACGATGAACGTTGCGCCCGCTTCTTTTGCTGCGATCGCTTGCTCGCGGTTCAGTACCGTACCTGCGCCAATCAGCATGTCTGGCTGGGTTTCTCGCAGAAGACGAATGGCTTCTACCGCGGCTTCTGAGCGGAAAGTGATTTCAGCGGCTGGTAGTCCATTTTCTGCCAATACTTTACCCAATGGGATAATGTCTTCTGCTTTATCGATAGCGATAACAGGAATAACTTTCAGAGTTTTTAATTGTTCTTTAATGCTAGACATGAGTGTTCCTTAAACGACGCCAAGCGCCGGTTGTGTGAATGCTTTGGGAATGATGGCACCGCGATGTTGAATCACAGCACCTGCCAGTGCGTTGCCTCTTTGGCATGAGGTCGCTAGATCGGCGCCAGCAAGGTATGCCGATAAAAAGCCACCATTGAATGAGTCGCCCGCCGATGTGGTGTCCACCACTTGAGCGACAGGTTGGGTTGGCACGGCTTGTGGAGCCAGAGCCGCGCTCGAACCCTGATTTGTTGAGTCTTGAACCAAACAGCCATCCGCGCCGAGCTTGACGATGCATTTGCCCACGCCAAGAGAGGTAAGGCGTTCAATGGTTTGCTCTGGTGTATCGTCACCCCAGATCAATTGCTCATCATCAAAAGTCACTAAGGCAACGTCCGTCAGTTGATACATGGCTTGGTAAACGTTTTTGACGGTTTGATTATTGTCTTGAGGCCATAGTGCTGGACGGAAGTTACTATCAAACGCGACTTCAACACCTTGAGCTTTCAGTTCGACCAATAAGTTGAGCAGTGAAATTCGGTCTTCTTCTGGCAAGATGGCCAAAGAGATACCGCTGAGAAACACCGCATCCACTTGAGTTAATGCTTGCTTAACCAGTCCAAAATTTGGATGTTGAAGTAAGTAACGCGCAGCTGATTGGTTACGCCAATATAGGAACGTACGCTCGCCTTGGTCATCAAGCTGAATCAAGTACAAACCCGGCGTGCGAGTCTCATCGCGCAGCACTAAGTCTGTTGATACGCCTTCGTCTTCCCAGCGAGTCAGCATTCCCGTACTGATTGGGTCATTGCCAAGCGCTGTAACGTAAGAGATTTTAACTTCATCAGGTTTGCTATTGGCTTCGCAGCCGCGGCTCAAATAAACCGCAGCGTTGAGCGTATCCCCACCAAATGTTTGATGCATTGAGCCGAACGGTTTGCCATTCAGCTCAATCATACATTCACCAATAATGGCGATGTGCTTCATTGGTTACGCCCTCTCTTCAAAGTAGCGTTTTGCGTTACCAAAACAGATGTCTTCGACCATAGGGCCAAGCAACGATAGGTCATTCGGAACTTCGCCGTTCTCTGCCCAACGACCGACCATGTCACACAAGATGCGGCGGAAGTATTCGTGACGAGTGTAAGACAAGAAGCTGCGCGAGTCGGTTAACATGCCGACGAATTGGCTGAGCAAACCAAGTTGAGAAAGCTGTTCCATTTGGCGTTGCATGCCGTCTTTCTGGTCGTTGAACCACCAGCCTGAACCAAACTGCACTTTGCCCGCGATGCCGCCACCTTGGAAGTTACCAATCATGGTCGCCATCATTTCGTTATCACGAGGGTTCAAACAGTAAAGAATGGTGCGAGGCAGCTCGTTGGTTTGGTCCATTTCATCTAACAGGTGTGCTAGTTCAAAAGCAAATGGGCGATCGCCAATCGAGTCAAAGCCAGCATCAGCACCTAGCAGTTGGAACATGCGTGTGCTGTTGTTGCGCTGTGCGCCAATATGTAGCTGCATTACCCAACCCAATTGCGCGTAGCGTTTACCGAGCCAAACTTGAACCGCGGTAGAGAACTGCGCACATTCAAGCTCTGACAGTACTTCGCCATTTAAACGACGAGCCAGCAACGCATCTAAATCAGCCTCGCTTGGGATCGGCGCGTAACGGACGATCTCAATACCGTGGTCTGCCGCACGACAGCCATGTGAATCAAAGTGTGCCAAACGTTTATCAAGCGCACTCAATAAATCATCAAAGCGGCGAATTTCAATGTCTGCTATTTTGCCCAATTTGTGCATGTAATCCGCAAACACGTCCAATTCAATCTTGAACGCTTTATCCGGACGCCAACTCGGCAGCACTTTAACGTTAAAGGTGTCGTCTTCTGCGATCGCTTTGTGGTGTTCTAGTGAATCGATAGGATCATCGGTCGTGCCCGCCATTACGACGTTCATTTGCTGCATGATGCCGCGAGCCGTAAATTCAGGGATCGCTAGTAGCTCATTGCATTGGTGCCAAATTTGATCAGCGGTGTCTGGGCTAAACAACGTATTGGTAATGCCGAATGGGCGACGCAGTTCTAGGTGCGTCCAGTGGTAAAGCGGGTTACCCAAGGTTTGAGGAACCGTCTTCGCCCACGCCATGTATTTGTCGTAATCGCTCGCGTCACCTGTAATCAAACGCTCTTCAATGCCTGCTGAGCGCATGCCACGCCATTTGTAGTGATCGCCTTCAAGCCAGATTTGACCCAAGTTATCGAACTGACGATTTTGCGCCACTTCCGCTGGGTTTAAGTGGCAGTGGTAATCGTAAATTGGCTGGTGGAACGCATATTCATGGTACAAGCGACGTGCAGTTTCATTTGAGAGTAAAAAGTCTTCACACAAGAAATTCTTCATCGTTAACTCCTATTACAGCGCAGCGACAGTGGCACGAGCACCGTTATCAATCAGCGATTGGTAAGCACTGCTCACCGCATCAATCACTTGTGGGTTTTGACCAAGCTCAGGTGGGAATATTGCTTCAACCGCGAGCAACGCAGGCACAACAGAAACGTTCAAGCCGTGTTGGTCGCAGATCTGACGTAGTGTCTCTGCCATTGGATCGCGAACATCAATGTCGTTGCCTTGCTCGTCCACGCCAGATACGTAGCGCATCCAACCTGCAATCGCTGTTGCCAACCATGAGAAGTTAGAACCTTGAGCAAGATGGAATCGTAAGCTGCCGCCCATGCGTTGTGGGATCTTCTGGCTGCCATCCATCGCGATTTGCCATGTTTTGTGTTTCAAGCTTGGGTTAGTGAAGCGCTCGATAAGCAGCTTGGCGTAGCCTTCTAAATCGGTGCCTTCTGGCATGGTCAGCGAAGGGGCTTGCGCTTGCATCATCATGTCGAATGCTGCTTTACGGTAGCCTTCATCTGTCATGGTGTCAGAGATGTGCGCGTAACCGCCAAGGTAACCTAGGTAGGCTAGGAACGAATGGCTACCATTTAGCATGCGCAGCTTCATTTCTTCGTAAGGCACAACGTCGGCAACAAATTCTGCGCCAGTCACGTTCCAATCCGGGCGACCTGCCACGAAGTTATCCTCGATAACCCATTGGCGGAATGGTTCACAAGCGATGCCACATGGATCTTCACAGCCAAGTAGCTCAGCGATTTCGGTCAGTGTCTCTTCGGTTGCTGCTGGCACAATGCGGTCAACCATGGTGCAAGGGAAGGTAACGTTGGTTTCAATCCAGTCGCGTAATTCAGGGTCAAGCAATTGAGCGAACTCAAGTACCGCAGCTTTTGCTACGTGACCGTTCTCTTGCACGTTATCGCAAGACATCACGGTAAATGGCGTCAGACCGCGTTCACGGCGCATCTTCAGTGCTTGCACGATGTAACCCAATGCTGATTTTGGCTCCGTTGGGTTGGCAAGGTCAGCAATGACTAGCGGGTTGTTTTTATCAAGCGTGCCCGTCGCTGGGTCAGCGCAGTAGCCTTTTTCGGTAATCGTCATTGAAACGATCGCCACTTGTGGCTCTGCCATTTTTTCTAGCACCGCTTGAATGCTGTCGAGGCTTGGGTGCAGTGACTCGGTGACTGAACCTATCACTTTTACTTCTGTCGATTCTGCACCTTTTTCTGCCACTGTGTAGAGGTGGTCTTGCGCGCGCAGTGATTGAATTAAGTCTTCACCGCCAAATAGGTTGATTTCGCAAATGCCCCAATCAGAACCCGTTTTGCTCAGCATCTCATTGGTGAATAAAGCTTGGTGCGCACGGTGGAAAGCACCGAAACCAAGGTGAACAATACGGCTTTTAAGCGTTGAGCGGTCGTAGTCCGGAAGCAGAACGTAGTGATTCAGAGTGGAATTCGAAATAGTCTTCATTTTGGTATCCCTTCTCCCGCAGGCGAACCTGCGGGATGGTGTATTTTAATAATTCGTAATCTAAAACTTATAACCCAGCGCTTAGTAGCCAAGAACAAGGTTAGGCAAGAACAGGCTTAGCTGAGGAATAAAGGTCACGGCCATTAGTGCTGCAATCAGTGCAACGTAGAATGGAAGTAGAGGCTTAATCACTTTGTCGATGGCAACGTTCGCCACAGAACAACCGATGAACAACGCACTACCTACTGGTGGGGTACAGATACCGATAGCCAAGTTGAAGGTCATCATGATGCCGAAGTGCACTGGGTCAATACCCATATCTAGTGCGATTGGCAGGAAGATAGGCGTAAAGATAAGTACCGCTGGTGTCATATCCATGAAGATACCGACAATCAACAGAATGACGTTGATGATCAATAGAATCATCATTGGGTTGTCAGAGATAGCAAGTAGGGCATCTGCAATCATGTAAGGGATGTCGGCGTTCGCCATCGCCCAAGACATGCCCATTGATGCGCCAACCAGTAGCAATACGATAGAAGTGGTGACCGCAGACTCTAGGATGATCTTTGGAATGTCACGCCATTTCACTTCGCGGTAAATCAGCACCGCAAGCACAAAGGTATAAACCACGGCGATAGCTGATGCTTCTGTTGCTGTAAAGATACCGCCAATGATGCCACCCATGATGATCACAATCAGTGCTAGAGACGGGGCCGCTTTCAAGAAGGTATTCCAAACCATTGCAAGAGACGGACGCGCTGCCACAGGGTAGCCACGACGTTTTGCAATGATACCTGCCACCACCATGATGCTTAGACCCATCAAGATGCCAGGAATGTAGCCCGCTAGGAACAATGCCGCAATAGACGTACCGCCAGACACCAATGAGAACACGATCAAAGTGTTACTTGGCGGAATCAACAAACCAGATGGGCAAGAAGTGATGTTCACTGCCGCAGAGAAGTTCTCATCGTAGCCGTCTTTCTTTTGCAGTGGAGACATAGTACCGCCAACCGCTGCTGCAGACGCAACCGCTGAGCCAGAAATAGAGCCAAACATCATGTTCGCCATCACGTTTACGTGCGCTAGAGAACCAGGAAGACGACCACCTAACACTTTAGCAAAGTTAATCAGGCGCAGTGCGATACCGCCTTGGTTCATGATGTTACCCGCCAAGATAAAGAACGGGATTGCCAGTAGAGCAAAGTTATCAAGGCCTGCCGCCATACGCTGCGCCACAACGGCGATAGCTGGTTCTAACGGTAAGCTCATTAAAATAGTGGCTAGCGATGACAAGCCGATAGCGAAAGAAACTGGTACGCCAATAGTCAATAAGACTGCAAAGCTACCGAACAGGGTGAGAATTAATTGCCATTCCATTGTGGAACCCTCTATTGATCAAGCTGGGTGTCGGTGAGTAGGGCTTCACCAGACGTCAATTGTTTGATGCGGTCGAAAGCAAATACCGCAGAGTAGAAGATCATCAGTGCACCGCTGATTGGAAGGCAGAAGTAGATGTAGCCCATTTCCAAGCCCAGTGCCGGCGTTAGCTGACCCATAGACAGTGTTTTCAGTGCCAGTTGAGTACCGCCGTGAACCAACACCACGTAAGAGAACAGTGCGATGGCGATTTGGATGATGATTTCATTGATGAGTTTGCGTTTGCCTTGCAGTTTCATCGTCAATAAGTCGATAGCAAGGTGACGTTTAAGGCCAGTGGTGTAAGCAGCACCAATAAGGGCAACCCACATAAACAGATAACGAGCAAGCTCATCGGTCACGGTACTTGGTCTACCAATAACGTAACGAGATAGCACTTGCCAGACCACGCAAAAAACGAGGAAGGTCGACAGAGAGACAGTAAAGGCGGCCAACCCTCTATTTATGTATTTGACCAATTTATTCATTTTAGTTTCCTTTCAGTAAATACGCGTATCTCATAACAATTGGTTTACCAATGTAAGGATGTGTTTCTGTGTAGGGCAGCAACATACGCTAATCTTTCTGGTCGGATTATAAGTTAGCCGATTTGGTTGTCACGTGAGCGGGTTTACAAATGGATTGGTTGACCAATTTAACGATTGCTATTGTGATTTTGGTCAATCAATTTACATTTTTGTTTTGACGATGGCTTTTTTGATCGCCAATAATGGCCTCGAAACAAGAAATACCGTTAAAAAATTAAAACTACCCTACATATTGGACAACCAATCCAAGGAGAATAGAACAATGATGACGCGTAAGACTCTTCTATGCGCTGTAGTAGGTGCTGCAATGACCTTCGGCGCCACTGCTTCTGCTTATGCTGCGACCACTTTGAAACTGAGTCACAACCACCCTCGTGACCATGCGGTACATAAAGCAATGGACTTTATGGCAAAAGAAGTGCGTGAAATGACAGACGGTGAAGTTCGTATTCGTATTTACCCTGATGCACAACTAGGTACACAGCGTGAATCGATGGAGCTGATGCAAAACGGCGCTCTAGATATGGTGAAGAGTAACGCGGCAGAATTGGAAGCTTTCTCCCCAGCTTACGCAGCATTTAACATGCCTTACTTGTTCCGCGATAAAGACCACTACTACAAAGTGACAGACGGTGAAGTAGGTCGTGAAATCCTCAACTCTTCGGCAGACAGCGGTTTTATTGGTGTGACTTACTACGACGCAGGCGCTCGTAGCTTCTACACCAACAAACCAATCAATACACCAGAAGATCTAAAAGGTCTGAAAGTGCGCGTACAGCCGAGTCCATCAGCGATTGCGATGGTGAAAGCGCTTGGCGGTAACCCAACACCACTGGCATATGGTGAGCTATACACGGCATTGCAACAAGGAGTTGTGGATGCTGCGGAAAATAACATCCCATCGTTTAGCTTGAGCCGTCACAGCGAAGTCGCAAAATACTTCAGTCTAGATGAACACACTATGGTTCCGGACGTTTTGGTTATCTCAACTAAGACCTACGATAAGCTAACACCAGAGCAGCAAGAAGCACTGATGAAAGCAGCGGCAGATTCTTCAGAATACATGAAGAAACTATGGGCAGAGTCAGAAGCAAAAGAGCGCAAGAAAGCAGAGAAGATGGGCGTGACTTTTGTTGAACCAAACAAAGCGGCATTTGCTGAAGCGGTTCAACCAATGTATGCGGACCTAGAAAAGACAAATCCTGAATTAAATGAACTGGTTGAGAAGATCAAATCGGTTAAGTAATTCACAAATTAATTAGTAATAAACAATCGAAAATTAGGTGTTACCACATTCTGGTACATAGAGGTTGACCAATTGTTATTGGTCGTTATGATGGCGTGAGAAGTTAGATGGAATATAGTGATAATATCATCATGATGCCTTTTGAACCGAAAAGACCGTATCAAGAGATCGGTTTAGTCCTTAGACAAGAACTTATCAATGGCCGTTACGTGGTCGGAGATAGGCTGCCGCCTGAGCGCGATATTGCAGAACGTCTCGACGTTAGCCGCACAGTAGTGCGTGAAGCGATCATCATGCTGGAGTTGGAAAACCTTGTCGAAGTGAAGAAAGGTTCTGGGGTGTATGTCATCAATATTCCATCTCAACCGAACTCCCGTGAGAACGTGATCAGCGATGATGCTGGTCCGTTTGAAATGCTCCAAGCTCGCCAGTTGCTTGAAAGTAACATTGCTGAATTTGCAGCGATGCAAGTAACGCCGGGCGACATCGTGAAAATGCGCGCAGCCCTTGAGTTAGAACGAGAAGAACTCGCCAGTGGCACCGCAGATTGTAACGGTGATGAGAAGTTTCATATGTGCATCGCAGAGGCAACTCAAAACTCTGTGCTGGTGGACATGCTGAAGCAATCTTGGGAGCGACGCGAGAGCAGCCCAATGTGGAAGAAACTACACTCTCACATTGCTGGTCAAGACTACCGTGAAGAGTGGTTAGACGATCACGCTAAAATCCTCGCCGCATTGCAGCGTAAAGATCCTATCGCTGCGAAAAATGCCATGTGGCAACACCTTGAAAACGTTAAACAGCGCCTGTTGGAGCTGTCTGACATCGATGACCCAGATTTTGATGGTTACTTATTCAGCTCCAACCCTGTTGTTCTGCAGGGCGCTGAAAACGGTTAACCACATTGCCGGCTTCGGTCGGCTCTAGTCAGCGCAGCTGCATTGTCGTGGCTGCATATTAAGAAGTCGTTGTGCACTTAGCTTGAATAATTCGAGCGGGCTGAGTGCGTCTTAAAAAAGGTGAGTGTCATGGAACAAACTTGGCGTTGGTACGGTCCGAATGACCCCGTGTCGCTAGACGATATTCGTCAAGCAGGCGCAACAGGCATTGTGAATGCCTTGCACCACATCCCAAACGGTGAAGTGTGGTCGAAAGAAGAGATTTTAAAACGTAAAGCCATTATCGAAGAGAAAGGTTTAACGTGGTCGGTGGTTGAAAGTGTTCCTGTTCACGAAGAAATCAAAACTCAGACAGGCAACTTCCAACAATGGATAGACAACTACAAACAAACGCTGCGTAATCTTGCAGAATGTGGCGTAGATACGGTCTGCTACAACTTCATGCCAGTACTCGACTGGACGCGTACCGACCTAGAATTTGAAATGCCGGATGGTTCTAAAGCATTGCGCTTTGACCAAATCGCTTTTGCGGCATTTGAGCTACACATTCTTAAACGTCCGGGCGCCGCAGCGGATTACACCGAAGCAGAACAAGCGCAGGCGCTGGAATACTTTAACAACATGACGGCGGAGCAAATCCAGCAACTGACAAGTAACATTATTGCTGGTCTGCCGGGTGCAGAAGAAGGCTACACGTTAGAAGAGTTCCAAGCACAATTGGATCGCTACGCAGGCATCAGTAAAGACAAGTTGCGTGAGCACATGGCGCATTTCTTGGCAGAGCTCATGCCAGTATGTGAAGCGCATGGCTTGAAGCTTGCTGTGCACCCAGACGATCCACCGCGCCCAATTCTTGGCTTGCCGCGTATTGTTTCAACCATCGAAGACATTGATTGGTTGACCGAAAAAGTACCAAGCAAAATGAACGGTTTAACCATGTGTACGGGCTCTTACGGTGTGCGTGGTGACAACGACCTAGTTAAGATGATCAAAAAGCATGGCGATCGTGTTTACTTCACTCACTTGCGTTCAACCAAGCGTGAAGAAAGCAACCCAATGACATTCCACGAAGCGGCGCACCTTGATGGCGATGTGGATATGTACAATGTGGTGATGGCGATTCTGGATGAAGAACAACGCCGCGCAGAAGTAGGCGATAATCGTTTAATTCCAATGCGCCCTGACCATGGTCACCAAATGTTGGATGACTTGAAGAAGAAGACCAACCCAGGCTACTCAGCCATTGGCCGCTTGAAGGGCCTTGCTGAAGTTCGTGGTCTAGAAATGGCATTAAAACGCGCGTTCTACACAAAGTAACGATTTACAATGTAAAACACCTTCAAAAGCGTAGAGTCTCGGCTCTGCGCTTTTTTGTTTTAACCATTCCAAATAAGAATAGATGCTAGTCATTTTCGTTGCTTTTAGTCGTTGGTGTTTGACTTTAATATACTTTCAAAGCCAAGAGGTGAATTTGTATGACGGTGTTATCAGTGTTGTTATTACCAGCTTTTATCGGCGCTAGCTTGGTGAAAGTAATCGTTTGATGCAGGCTCTGAATAGATTCAGATTTATCTCCGGTCTGTTTATTTGGGCATGACATGTGAGGGCGTAAAAGCTCTCTACTCCAACCCATGTCATGCTCTTTTAATCTTAAATAATGTGAAACTAAAAGGGCTAAGTAATGACAACAAGTAAATTTACAGCGGGTGATTTGTTTCCTTCAATCTCTTTGCCAACAGTTAATGGTGGCAGCATCGAGTTAGGTCAGCCTTCTGGCAAAGCAGATTGGCGCCTGGTGGTGGTTTATCGAGGTAAACACTGCCCATTGTGCACTCGTTACCTAAATGAACTGGAAGCGCTAAAAGCTCAGTTCTTACAAGTTGGTGTTGATATCGTAGCGGTCTCGGCGGACAGTGAGGAGCAAGTTACTCAACACATGGATAAACTAAACGTCACGTATCCAATCGCTTATGGTCTGACAGTTGCTCAGATGCAAACACTTGGCTTGTATATTTCTGAGCCTCGCTCTGACAAAGAAACAGACCATTTGTTCGCAGAACCTGGTTTGTTTGTTGTTAATGATCAAGGTCGAGTACAGATCATTGATATATCAAACGGCCCATTTGTTCGTCCAGAACTGAATGTTTTGCTGTCTGGTTTGGCGTTTATTCGTAATCCGGAGAATAACTATCCGATTCGTGGTACTTATCAGCTTCATTCTTAAGTCTTGCATTATGCTTGAGGTTGAACCTCCTCAATGAGTGACTTGCTTTAAAATAAGATGGCTCACTAGCGAGGTTGTGGTAAAGTCCGCGCCTGCGATTTACTGCATCTATATTGTTTTACTGCCTCTTCAACCAAAAGCACAAGGTTAAGCTAATGCCATTTTCTACTCTCTCTTTGAGTTCTGAGCTGATTCACGCACTGCCAAAAGACTTTAAGAAGCCAACTGATATTCAGGCTTTGGCTATTCCTGAGCTACTCAGTGGTAAAGACGTATTGGCATTAGCGAACACGGGCAGCGGCAAAACCCTTGCTTATGGTTTGCCTTTGTTGGAAAAGCTAAGTGTAAATCCAGAGCAAAAAGCGCTGATTCTAGTACCAACGCGAGAGCTGGCGACACAAGTGAGCGAGGCGATCAACCAAGTTGGTCAAGCTATTGGTCTCAACGCAGTTTGTTTGTGTGGTGGCGTGGATAAAGAGACGCAACTACAAGCACTTGCGGCAAACCCTCAAATTCTTGTGGCGACAACAGGTCGTTTAATTGATCTGGCGAACAACGGTTTGGACCTGAGTAATATCCATTACCTAGTGTTGGATGAAGCGGATCGCTTGTTGGATATGGGCTTTTGGCCTGACGTGCAAAATATTGCAGGGCAGGTTTCAAACCCGCGCCAAACCGCGATGTTCTCAGCAACGTTTTCTGATGAGTTGAAGGGCAAAGTCAAGCAGCTTATGCACGCACCAAAACAGGTAGCAGCGCATCAAGAAAACAGCACCAATCAAGATATTGCCGAAACGCTGTATCTCGTCAATAAAGGCAGTAAAACCAAAGCCTTGATTGAACTGATCAAGCAAAATGCGTGGACACAGGTATTGGTATTTATTGGCGCGAAAGAGAATGCAGATGGTTTAGCGAAGAAGTTGAACAAAGCTGGAATCACAACCAATGCGCTGCACGGTAATAAGAGCCAAGCAGAGCGAGAAGACGCGCTAGCGCAGTTTAAATCTGGGCAAGCACAGGTGCTAATTGCCACCGATCTATTAGCCCGTGGTATTCACATCGAGCAACTACCAGTAGTGATTAACTTTGAGTTGCCAATGCACGCAGAGACTTACGTTCACCGAGTTGGACGTACCGCCCGTGCAGGCGAGCAAGGTGTTGCAATGTCGCTAGTCTGCCATGGAGAAGCCGAAGCGCTTACCGCGATTCGTAACCTGACTCAACGTGAATTGCCAACGCAAGATCTTGAGGGTTTCCCAGTAACGGATAAGCCTTCAACAGGCGAAAGCAAACGCGCCCCACGTGATAAAAAAGCCAATCGCCGAACCAATGCCAAAAAGAGCATTAAGCAGTTCCAAGGCAAGCCGAAACGCCAAGCGCCTAAAGCGAAATGAACAAAACCAAATAAACAAAAAGCCATCGTAATGATGGCTTTTTAATTAAATGGAGTGAGTGTCTAAATAGGGGGTAGTGCTTAGAAGTTGTAAGAAACTGTCGCGCCTACTGCCCATTGGTTTGCACTGTCTACGATAGAAGAATCGCTGATGCCACTACCTAGGCGAGTGTATTGTGATACTTGGTTGATTTGCCAGTGCTCAGTGATTGGCACTACCAGTTTGTAACCTAAACCGTAGTTTACGGTTGCGTCGCCTTTGTACGCTTTGCGGTTTGCACGTGCTTCTTTGTCTGTTACGCCGAAGTAGTAATCAACGTAATCTTTGCTTTGGTAGGACACACTCGCAAATGGTACTAAATCAACATTACCGATATTCATGATATGGAAGTAAGTCGCCCCACCTTGGAAGCCTTTGTAAGCGCCTGATACATCATGTTGTAGGTAAGTTGAAACCACGTTGTTTGGATCAAGTCTGAAATCTGCGTTCAAACCTAGATCGATCGCGATATCACGTCGTTTAGTACCTTTTAGGCTTTTCGCTACATCGCTATCACGAGGTACACCGCTACCTACCACGTAAGCACTCATGTTCATTAGTTCATCGTTGTTTCCAAGGAAACGGTAGTTGATACCACCTAAATCTGCGTTGAAGTCTTCACCGTGGTAGCCACCGTTTAGGACTGGTGCAGTGTTGTGTTTTTGGTCTTTGAAAAGATCGCTCGCGTGTACCACGCCAGCTTCAACCATCCAGCCGCCTTCATTGTTGTAGATGTTACCGTTACGAATGTAAGTGTCACCTGCAGTCGCTGTACCTGCTGTAGTTAGCGTTAATAATGCGATAAGTGTTTTGTTCATTATTCTGTCCTAATTATTTAATTTTGAACAGTGTACAAAACGGGTGTGTAACCCTCTATCAGTAGAGCGTATGGAAGTGTCATGATGGTGTATGACTGAAGAATGCAATGGTGAAGATAATAGGAATGAATGGAGCTTCAAAATAAGAAAAACCATGCCCACAATAATTGAGGGCATGGTGACAAGTTTGGCTATTGTTTTGATTAAATAGTTTTCTTACGGCAAAGAAACGTCATAACTTTCCCTTGCTTCCACATCATAACGCCTGTGATAGCAACAACAGGAACAAGCACAAATAACGTTAAGGTCATGAACAACTCGTTTGCCTTCAGCGGTGAATAAAGTGCAACGCCCACCAACAGAGCACAGAAAATATGTGTCCATCTTAAAACCAATCTTACTAACTGCCCGCTCATCGCCTTTCTCCTTTGCTTTGTTTTAATACACGATACAGAGCAAAGTAACGAAGGTTTTGACTATGAGATAAAGCTCCTCATAGCGGCATAAATGAACGTATATAGTGATGAATGGTTAATTATTCTCTTGTTGATGACTTTAGGGGAGTTCTTAAAACTACTTAGTCGTTGGACCAACCAAACGCATTTCCCAATCTTCGACTTCACCCGTTTCCAAGCGACGTTCTACAAGCTTGCCCCAAGATTCAACCAATGGAAGTTCCGCCAGTTGGCTTAGCTCTGTTTTATCTAGGCAACCAGTAAACACAGCGCCCATGATGCGAGCCAATGACCAGTCTGGATAGGGTCTTTCGCACAGAATAATCTCGTCACCAGCGCCGATATCGCCCTCTTGTAGCACTCGGAAGTACCAGCCTGTTCGAAGCGTGTCTTGCAGTCTTCTCGCCATGTCGTTTTGCTCGAAGCGGACGTTGAGTTTCCAGCAAGGCATGCGACCTTGGGATACTTCCAATAAGGTTGTGCCGATTCGGATTTTATCTTTCAGGCAAATGGACGCTTCTGTTACGCCGCTTGAGCTTAAGTTCTCACCGAACGCGCCAGCTGACTGGAAAATCGCTTTATCGCCCAACTCTTGTTGCCAAACCGAATAGTGCTCGCTTGGGTAAATATGAAGGGCTTTTTGAATCCCACCATGAAAGCGCGGATCGCCTTGTTCATCATTGGTAAAACCCAGCTCTGTTGCATGCTGACGCTGCGGCAGAACCTGTTTGTTAATCGCACTTTTCGCACCATGTGCAAAAGCAACGGTTTTACCTGCTAATACGCTGTTAACTACGCCTAATTTCTTCATATTCTTTCCTTATCGCCTGAAACTGATTTGCCAAACGGTGTGAGACAAAACCACGTTATCGTTCGCCCAATGATTTGAATACCGGGATCGCTGCCAGTAGTTCAATGCGCTTTTCTGTGCTTTTTAAGTAGCGTGTTTCGCATTTGTCTTGGTTGATGTTATCAATATCGACTTTGAATAAGAGTTGGTTTTCTTTGGATATTTCAACTTGATATCGCATACGTCGCACCTCACTGCTTCATTCACTTTGCCGAGCATGATAGCCTAGTGAACTTGTGTCAGAGTAGGGATGTAAGGACAGTTAATGATGCCAACCCGCCAAATCGATTCTCACTCCGGTGTTATGACCTCCAATGAGATGATGGCTGCCAATCCTCACTCACCAGCACTGGTTAAGACCATCGACATGCCCAAAGGTTACATTGACGCGATGCACCAACACACGTGGCATCAAGTCATCTTCCCGCTCAAAGGGCTATTGCAAACCAAAACCGATCATTACCAGCACCTTGTGCCCCATACTTCTGCGCTGTTTGTGCCTGCGGGTATTCAACATGAATCCATCGCGCTAAGCCATACGACATTTGTAGGTATCTATCTGAACCCTAAGTTCGGTACTGAGTATGAGCATCAAGTTAGAACCATCACTCTCACGCCGTTCTTGAACGAGCTGCTACAGGAAATACGCCGCCAATGTAAAGGGGTCGTGAGTGATGAGGAAGTATCGCGCTTGCTTGGCGTACTCCACGATCAAATCATGAGAGACAACGTGCAGACCTTTCAGTTACTGCTGCCAGAAGACAGGCGATTAAAGCTGATATTCGAAGCGCTGACCGACACGCCAGCATTGGATTGGTCACTCAAACAGTGGGGAGAGAAAGTCGGTGCATCCGAGCGAACATTGTCGCGCCTGTTCTCCAAAGAGTTCAACACCTCGTTTCAACTTTGGCGGCAGCAAATTCGGCTGATTTATTCGCTGTCTTTGCTAGACGAGGAGCTCTCTATCCAAAACATTGCCGATCACGTGGGGTATCAAAACGACTCGTCATACATCAAAGCGTTTAAAGCCTATTTTGATGTCACCCCACAGCAGTTTCGCGTTCATGGTCGACGGGGATAGCGAGTGCAATCTTGTCTACAGCATCAATCTCGTCCATCACACTACTCTAACGGCAACTGGAAAGTACTCTTAATTTCCTTTACGGATACGTTGGATTGAATAGCACTGATGCCTTTCACACGGCGAATCGCACTGATGCGGTCAAAGTATTCGTCTAAGTCTCGAGCCACCACTTGAACCATATAATCTGCGCTGCCAGCAATGCAGTGACACATTAAGATCCAATCGGTTTCTGCGACAAAGTCTTCAAAAGGCGTGGTGTTTTCTACTTCATGGCTGCCGAGGGTAACTAGCGTAAAACCAGAGACTTGGAAACCGAGTTTTTTACGGTTCAGCTTTGCAGCGTAACCCTCAATGTAACCTTCCTCTTCCATTTTCTTCCAGCGTCGCCAGCAGGGTGTTTCACTCAGGTTGACGGTCTCGGCAAGCTTAGAATTGCTCATGCGACCATCTTTCTGAATATGGTCAAGGATGGCGAAATCAGTACTATCCAATTCAAAGTTGGTGGATTCTTTCTTTTTCATGGTCACTCTGGAAATAGTCTGCTCAAATTGGCTTTTATCGTAGCGCAGATAGCAATTTTCTTTCTACCCAAATCTTTAGACTGTTCCCATATTCGTTGATTACTTTTTGGGAGAGAGTGCATGAGTGCTCAATTGTTGGCGGCATTTTTGTTGTTTGCCGTTTATATTTCTTTAACGCCGGGAGCAGGTAACGTCGCGCTGTTAGGTATTTCAAGCCGATATGGGTTTTCTGCGACTGTGCCGTTTGTATTGGGCAACGCAGTCGGGGTGATCATCATGTTGGTTGGTGCAAGTGTGGGGCTTGTCAGTTTGTTTACCCTTTACCCAGATTTGTACACGGCGTTGAAGTGGATTGGTGCAGCCTACCTGCTGTATCTCGCATGGTCGATTGCCACAATGGAACTCGACAATGATTCGAATGCGAAAAAGTCCGGCTTTTTATCTGGCGTTTGGGTGCAAATTCTCAATCCGAAAAGTTGGGTTGCCTCGCTAACGGTGTTCTCTCAATTTATCTCGCCAAACAATGATTACCTAACTCAAGTGGTGATCATCATTAGCGTGATGGTGGGAACCGGTGTGCTGGGGATGTTTGCGTGGGCGTACTTTGGCACCGTATTGAACCGCTTTATTCAGTCACCACAAAAGGTGGTGTGGGTAAACCGATGCATGGGCAGCAGCCTCGCATTAGTGGTGGTGTTTATGCTCAGTCAGCCTGTTTAGGTTAAAGGTGCCTTTTGAGCGAGCGTGGCTATGATTTAATTGGCCTGAATGGGCAGCGACACAGACCAAAGAACGCGGCATTTATTGAATGGTTAGATAGAGGGGCAACTACCTCAAAGTGAATAAGAGCGTGATATCACTTTAGTCGGCTAAGGTCTCTCTTGAGGCTCAGAAACGCACACTCGTTATCAGGTTTAAAAACAAAACCCCGATGCTTGGTCGCCAAGCATCGGGGTCTTTTATCTTCGTACCGCTAAGTAATGATTACTTGGTATGGAAAATCTGCTCAGTTTCTAGTGACGTCATCGCGCGAACTTGACGCCAGATGTAGTAAAAAATGCCAAACATCATCAACATACTTGGGATGGCAATCATCGGGTAACTGTAAAGTGTCAGTTTACCCAATTCTTCATTGAACGCCGCTGTACCTGCTGGGCTGGTAACAATCCACGTCGCTAGGAAGTAGTTCATCGCTGATGAGAAGGCAAACGTACTTGCGAATAGGTAGTTCGAAGACATTAAGCAGCGCTCAAATGCTTGAGTTTTGCCATTTTGCTCCAAGCGCTCGTGGATAAGCGGTAGATTTAAAACCGTATCGTTCAATAGCATCTTCTGCATTAACGGGTAGCGCGTAAAGGTTGAGCCTAATACTGCAATACCAATCAAACCTGGAATTAAGGCTTCTTTCAGCGCTAACCAACGAGTGTCTAGCTCTAATAGGCCAATACCACCAGTCAAAAGCACGCTGATGAAACCTAGCGCGGAAATGAAGTTGAATTTCTTGTTGCGGATAAGATCCATGCCGCCGTAAACCACTGGGAACAGCAGAGCGACAACTAATGCCATGGCTGTGCCTAGGTGCTCTTCACCGCTGAACTTCATCAGGATAAATGAAGGGATGATGACGTTAAACAGGATTTCGACTAATGGATTCGACTTTTTCGCCGTGGTGTTACTCATAATTTTACTGACTCTACTTATGTCGGCTTCAATATTACTTTGGGGGAAGTGTTCTACTCCTCGCGCCAGATGTAAAGCCCTAAAGGTCCGAGTTGTGTAACGACTTATGAAATGAAGGGAAATTTACCTCATTTAAATATATCGAATGACGACGGCTAAATATGAATGGAGAACACTATGAATTAGAGGAAGTTTGCGTAACGTATTTTTGATTAGTGCCTGAAAAAGAAAAGGTTTTCACCAAATAAAAGATAAGCCAAACCATCATTCATGTATCGCTGGAGTTGCGATTTATTGAGGACTAATACCAGAAAGGTAATGTTTTGTGAGTCAGGTAAGTTTTGCCTCTCAGGAAAGGTGAAACCAGTTTGAGAATCAATCGAATGTGGGCTATGAAAGCGTAGCGTGAGCATTTGGTTAAAACACCTTGCACCATATGGCGCTTTTATTGGTTTTTGTTAGCTTATTGGACTTAGTTATCGAAAGCGTGTTTCGCTTTTCGTCATACAGATAAGGACAGACAATGCCAACAAAGATTTTAGTGCCAGCATTGGCGCTACTTCTCAGCGCATGTGGTGGCGACGGAGAGTCGTCAGCATCCGCGAATAGCGGCTCACAACCCTCTGATACACCATCAACAGCATCCACCTTTGCTGAGCAGATGCTTGCCGCAGTCAACGACGCTCGCTCTAAAACCCAGCAATGTGGCTCAAAAACAATGCCTCCCGTTGGAGTTCTGACTTGGAGTTACGATTTAGAAAGTGCTGCGTATGGGCACTCTAGCGATATGGCAAACAGTGATTTTATGAGCCATACCGGCTCGGATGGCAGTACTCTTTCCAGCCGAGTCAATGCCACGGGTTATGCTTGGAGCAGGCTGGGGGAGAACGTCGCAGCTGGGCAAAGCTCAATCAATGCGGTAATGAACGCTTGGTTATCAAGTGAAGGGCACTGCCTTAATATCATGAACGCCGACTTCGACCAGATGGGGGCATCTATGGTGGAGAACCAATCGGCGAGCTATCGTTATTACTGGACCCAAGTCTTCGCCAAGCAGCGTTGATCGCTTTCTAATACATTAACTAGGGCGGCGGTTTTGATCGCCCTATCTTTATCCAGATGAAGAAGCAAATTGCAGCTCTTTTGTACAAGCCTTTGATAACGGTCTAAATTGAATGGATGACGAATGTGGACCTGGCCGACTCCCTGCTAGTCACTTGTTATAGGTCATTCCATTAAAGAGTACCAATCTGGCCAATGCATGTTACATTTATTCCATTATTGAATAGAACTAAACCATGCCAATTAGATCGGCTTAATTTGAGTAATCATATGGATCAGTTAGGAGCAATACGAGCATTCGTGCTTGTTGTACAAACAGGAAGCTTTTCTGCGGCAGGAAGAGAGCAGGGGACAAGTCAGGCGACTATCAGTAAAAAAGTGGCCGCTTTAGAAGCTCTAATGGGAGTCAAGTTACTCACTCGAACAAGTCGCGAGTTGTCATTAACCGAAGTTGGGCAAGAGTATTTCCAACGCTGTGTGTCGATTCTTAGTGAGTTAGATGAAGCTGAGTCTAATGCTCGTTCTCAAATGGGAAGACCGACAGGTCAATTAAGAGTCTCTGCTCCTGTCGTCTTTGGCAGAAAATTTATTGCGCCCGTGTTAGCCGAATTTTTGCGAGACTACCCAGAGCTAAAAGTGGACTTACACTTGAGTGACAATCACGTTGATTTGATTGCTGAAAGAATCGATATTGCCATTAGAGCCAAACAGTTAGAAGATTCAACGTTAGTCGCCCGACATTTATTTCATAACCCAATGGTACTTGTCGCGGCGCCTAGTTATCTAGAAGAAAATCAAATACCTACCACACCAACTCAGTTGACCTCACACAACTGTATTCTTTATTCGATGCAAAAGTCGATCAATGTATGGCACTTTAATCAAAATGAGCAAAACTTCGCTATCCCTGTGTCTGGCAGTTGTCGATGTGACAATGGTGATGTAATTCTGCAATTGGCCATTGATGGTGTGGGCATTGCTCAACTACCTGTGTGGATGGTAAGTGAGTTTATTGAGTCAGGGCAGCTAGTTACAGTGCTCGATGAGTTCGAAGTCAAACCGCTTCCTTTCAATGCGGTCTATCCACAAAATCGTTACGTACCGTTAAAAGTACGCAGCTTTATCGATTTTCTTAAGGCAAAGATAGAACATAGCAAGCTGTACGCTTGAATAATCGCAACGAGCTCGCACGAAGAGTGGTGAGTGAAATGGCTGTGCATCGCTCGTTGTGAAAATGGTTGTTTAAGTGCCAAGGACTATCTATTGCTCTTGGCGAATATCATCAAGATGACGAAAGATATGTTTATCGTGGGTCGAATAGCCCAACCGAACTTTGCTTCATATATGCTTTTCCATTTGGATATGAGACCAGTTCTAATTGCATCCCCCAAGGTGCCATAAAGTAAACCCAAGATTCACCTTCTGTCGGCCCTTCCGTCATTACTGTTGGCTCGCCTAGTACCTTGATGCCTTGCTGTTTTAGATAAGCGACGGCGGCATTCATATCGTCGACATAGAACGCAAGATGATGGCCACCAATATCTGCATTATTTGGTACTGTTTTACTGCGCTCAACGGTATCTGCGTACTCAAATAGCTCTAAGTTAATGCCTCTTGCGTTCATCATGGCAATCTTGCTGATTTCAGCACGTGGGTGAACATTGAGTTGTTCAGACATCCAGTTATCGTCTGAAGAAAAAGGGCCAAATTCGTAAGCGACCTCGAAGCCAAAATACTGAGTAAAAAACGCAATCGCTTCTTCAATATTTGGAACGGTAATACCGATATGGTCTGGTTTTTTAAGTCCGGGAATGGTCATAGTGAGTACTCCAAGGTATGAATAGAGGGTTGTCTTCAAGGAATGGGGAGTCGAGCTCCCCTTTCACCATCAATAACTTAGATATTGATGTAGTTGTAGCTATCATCACTTTTATCGCGTTTACCACGGTATTTGTCGCTGTAGTTATCAGCCCAAATTGCCGATGCGTCTTGATTTTGGTTCCAATCAAATACCGTTGAGCGATGTTTGATCTTCCACTCACCGTTACGACGCTCGAAGTGGAAGTGGTGGCGACCGCCAAGAATGCCTTCTTTATCTACACCATTCTCTTCATGTACATGGTATGCCCAGACGTAACATTCCGCCGTTGCAGTATCACCATCAATTTCAATCAGTGGGTTACTGATGCGATGTTGAGTTGCTTTTAGCGCACGGAAACCTTCCATAGCAGGCTCCACGAACGCGTGAGCATTGTCGTTGTAGAAAAACAGGTCAGGGAAAATTGGATCTTGATGTTCTTCAATCGCATCTTCCCAGTAGGTTGATTTCATTAATTCGCCATCGACTCGGTCTAACGCTCGAGCGAATTTGTACATCACTTCTGTCATTTCTTGTTTGTCTAGCAATTGTTGCAGTTTCTGTTGCATATCCATCTTCTGTACCTTGTCTAATCTTAAAATGTTTCGTTCTTCATACGGTGTATAAAGAGTGGGTGTTATCTCGCCTATTGGCTCACTACCGGAGAAAGTGTGAGACGAGAGTTTTTTGGACTGACAAGCAATCGCGGTAAGTTAACTTTGTACTCATCTCGGTTGTTCTTGCCGTTTAATCGATGAGTGAATATTACCTATGTGATTTTTTGAATGTAACTGGGTTGGTGGCTATACCAAGTATTCCATATTGGAATTAATTAAGGGGAAGGGCTGTTCTTTGCTACGGTCAGTTCAGTGCCTTCCCATCGTCATTCTGAAGGAGCCCAAGCGAGTATTCAGAATCTAATTTCAGCGCGTTGTGATGCTGCATTGTGAACTGAACTATCTGCGAACACGAAACCAGTTCCTCCCCTTTTAGCTCGTTGTGTTGAGAGCTTTGGAGTTTGATACAAGGGGGAGGTTAGGTGGGGTTGTTGGTTTGAAGCTGAATGTTGGGTTATGTGCTTACAACCCCCTCCAACTCCTCCTTTTCTCGGCATGGTTTGCTAATTATTTTCGTTCGAGTTTGTGGTAAGTAGATTCCCAGTCTCACCTAGGTTCGTGGGAATGACGGTAAGAGAGCGCTAAACGAACATCGTCATTCTGAAGGAGCCTAAGCGGTTATTCAGTATCTAATTTCAGCGCGTTGTGATGTTGCATTGTGAATTGAATTATCCGTTAGTACAGAACCAGTCCCTCCCCTTTGAGCTCGGAGTATTGAGAGCTTCGGAGTTTGATACAAGGGGAGGTTAGGTGGGGTTGGTGGTTTGAGGCTGAATGCTAGGTTATGTGTTTGCAACCCCCTCCAGCTCCCCCTTTTCTCGACATGGTTTGCCAAGCATTTGAATGCGGTTATCAAGGGGGAGGGTATTGGTTTATCAGATTTTAGAGCTTTTCTTTGCCCATCCAGTCAAGTGCTGATGAGAGTTCAACAAAGTCTTGATACTGCTCTTTGCTGATGGAATCGTACCTATCATTTAAATAGATGTATTTCATCCACTCTATACCAGCACTTTCTATCTCCGAATCTTCATGCAGTTCTTTGAGTCTTTTTGCGCATTTTTCAAGGGAAGTTTGTGTTGGGCTACGCGAAGTACCAGAAAGGCCAAATACGTATGCGGGCGTATGTTCAATTGATTCAAAATGAGGGGCAAATAGGTCTCTCAAATATTCCTGATATGTGAACTTATAGATGCCGTCTTTATAGAAATTTCCGTATGTTTGATGACTACTCAACCGCAGGCGCGATGCAATCGATGATGGTTCTAGGTAAGTTGCTATGATGCCATCAATTAATGACATGTTACTTTCCAAAAAGGAGCTTAAGTAAATAACTTTAGAGCTATCTCCAGTCCCTTCAACTCTTTTGAATCCACCAGAAACAATGTCTTTAAACAGTCCTTCATTTCGTTCTCTCAAGCAATGAAGAGTGGTTAACATCAATATGTCTAGTGAGGAGTTTTTGGGCATATGAGATATGGTTGCGATGACTCTATCTGCAATTTGAAGTGAAGTTCTTGGTGACATTCGAAACGCATTCAACACTACGGCGATATTCTGCAAAGTTTCTTTTTCACTCTGAGTATATGGTAATAACTTGACGCCTAAATCGTTCAAGTAACTAGGTGCTAGTTTGTAAGAGTCACTATGCGCATCTAGGAAGTTTTCAAGAGAGGGGGCTTTTAAGCTAAAGCGGCTATTGAAGAAACGTCCAAGGTAAACTCTGGCATCAAAACCCTCGCCATAAACTGCTTTGACAGCATGTTGCAATTGCTCTGTATCAGTAGCCACAACGAACACCACACCAGGAATATCAAAGATATGTTTTATCGTTTCGAGCATCTCAACTGCATAACTTGGCCTACAACGATCGAGCTCATCGATGAAGATAAAAGCAGGAAATGAGATACTCTTGAGAGCTTTAACAGCTTCTACCCATTGAGCTACGTTTTTCTTTAGATTAGATATTGCCTCACTTTTAGCTTCATGTTCTCTGATCAAGTGCTTCACAACATCAGAACCTGCATGACTTAGATCTATTGATTCCCCGTTGTCACTCGGTACTGTAATTGATTCAATTGCTCCATTTTCTTTTTCTCCGGCTTCCATGATTATTACAGGGTCAATTCCAAGAAAACGCTTCGACATTCCCCTTGCAATACCTGGAGCCGCAGCTTTCAATAGGCCAATTAGTTTCGTTGGAGCTGTAAATTTTTCTTCATCTTTTCCTGCTTGAGCTTTTAAATCCTTGATGATTGCAGACACTACCGTCATCAAGGGATCTTCAGAATAGTCTTTTTCCCATGCATCGACGTAAACGACAGGATAGTGCTCTTCGAGGTCGTTTGCCCAACGCTTCAAGAAGTAAGTTTTCCCAGAGCCCCACTCGGAGTTTAAATTGAGAACATAGTTTCTTTTTTGCTCTCCTTCTTCTCTTGCTTCATCGAAGCCCTGATTTGAAAGAAACCTTGTCAGAAACTCAGCATATTTTGCTCTATTTAGTTTGTCTTCCGGAAAGTGTTGTCCAGATATCGAAGCTGGTTCGTCCCAATTGATAACTAGTTGTTGTGGCATGTAGCCTCCTATATGCAATTAGTCTTGATATTGAGCCTATTTGAAGTCAGTTCAATAGGTGGAGAAGTAAGAAGTGTTATTTTGTCGATGGGTTATCCGTTATTGTTAAGTGATTGTTTGTAAATGGGTATTTTATAAATGTCCCCCAAACCAAAAAAGCCAGCAGTTAATACCTGCTGGCAAAGTCTTTGGGCTTCTAGGTTTTTTGATTTTATTTCTTGTTACTCATCGCTGTCACGGTGCCCCGATTGGTTTTCCGGGGAAGAAAACACAGCACCGTGCGCTTTGTGCTCAAGAAATTGGAGATTAACCTTGCTTACGGATTAGGTAGTCAAATGCGCCTAAGCTTGCTTTTGCACCTTCACCCATCGCAATGATGATCTGTTTGTAAGGAACGGTTGTTGCGTCACCCGCTGCGAACACACCTTCTAGGCTAGTATCGCCACGGCTGCCGACTTCAATCTCGCCGTGCTCAGATAGGGCTACTTCTGAATCTTTTAGCCATTCTGTGTTCGGTACTAGACCGATTTGAACAAAGATACCTGACAGTTCAATCTCTTTGATTTCATCTGTGTTGCGGTCTTTGTACTTCAAGCTTGTTACGCGAGTGCCGTCACCCACAACTTCAGTAGTTTGCGCCATCGTGATGATGTCTACATTTGGTAGTGAGTTCGCTTTGTCGATAAGAACTTGGTCTGCGCGAAGTACGTCTGCGAATTCAAGAACCGTTACGTGTTCTACGATACCAGCAAGGTCGATAGCTGCTTCGATGCCTGAGTTACCACCACCGATAACCGCAGTTTTTTTGCCTTTGAACAGTGGACCGTCACAGTGTGGGCAGTATGCGACACCTTTGTTGCGGTACTCTTGTTCACCCGGAACGTTCATTTCACGCCAGCGTGCACCAGGGCTTAGGATGACACTCTTACTCTTCAGCGTTGCGCCGCTTTCAAGTTGGATGTGAATCAAACCGTCTTCTGTGTGTGCTGCGCCCATTAGCTTCTCAGCTTGTTGCTCAGTCACTACGTCTACGTCGTATTCTTTTAGGTGTTCTGCTAGGTCTGTTGCCAGTTTTGGACCTTCAGTACGTTTTACCGAAATGAAGTTCTCAATTGCCATGGTGTCCATAACCTGACCACCAAAACGCTTAGCAACAACGCCAGTACGAATACCTTTACGAGCGGCGTATAGAGCAGCTGCGCTACCACCAGGGCCACCGCCGACAACAAGTACGTCGTATGGGTCTTTTTCGCTCAGTGCTTTCGCCGCTTTCTCGCTCGCGCCGTCATCCACTTTGTTTAGGATTTCAGTCAGAGACATACGGCCTTGACCGAATAGCTCACCGTTCACGAATACGCTTGGTACGGCCATGATGTCGCGTTGTTTCACTTCATCTTGGAACAAACCACCGTCGATCATGGTTGCTTTTACTTTCGGGTTGATCGCCGCCATCATGTTGAACGCTTGAACCACGTCCGGACAGTTTTGACACGACAGTGAAATGAAGATTTCGACGTCTAGATCTTTGTCTAGTGCTGCGATTTGCTCAATCACTTCTGGTTCTAGTTTGATTGGGTGACCGCCAGAGTGAAGCAGTGCCAATACTAGAGAGGTAAACTCGTGACCCATTGGCAAGCCTGCAAAGCGTAGTGCTGTGCCTTTTGCTGGGTTAGTTACCGCCATCACTGGTTTACGTGCGCTTGCGTTGTCGTCACGTTCAACGGTGATTAGGTCGCTCATCTCTGCGATTTGGTTCGCTAGAGACAAAATGTCATTCGATGCTTTGCTTTCATCTAGACTAACCACTAAACGAACTTCTTCTTTTACATTAGCCAGATATTGTTTGAGTTGTTGTTGGATCGCTTGGTCTAACATAGTTGTTACTACCTTAATTAAAACTAAAAAGTGGTTACTGTAGATAAAACCTGAGGGGGAGAGAGCAAATCAGGCAGAAGGTCGTCAAGGTATCTAACCTGAAGTGCTCTCTAATTCAGTTCTAATCAGAAAAAGGAAATCGGGAACTGATTAGAACTTAAATTTCAGTGGCTTAGATTTTGCCAACTAGGTCTAGTGATGGAGCTAGTGTCTCTTCACCTTCTTTCCATTTCGCTGGGCAAACTTCGCCTGGGTGCGCTGCTACGTATTGAGCTGCTTTTACTTTGCGTAGTAGGTCTTCTGCGTCACGACCGATACCTTCAGCAGTGATTTCCATTGCTTGGATAGTACCTTCTGGGTCGATTAGGAACGTTGCACGGTCTGCAAGACCTTGACCTTCACGCATCACACCGAAGTTGTTTGTGATGTTGCCTGTTTGGTCGCCAAGCATGTAGTACTGAATCTTACCGATTGTGTCTGAGCTGTCGTGCCACGCTTTGTGAGTGAAGTGTGTATCAGTTGATACTGAGTAAACTTCTACGCCACGTTTTTGTAGCTCTTCGTAGTGGTCTGCTAGGTCGCCCAGTTCTGTTGGACATACAAACGTAAAGTCTGCTGGGTAGAAGAAGAATACTGCCCATTTACCTAGAACGTCTTGCTCTGTAACTTCTACGAATTCGCCGTTTTTGTACGCTGTAGCTGCAAATGGTTTGATTTGAGTATTAATCATAATTTACTTTCCTTTGAATGTTTTAAGCTGAGCTGTTGTTGCTTTCGGAAAGTATATTCTCATCGGAGTGTGTTTAAGGAAAATCGCTTGTAACTATCCTATTGATAGCCATTTCCTATTTCACTTGATAGGCATATCCGATGTAAGTGGGTTTGCATTGATAGGTTTTATTGAAGATAAAAGAAGAGTGACAATAGAGAAGAACAATCAATTACAGAGGGGCTTGCACTTTGCTTAAGATCGAAAAAGCCTGCAATTACGCAGGCTTTTGGTTTATTTGATGGCTGTGCAGAAGCTGACGTCTGCATGATGCGTTTGTGGATCGTAGCTATGATAAAGTTCGAAGCAAGGTCGACAGTCGTTTTCAATGCCGGACTCAACGACTTCGCTCATCAAGTCATCCCATGCTTTAGGGTATTGGCTGAATTCGGTAATGTGCTGACGTATCACCGCGTAATGACCGCCGGGGAAGTCTTGTAGCTCAATGCCTTTTGGTACTTCGGTATCTTCTGGCACCATCAAGCAGATATCAGTACGACACTTCTCGTCTGGCGTGATTTCTGGGTTATCGTGATAAATGAAGATGCAGGTATTGCCCGCCAACCCTTTCATGCCTGCCCATTGATACAAGCGGCCTGATGGTTCTTCGTAACCCTGGCCGTAAGGGCCGTTAACACGAATATAGGCCAGTTTTGCTTTTTCAAAGTTTTGCGTTTCCATATTGTTGCTCCATGTTGTGAGTTCAGAGCCAGTATATGAATCGCTGGAATTTAGTTCGTTTCCATTCTTGCGCAGTGTGTGTCCAATCTTGCTGTTTCGCGCGAGTTCAGAAAATTGCTGGTAGTTTTCGCAGTCGCGAAAGGCGGTTGGCGTGACGCCATAATGTTGCTTGAAGGCTTTGGCTAAGCTCTGCGAGCTAGAAAATCCATACTCTAAGGCGACGTTAAGTACAGATTGTTTGGATTTGAACAACTCGTCCGCAGCGGCTTCTAAGCGCAAGCGTCGAATGAAATCTGCCAGTGTTTCGCCTTGTACGGCTTTAAAGGTACGGTGAAAATGATATTGAGACAGGTTCGCCAGCGCGGCCACTTCTGGCAGGTTGAGTGGCTCATTGAAATTCTGTTCCAAGTAACGAATCACAGGAATCAGCCGTTGTTGATAATCGACGCGCATTGCAGTATTTCCTTGTTCTATCCACCCTATTTTCTACGTTCAAAGCGTACCGCAACCAAATAGGCTTGCAAGGCTAGGGGGTGAGAAATGCGTGGCGTGAAAGAGAAAATAGCGCTTACAAAAAAGCCGTTATTCCCAAATGTTTGAGTTTAACGGCCTTTAATATCAAGTGGTTGGCGACTAGTGCTTAGTTAGCTTGATTCTGGCTCTGAAGCTTCTCTTTTGCTTCTTCAACCTTTGAGAAATCCAATCCTAGCTCTTCCACTGCTTCTTTGATTAGCGCAGGGTTTTGCATTACTTGCGCCATCAGCATTTGTAGCTTGTCTTGTGGCAAACCTAGTTGGCTGATTGTTGCCATTGCCGCTAGAGGGTTTTGTGTCAGAGTCTGAAAAATCGCGTTGATTTGCTCATCGCTGATATTGTTCTCTTTCAGCAGCGCAATAATCGGGTTCATCGCATTTCCTTTTAATCACAGAATGAAATAGAACCGGAGTTTAGCACTTGGTTGTGTTTGGTTGAACTCTACGCTCCATCAATATTTTCTGTGAAACCAGATTCTTTAATGGCTGTGATTAAGTTATTTGTTGCTAAATCGAGCTCAGATGAGAGTTGATCATATTTCATCCCGTCTAAACAAGTTAAGCTTTTCATGGAATCCTCAAAACCAATAGGTAGAACTTTGCACCATTTTTTAGCAAGCTGAACCAAACGCTTTTCGCCAGGGTGAGGAATAAAGTTGATAGCAAACAACACATCAAAGTAGCTGGCTAAATAGGCACTTAAGCGGTGTTGGACACTGATGTAATCATCCCGTTTAATGGCTTTGGCAATTTGTTTGGGATAGGCAGGCGCGGCGTGGTGAAGAAGCGGTAGGTTTTTGGCGATCACGGCTGCTGAAAGCGCTTTGCTGTAATCAATACGATATCTTTCTTGAAGAGACGAAAGCTTCTCATGTCGGTCAAATAGGATTTTTGAGTGGATTAAATTTGCCCAAAAGCAGGTGCTATAGCCAACATTCACTTGATGATCAATCACCACGCGCTGGAGTTCTTGTGCAAGCCAGTCAATATTTCGATATATCAGCTCTATTTCTGTTCCGTTGTTTAACTGTCCATTATCTTCCGTTTCCCAGAATTGGTTGTTTAACTCCATATGGCAGCAGTATTGGGATGTGATGGCCTTTCTGGTGGCAACCGGAATATCGTTTGTTGTGTAGATATAAACATCATAATCAGAGAGTGAGTCGTTGGTTTGAGTACTATTGGATCCGGCTAGGGCAACGGCTTCTACCTGTTCTAGCTTGGCAAACTCAGTAATTAAAGCGCTTAGCAGTGCATCTTTCATGTTTGGTTCTCCATGTAATATGCAACAACATAAACGCTATCAATTCCCCCTAATGGGTGAGATGTCACAATTCTCAATACCCCGTCAGCTCCATATATCCCGTTCCAGAATGAGAGCCATCAATGCGTACTGGGCCTTCCCAATAAGGCACAGAAAGCGGCATTTTTGCGTTCGGGTTGAGTGCAGAAACGGTAAGTTCAATTTGCTGGTTAGGAATCGATACTTGCCACTGGGTTGGATAATTGTGGCCTTGGATTTCTGTTTGCTTGGTTGCCTCTAACTGAATGTCTTTTTGTGGGATAGCTATGCCCGAACCATCTTGCAGCATCAGTTTTGCGCTGGAAAAACTCGCTTTTCCCGTTTTGGTGTCACGCAGTTGGAATACCACCAAGCTGGTTTCTTCGCTTAACCTCAGTGCGAACCAATCCCAGCCTTGTTGTGAGTCGAGTAAGAACTGCGAGCTCCACTCTCTGTCTATCCAACCTTTGCCTGATACTTGATGGGTTTTGCCGTCGATAATGACTTGACCGTAGACATCAATAAACGGTTGGCTGTAGTAATACGAAGCCACCTGACCATCGGCACTTTTGGTGCTGTAACCTTGTTCACCTTGTTTTTGATAAGGTGCGGAGCTGGTCAGTTTGAGTGAGTAACCAAACTGCTCTGAATTGGCATTTAGCGTGGCGGGGAAGAGATCGTCAGTTGAAGAGGTCCACTGCCAATCATCGAGATAGACTCGAAATGGTGATGCGTCGACGCCCGCCAGTGCGGCTTGGTCACGAGACCACTTTTCATCAGCATAATGTTTGCCTTGCGTAGTAACCGCGCTATGGGCCATGTAGATTTGCTGAGTTTGCCACTCGGTTTTCTTCACTTCATCTTCGCCTGTCGGCGGCGCAGCAGCAAAGCGAAATTGTGTCCACTGTATTCCTAGAGGATTACCTTCTTCATCAATTAAGTTAGCGGTTAAGTACCACCATTCATGACGAAAATTCGGGTGCGCTTGATGGTCGGTAGGAAAGGTGAGTTCAACGCCCTTCAGAACCGGTGTGAATGGATTGCTTTCGATTTGCGTGTCTACATTGCCCAACAACGTGCCCATATTTTGTTGCTGCGTATCTTCACAACCGAACAGGAATAAGCTGCTTATGAGTAGAGTAAGTTTGCTTGCTGATTGACTCATTACAACACCTCGCTTTGCAAACTGGAGACGACAGGTTTGCTGACCAATCGCCACAGCGGAATCAAGGTTGCGATCACTGCCACCAAGATGGTGATCGCCGCGATGCTAAGGGCATCACTCCAATTCCACAGATAAGTTAAGCTCCAACCAAAAGCGCGTAAGGTGACGATGTCTGTCAGTACATAACCCACCATAGCACCGAGGGGCAGGGCAATCACCAGAGTAAAGCTGACCAAAGCGACGATCTGTCCGACCACCATGGTCATTAATTTCCGACGGCTGACGCCAAGGGCATACAGCCTTGCAATGGCGGCTTTGCGCGCGTCGAGTAACATGAAACAAGCACTGAACAAACCAATCACCGCCACCATCAAAGTCACGCCGTTGAGTGCGCGCGTAATGGCAAAGGTCTGCGAGAATATATCCAACGCGATGGATTTGATTTGCGCCTGATCGTAGAGCTGACTTGGATGCAGATTCAGTTGCTCGCGCAGTTGGGCATAAATGAGTTTTGGATCGTCAGAGACTTTAATGCTAAGGCTCGTCGGTAGATCGGTAAAACCGCTTTCTCGCCACAACTTTGGAGCCAGTAACACTTCACCATTTGGCGAGCCATAATCATGGAAAATTGCCCCCACAAGCAGAGTTTTGTTTGGAATGGCATCAAGCTGTAGTCCGCTTTCAAGTGATAAGCCCAGTTTTACTGCGGTCGGCTCACTGATAGCGATTAATTCACCTTGGTAAAAACGTCGCCAGAAGTTATCAAGGTGCGATTTGAACACCATGGTTTGCTCTAAGGTGTCCTTGTCTTTGGTGCCCAGCAAAATCGGTAAGCCTTGCAGGTTATCGTCGACATAGTATTGCTTGTAGACGGTTTCGACCTTGTCGAACTGCTCTAGGGCGCGTTCCACATTGGTGATTTCACCCTGTGCAGGGCTAACGTAAATGTCGGCATGTAGCCTTTGTTCGAGCCACTGTTTTAGCGTTGATTCAAAGCTACCAACTAAGGTGTTCATGCCTAAATTGGCGGTTACTGCGAGTAGCAACGCCATCATGGCGAGAGAAAGCGGCGATATCAGCTCGCGCAGCTCTGCGAATAGATACTGCGTCAAGCCGGAATGGGTGCGTTTTTCACATACGTTCGCTAATACGCTCAGCGTTTTGGGCAGGTATAAAGGGATCGAAACCACTAACACGCCAAGCCATGCCATGGTGAAGCGGTGATGCTCACTTAGCCATAACCCAGCGAGTGCGAGAGTTGTTAATACAAGACCCATCACGAACAATTGGTTTTCATTGGAGGTTTCTGGCGCTTGATAAAAACCACCATGAGATGAGAGAGGCTGATGGACTTGCTGTTTAAAGTGCTGCCAACACGCTAGTAGTGTCGCTGCTAAGGTTAACAGCAGAGCTTGCATCCACCATTGCCACAGCCAAGTGCCAGGAAGGAGTGTCGCGCCATAAAGTTGCTCAAGCGTCAGTGCTACGGTTGGGTGTAACCAATGGCTGAGTTGCATGCCTAGTACAAAACCAACTGAAGCTCCGATGGTGACCAAAATGATCAGTTCAATCAGCAGTGCGGTAAAAATGGTCCTCGGTGCGATACCTGCTTGCTGAATTTGTACGAGCAGCCGATTGCGCTTGAGTAAGCTGTATTTCACGCCGTTATAGGCGATAAACAAACCAACCAAAAACGCCAGTAAGCTCATCGCGGTGAGATTGAGGTGAAAGCTGTCGGTCAGCGAGCCAAGGTCTGTACTTTGATTATTGGAAATCCATTGTCCTTGCTCGCCAATCAGCTTCTGCCATTTTGCTTGCGTGTCTTTACCTGTATTGAAGCCAGTATCGAACACGGCAATGTAACTGAGCTGGCCTTGTTTATTGAGTATCTGTTGGGCGAAGCCTATGTCCATCAACATTCGACTTCCCAGTTGCCATTCGTCAGGCAATACCACCACTCGAGTTGGGATGTCGTCCAGAATCAGTGTTTCTACTTCACCTAGGTTTTGGTGCTGCGATTGGCTCATCATTACAATGGGCTCCCCGCCTAAAAGTTCCGGCAAAGGTAATACGCTGTCGAATAGAGAAACGTTGTGCGCACTATTCGATGAGTAACGAGAGCGTGAGGAGATAGCGGCAATCAATTCACTGCCTTGCACCGACCAGCGACGGCCATGCTCATCCCTTATTCGTCCTTCAATTACAGGCAAGGTTGCACTGAGACCATTTTGTCTCAGGGTGAAGTAGAGTGATTCAGGCAGATAGTTTTGCCCGGCTGGAGGAATAATCAGGTTTTGCGCTTGGGCACTTAGCTGCTCGGTAGATTCCGCGTAGCTACGTTTGGCATTGAGGTTGATGGCCTGCACAGCGACGAAAAGAGTCACCGCAAGCACGATGCCGATTAAAATTGCCGCCGCTTGCAAGGGCGCTTGTCGGTAATGCGCCGCAAACAGATTCAGCGTTAGTTTGGCGTGCGTGACTTTGATACTCGTAAGCTTAGCCTGCTTCATGACGTGGCTCATGGTCTTGTTGTCCACTGAGACTGTTGCTCAGTGGGTTATTGCACGGAGTGTTATTCAAGTGACCATTTTCTAACAGTAATTGCGTTTGCATAAATTCAGCACATTCGGGACTGTGAGTCACCAAAAGTACCGCGGTATTACCTTGTGCGGTGATTTCACTCATTAGCTTCATCACCTCTAATCCGGCTTTATGATCGAGGTTACCTGTGGGTTCATCAGCAAGGAGAAGTTTGGGTTTATGGGCTAACGCACGGGCGATGGCTACTCGTTGTTGTTGGCCGCCAGAAAGGGCAGAAACGTGTCTATCGAGAAGTTGGCTGATGCCAAGTGTCTCTACCAGATAATCGCACCAGTCATTCCATTTTTGTTGGTTCAAGTGTAGAGGAAAGGCGATATTTTGCTTTACGTTTAGGGGCGTTAACAAATTAAATTGTTGAAAGATGACACCGAGTTTTTGATGACGAAAGCGGCTCCATTGAGGATCTTTCCAAGCTGCAGTGTTATCGTCATCTAACCATAATTCGCCATCTGAAAGTGGCTCAAAGCCAGCAATAACATTGAGTAAGGTGCTTTTGCCGCTACCACTCGCACCCGTCAAAGCTACGCTTTCGCCTGTAGCTAGCCTGAAGTCGACATTTTGGAGAACGCAGTGCGTTTGTTTGCCATCGATAAAGTTTTTTGAAGCGTGACGGAGTTTTATTAGCGGCCCATTCATGCCATATCCTTATGCCATTTTTTAATGCTTACGAGTTTTCATTCTTTGCGGTTTAACTTAGCGTTGATAAAGCTTATTTACCACGCAAAGTATGGCTTATGACTAGCGGATCACGACGGGAATCCGTTTTCTGCCAAATGGATGGGTGAGTGTTCCAAATCGCCCCGCAAGTTGAAAACCACAATATTCACACTGACCCTCATTTGTTAGATGGCTCTCTCCTAGCTGATACCAGTTCCGAGCTAAGACTTTTTGATGGCATTTGGGGCAATACGTGCTATCGCCATCTTCGTCACTGACGTTACCCACATATACGTAGTTAAGGCCGTTGTTGAGTGCGATTTGTCGGGCTTTTTGGATTGTGCTGAGCGGCGTTTTCTCTGTACTCAGCATTTTAAAATCTGGATGAAAGGCACTGAAGTGAATCGGAATGTTGCTGCCTAAGTTGTCATAAATCCACCGAGTCATCGCTTCTAGCTCAGCAGTGCTGTCATTCTCTCCGGGGATTAGCAAGGTGGTGATCTCAAACCATACCTCCGTTTCGTGATGTAAATAGAGTAGGGTGTCCAATACTGGAGCGAGGTGACCACTACAAAGCTTATGGTAAAAACGCTCTGTAAATGCTTTTAAATCTACATTGGTGGCATCCATATGGCGGAAAAACTCAACTCTAGGCTTATCGCAAATATAGCCTGCGGTGACTGCGACACTTGATATGTCGAGTTCATGGCAAGCTTGAGCTGTGTCTACAGCGTATTCCATAAAAATGACAGGGTCGTTGTAGGTAAATGCAATGCTTTTACAGCCATGTTGCTTGGCAGCTTGAGCGATTTGCTCGGGCATGGCGGGTGCACCGAGAGTATCAATTTGCCGCGACTTACTGATATGCCAATTTTGGCAAAACTTACAACCTAAGTTGCACCCAGCGGTACCAAATGAGAGTACGGAGCTACCCGGAAAAAAGTGATTAAGCGGTTTCTTTTCTATCGGGTCAATGCAAAACCCACTCGAACGTCCATAGCTCGTTAGGGAAATTTCTCCGTTGTGAGCTTGGCGCACAAAGCATGCTCCTCTTTTTCCCTCTCTTAAGCGGCACTGCCTTGGACACAAGTCGCAAATTACACGACCGTCATCGAGTCGATGCCAATAGGAAGTTGGATAAAATTCGGGAGGCGATGCGGGATAGGATGGCATGGTAAACTCTCAATTAAATCTGCTTCTATACTTAAAGTTAAGTATGGCACTTCGCTGGCCTTTGTGAGCACGATAAGGGGATCGGTATGCATGTTCGTCCTCCAGCGGTGGCTGGGCACTTTTATCCGCATTCGTCGCAACAACTAAGCTCAATGATCCAAAGTTGGGAGAAGCAGAGTGCGCGCGAACACCAGTCGCAGATCAGAGCTTTGGTCGTGCCTCATGCTGGTTATGTCTACTCAGGAGAGGTGGCAGCAGATGCGTTCCATTGTTTAAAATCGCAAGCCGATAGAATCCATCGGGTGATTTTGCTTGGCCCAAGTCATCACCTTTCTTTTTTGGGCTGCGCATTACCGAGCGTTGATTGGTTTTCGACCCCTTTAGGGAATATCGAGATCGATCGCAAATGGCGAGCAATATTGGCAGAACAGGAAGACGTGCTGATCTCAGATGAAGCGCACGCCCCAGAGCATTGTCTTGAAGTACAGTTGCCGTTGTTACAAACCTACCTTGGAGCATTTCATCTCTTGCCTATATTGACCAGTCGAATCTCACCAGCTCGAATGGCAGAGTTACTTGACCCAGTTTGGCTTGGTGATGATAGTTTGTTGGTGGTGAGCAGTGATTTAAGCCACTACCACTCTTACTCACAAGCGCAGAGTTTGGATAAACAGACGTGTGAGCAAATTGAGGCTTACCAAGCGACACTGAAGCCAGAACAGGCTTGTGGCTTTACGGCACTCAATGCGTTACTGCTATTGGCCAAGGGCAGAGGCTATCAATTATCTAGGAAAACATTAATCAACTCCGGTGATACTGAACACGGAGATCAACAACGTGTGGTGGGTTATGCCAGTTATCTCGTCTCAGATCCTGAATGAGTTAGAGCTCACGCAGTTGTTCAACATTGCTTGTGATGCTATTCGTTGCCGATTCGCTGGTCAACCAGCCACGCCACCAAGCCTTGGTGAGTGCCTACCAAGATTAAGGGAAGTTGGGGCGAGTTTTGTGACCTTAAAAGTACATGGAGAGCTGCAAGGTTGCATTGGCACTATTGTCGCTCATCAGCGTCTTGCGCTCGATGTGCATGACAAAGCATTAGCGAGTGCGTTTCAAGACCCAAGATTTACCCCTCTAAGTAAAAAACAATTATCGTCACTTTCTGTGGAGGTGTCGGTGTTGTCATTACCTGAGGTATTGGTTGTTGCATCAGAGCAAGCATTGCTTGGCTATTTAGCGACACATAAGGTTGGGCTTATTTTATCGTGTCGGCAGCGTCGAGCTCTGTTTCTACCTCAAGTATGGGAGCAGTTGCCAAACCCGATTGATTTTGTTCGTCACTTAAAACACAAAGCTGGTTGGTCAGAGTCGTTTTGGGATGACGAGATGGAAGTGAAAACGTTTGTGGTGGATAGTATTGAAGGGCCGTTCAATGTGGAGAGTACACTCTCTTAAAGCAGCTTTATTGGGAACAAATAAAAAAGCCTGAGAGTATTTCTCAGGCTTTGTAATCATTGGCTAGCTTATACGTAGTACGCTTCAACTTCGCCTTTAAGCTTGATAAGCATTGGGTTACCGAAGCGGTCTTTTGCTTTAGGAGAAGCAATTTTTACCCAACCTTCGCTAACACAGTACTCTTCAACGTCAGTGCGCTCTTGGCCCTTGAAGCGAATACCGATTTGGTGATCGAAGCACTCTTTTACAAAGAATGGGCTGCGTGGGTTGCCAGATAGGTGATCTGGTAGAGCTGGTTTAGCTGTATCTGTCATTTTGTGTGACCTTGAAGTCCGTAAAAAAAGTGCGCCATTGTAGTCAGTGCAAGGCGAGTGTTCAAGATGTCTAAGTCGTAGTTTGAGGCGATTAACATTAACCAACCCAAGATGCGGTCTTAAGCCCGATAAAATTTACTGTCGTTGAACACGTCACGATCACGCGGGTCGTTCGAGAGGAACATCCATATCTCTTTCATGCTTTGTTCAAAGAACTCTTCCTCATACACCACCATGGAGCAATGTTCACCAAGCCCAACAACGAAAGGTTCGAGTGCTTCAAAGCCGATGTTTTCAATGTCGTCAAGATCGATGAAATACAGCTTCTTATCGGTTTTTTGCTCGCTTTCTGTGGGTAATTCGCCTTTACCAAGCACTGAAAAGTTAAGCTCAACAGTTAAACCCGTACGGTTTTGTTTGAGCTCGTAAACTGCTTCTGATTGTGTCACTACGCTGTAGTTCAAATCATCAAAGTAGCTCAGTGTTTCTTGCTTCATAGGGTGCATAAGTCTTCCATACATTGTGCAGTTGAACCTGATGAGATTCGTTTACAAGCCTTTCAAGTATTGAGCGTTTGCAGTCGGTTGAACCGCAGCATTAAGTGCTTCAGTATTCTGCTGATTGTGTTCATCAAGCAAGGCCGTAAAGGCATCAATCAACTCAGGCTTGGTCATCGTGACTTTGGTTTCTGTCTGGATATCGCGCAGGTCGATTAACACGTCAGTTAACAGCTGCGGCAAATCTTGCAGCAATTGTAGGTTCAACACGTTATGTTCGCTGTAGATAGAGTTGTGACTGCCTTTTTGCTTTTGCACCACGTACGGGTTGTCTTTTAGGTTGATGATCGATGTTCGCTTGTCACAACGTTTCAAACAGCCTTTGTTAACCTTAATTTTGCGGCAACCTTCGGTTTGTTGGAACAAACACTGGCGACTGGTCAGCAGTGTGTTCGGGTGGTAAATGCTGTAGTAGCTGCGCATGTTGTGTGGTCGCTTAATGTGGCGCATCTGCTTCATGTTCAGCTCGTTGGAGATAAACGCACCGCTTGCGGCGAATTCTTCTTGCAAGCATTTGAACGAGTAGGAGTTCACGGTGTTCATCTGCGGACCAGCGACCCAACCTAATCCTAGCGCTTGAGCCAAAATGCCCACGCCAGAGTTATTGGTGATCGACAATGCAGGTTTCACGACCTCTAAGAATGCTCGTGCCGCTTGGTAATCGTCCCCAATCAAAATTGCAGGGAACCAAGGTTTTAATGTCGGATTTGTTTGGAACAAATCGATCATTGCATTCAGTTCACCGGCCAATCCCATTGGGAGCTGGAAGTACACATCGACGTCGCTGTATTCGCATAGCGCTGCGTCTTCTGCTGATGAAATCAATACAGATAGCTTAGGTGCGCCTTCACGTAATTGTGGTTGAGGCAGCGTCGGTAATGTCGGTACATCAATCGCGCCTTTTAGGCTGCTGCCAGAGGCTTGTGTAGAGGTTACATCAAAATCTTGCGTCTTCTCTGCAACCTTCTCAATGATTGCGGTTTTGTCGTCGTAGAGTTTCTTCTTCACGCCTTGCAAATCATCAGCGGATTCGCACTTGTAGATCTTCGAGAAGTGTTTTACGGCGTGATCGCGAGGGTTGTCGATGTACATCGCTTTACCGAAATCACCTTGCAAAAACGCGTTAGAGAAATCGCGGTTAAATACGGTGTACAACTCTGTGGTGTCGTTCGACAGTTCTATGCCATCACACAATCGGTCAATCTGTTTACGCCAGTTATCGACCACGGTGTAAACGTAGTGAGATTTCTTAATGCGGCCTTCCACTTTCAACGAATACACACCCGCATCGGCAAGCGCTTCTAAATCGCCAAATGCTGAGTTGTCCTTCATGTTGAGAGGGTAGCTGTTGCCTGTTTTGGTGGTTTCGTATTGCTCACGACAAGGCTGGCTGCAGCGACCACGGTTGCCCGAAGCCCCGTTGCGCGCAGAGCTGATGTAACAGATGCCAGAGAAACCAATGCAGTAAGAGCCGTGCACAAACACTTCCATCATCACGTCATGCTCACGACCAAACTGAGCAAGATGCTTGATCTCATGAATATTCAGTTCACGAGAGAGGTTTACACGGCTTGCCGTTAACTGATTCAGGAACAGGATTTGCCCTTCGTTGTGCGTGTTGAGCTGAGTTGAAGCGTGTACGTCTAAATCCGGAAAGTGGTTCTTGAGAATGTAAGCCAAACCCAGATCTTGCACTATCACGCCATCAATCGCTGTGGTGTTTAACTGGCTGAGCAAACGTACGATAGCAGGGATTTCACTTTCCAGAATTAACACGTTGAGAGTCAGGAAGATCTTACAGTTGTGCTGATGCGCAAGCTGCAACACGCCATTCAAGTTATCTAAGGTGAGGTTGGTTGCTCGGTTGCGCGCATTAAAGCGGTCTAGTCCGCAGTAAATGGCATCGGCACCCGCAGCAATAGCCGCTTTGATGGAATCCAGGTCGCCACCCGGCGCTAATAACTCAAATTGATCGCGTGTCACTCTTTCACTCTTATTCAGCTAGAAATTCAGCACGTATTCTACGGGGTTCAAAAGTGTGATCTAGCGCTAGTTAACGCTTTATTAATCTGAATCAATTTATTATTACTAGATTGTCAGAAGTTGATAACAAAAAGCCCCCAATCGTGTGGGGGCTGATTTGCCGTTTCTAATCAGAAATAGTGGAACACCGGTGGTTCATGCATCAAAAAGTTCTGATGGGAGATGTTCCATGCATAAGCGCCGGCTAGGGTGAAAACCACATAATCGCCAATGTCGATCTGCTCAATATGTTGATTGCGTGCCAGTACGTCTTTTGGTGTGCATAGTTGGCCAACGAGAGTCGCTTTTTCATGGTGTATTGGCTGCGAGACAGCAGGTGGCAGTTGTTTTTCCACAATGGTAAACGGATGATCATGACTTTGTGCAGCAGGTGTGCGGAAGTGATGTGTGCCTCCACGGGCGATAATGAATTTCTCCCCAAGGTTCTGTTTAATATCCAACACTTCCATTACGTAATAGCCACAAGGTGCAGAGATGTAACGCCCACATTCAAAGCGCAGTTTCCAGCCTTGAATTTGCTCTTTGGCGATAAGGAACTCTAACTTGTCGCAAAACTCCATCCACGGAAAATGTTGCTCAGGATTTCGGTAGTTGATTCCCATGCCACCACCAAGATTGATCATCAATTCTCCTAGCTCAAACTTCGCTTGCCAGGCTTTGACCACTTGGAAATAGCGTTGCATCAATGCAAGGTGACGATCGACATCAAGCTGATGCGACATAAGGTGGAAGTGGAAGCCTTTTAACTTTACTTGGGGGTAGTCACGCAACAAAGTCAGAGCATTGTTCAGTTCTGTTTCATCCAATCCAAATGGGGTCGGCTTTCCGCCCATTGCTAGTTTGCTTAAGGTGATGTCACCAATATCGATGTTCATCCGTAGGAAAATTGATGCTTGGCGCTTGAGTGTTTCCGTCAGCGAGCCAATGCGTTGTAACTCGGTTAGGCTTTCAACGTGAATCGCCTCTACATCGAGCTCAATCGCCTGTGCTAACTCACTCGGCATTTTTCCCGGTCCGCCGAAGATTAGAGGTTTGTTGAGTTGCTGCTGGTGGAGGTGGGAGAGTTCTCCGCCTGAGGCCGCTTCAAAACCATCTACGTATGGTGCCAGTGTCTTTAAAACGGGAGCGGAGGGGTTGGCTTTTGCGGCATAAAACAGCTCAACGTTTTGCGGTAGCACATGACGCATTTGTTTGATGTGCTGCTCTAGCGCATTGAGGTCATAAAGGTATGCACACAAGGGTTCGGTTTGCTGTTTAGCTAAGAGTAGGACTTCGGACTTAATCTGTTCAGGAAGCGCAGTAGAGTTAAGCATGATCTGCTCCTTGACGTTGAGTTATCCATCGTGCTTTCACTCGTGTGTAGCTGGATTCTTTATCTGCTTTTTGCATTAAGCGCGTGGTGAAGTTGTTCTTACTTGGGAAGTGTCCGTCATCGAGCAAAGAGCTGAGTTCTGGTTGTTTACCATTGACCGATTGCCAACGTGTTATGGCACTAGCGACAGAATTCCACAGCGTTTGTTCCAGTCCTTGGTTTCCCTCTGCAATGAAGAAAATTGCTTCACTGATGTTGTTGATAAAGGTGCAGTATCCGATGCGGTTCCAACCTTGCTCTCGGCTGTAGTAAACCGATTGGCGCGCTCGTTCTGATAGATGGCTCAATGTTTCTAGTGGCCAAAACTCTGGCAATAATTTGGTGCCCTCTAAGTCTCGAATCCAGACGCAGCACGGCATATCCTTTTCAAAGCCAATTAGGGTGTTTTGCAAGTGGGGTTCAAATGCCACACCATGTTTGAAGTAATAGTTAAACACGCCAGGGATGAGGCAATGAAGGTAGCGTTCGAACCATAAGGTAGCGATGTCGGTGTATTGGCTTCGAGATACTTTTGCTTTGCTTTTTAATTGCTTGGCAATACAGCTATTGCCGTTTTTATCGTAGGCAAATAGTGCTCCAGCTAAGGTTGGTTGCAAGATATCAGTTTCACTCAGAGTGAAGTTTTCTCGATATAAAATGCCAAACGATTCGCGAGCTTTGGTCACCTCTTGTTCTTGCTGTTTTGCGAGACTCGCTAGATTGAGCGTGGTTGCATAAGGTTCGGTCATTACCTTGAATACGGGATTATGCAATTGTTCGCTTTCTTTGATTGGGTGCAGAATCGAGGTTAGTTGTACCGCGCTATCCAGTTCATACCAAGCATTCTTACGAACACAGTTGGTTAAACGAACGTTGATGGAGAACTTCGCAAACCAATCCATATCCGGATGGTAAAGCGTGCGCACTGAGGATGTTGGCAACATATGTTCGCCGCCTAAACCAAGAGGGGTAATTTTGCCTTGTTCAATCGCCAGCTTGACCAATGGGTTTTGCAAGATGGTATAGCTTTCCCAAGGGTGACAAGGGTAAAGCATGGTGGCTTTTGTACTCAGTTTTTCTGGAGCTAACTGTTCCAGCATTGCTTGTGGCGCTGCGCGGTTATCTGAACTCAAAACATCCAGTAAATCGCTGTCTACTTCAAACCAATACAAAGGTACTCTTGCTCCCACTTCAGGTGAACATGCGAGCAAATCATCCATGCTCACACCTGAACGGCTTTTTGGGGTGGGGTGGAAAGTGTGTCCCCAAATTAAAGACTGCTCAGATGCGATAAAGGCATTGTGTTGCTGAGGTTGGTTGTTCGAATTTAGAAACTGCTCAGTGATCAATAAGCTGTTTTCCATCTGTTCAACTAACTCATGGTTGAAAGGGATCGCCAGTACTTGTTTAAGGTAATTGAGTAGCAGCGTTAGTGTTTGTTGACTGGTATTGAGTTTGCACCAACTTGCCCCGGGCATTTTCGCCCAAGGCATATCGGCAAGCTTCACTTTGCCCAACCTGCTTGCGTACTCAACGGGCAGGACAAGCAAACTGTCTTGCTCGGAGAGGTGGATGGTCACAAGTTGTTGCGAGGTATAGTTTCTTTTAAGTGTTTGCGGCAGTGTGGTCGAGTGACATTGCCATTCAACTTGTTGATTTGGTATCGCGTATTCACGCAAGTAACAGTTTAAAATGCCCATAACGGTGTTGAGTTGGGCTTTCTCATGGTTGAACTTGACTCGGTTTTCAGCCAAGTGGTCAGTCGGAGAGGATGGAGTGTGTAACATGTTGATGTCCAAATTTTGAGTGGATAATCAGCGCAATGAGTGTTGCGATGCTGACTAACGCAGAAAGTAGGTAAGGAACCTCAAGCCAGCCGAAGCTAGAGATGAAAGATGCACATAACCCTGCGGCGACGCCACCCCATTTCGACATTGCATCAAAGCGTGAAAACACTTTGCCGCACTGTTGCCGGTCGAGCCGTTTGGCCAATGCTTGGTGTAAACCTTGATAGCAGCAAACCATGCCAAGGCCAAAGGTAAGGCGAGCGCTGATCAGTACAGCTTCATAGTGAACCAAGTGCATTGCGGTGCTGAGTGAAAGCAAGCCAAAGCCCAACCACAAGGTGCGCTGCGGCTGGTGGCCATTGATGCACTCCGACCAAAGATGAGCTTTCCCAGCCAACAAGAGATAAACGCCGTGTGGCAGCGCGTACAAAAATCCAATCCACGCTTGGTTTGTGGTGCCGTATTGCTGCACATATGGCGAGAAATACGGGAAGGTCACAACCATGGAAAAAGCGAAGCTGAACTGTGCGCCGAACACCCAATACAGAGTACGCAGCGATTGGTTTTCATTGCGCTGAGTTTCTTCAAAAGCTTGGTTACGAACAGCCGATGGTTTTATCGTTTGATCCGCAGGCAGTGTTAGCGTGATGGCTAGCGCTAGCAAGGGCATAATGGACAACCAGAGATAAGCATTGAGCGGATTGGTTTCCGATAGACCCCAGCCCAAGCCAATTGGGGCGATGATCAGGGCTAAGCGAGCCGATAGTTGAGTTTTATTAAGCGACTTGCCAAGTGTTTTAGCATCTTCAATCTGGCTAGATAAATAGCTATTAGAGGCGGCCATCGTGCCGCCAAAGGTTCCTTGAACGATAAGACCAAACACAAACATTGTTAGGTTGTTCGCCAGACCACATATAGCGAAGCCTGCTGCAAGACCAAGTTGAGCACGCAGCAGTGAACGGCGTCGGCCATATTTATCTGCAAACTGTCCCCAAAACCTTGCTGCCACCGCAGTACAAAAGGTGGGTAAAATAAACAATACCCCAGCCCAATCGGTATCAATCTGCGTGCCGAGTGTTGGTAAAACTACAGGTAAGAACAAAGGCATACCGAGAGCAGCAAACGCGGCGATGAAATGGCAAAGCAAGACGCTGTAGATGAGTTTGGTCATAATGAGTTAGCTCACGCTTTGTTTGATAGCAGCAAGATAAGCCTTTTGTGCTTCCTCGCTGGTAAGCAGCAAGAAGTTGGGTGCGGACAAGCCGTAGAACTTATTAATGTCGCTTGCGCCAGACGCCTCTTTTGATAGCAGACTGCCTGAACTCAATAAATATTTGGCATACAAATCTGGCGAATCGAACAGCAGTTCGTGTGCCAGTTTGGTATCGTGGCCTGATTTACGCAGAGAGCAAAGCTGCTGAGACAGGCTGTGTGCGACAATGGCATACAGAGAAGCTGAAGAGGTGATCCCATTTGTGGCCATTGCTTCCACTATTGCCGCAATATCCAATTGTAAAGTGATGGTGGTAAACATCTGCCCAAGCGCCAATTCGTCATCTACTTTAATGCGTTGGTCCAGTAATTGATCACATTTAACCGGAGAGTTCTGCTCAAAGGGGTTGAAGCGCTCAGGCCAAATCCGTGCTGCATCGTTGTCCTTCATCGCCAGCATCATTTTTCCCTGTTCATTAAACGCGATGATGGCGTTTTGCTGATTGGACTCCAACGCGATTCCGTAGCGAAGCCATAAGGTGAGGTGCACCTTACACAACAGGTCAACGTAGTCTTTAAACCAAGCCAGAGTGTCTTGCTGGTAGTACTGCTCAGCAAGGTGTTCTAAGAACAATCGGCCATCTGGCATAGGGCTTGCCAGTGCTGCAACAGGAACCAACGCTTTGTCTTGGCTATGGGTGATTGGATACTCACGTACGATGTAAGCGAAGGTTTTGTCTTCACCAACATGACCGCCGTGCTTTTCATTACAGTGGAAAAGCGTGCCGTTTAATGTTTGATCGGTTTGCTCTAAATGAGTAAGCAGGCGTTCAAACCAGTGGCCGTCATAAAGAGTGGAAGGTTTGATTAAGCGGATATTCTTAGTGCCTAATGAGCGCATGATTAATGGGACTTTAATGTGAACATGCGGCGCTTGGTTTACGACCACCGTACGCACAGACAAGGTTGGTGTGACATCTAAGTAGGCAGTGGGTGCTGCCAGCACGCCTTCAGGTAAGGATGCTAAACTTTGCAGCGTTAACGGATGAGCAGGGAATAACACATGGCTCTGCGCGAAGTCTGCCGGTAACCCGACTTGCTCCATCGTTGGCCAGCATTTGGGCTGTGAGCTGGTTAGGGTTACCAGTGATTTCTCAATAGCTAGCCAACGCAAGGTAAAGCTTTGTGCAAACTCTGGTGCGTATTGAGCAAGGTCTTTATCACTCAAGCCAAATTTGGCGCGAGCGGTTGGGTAGTATGGGTGATCGAGGTAAGAGGCGATCTGATCGGCACGCAACAGTTTTTTCTCCCAACTGTCGAGCTGAGAAATAGGCTGCATCAGTGAGTCAGAATGTTGCTCGAACGCGTTATCACACAAGCCTTTGTGTTTCTCTGCGCATTCTAGCTCCTGTAAGTAGCCATCCAATAGGAAATGTGAGCTTTCATGAGCGCTTGCCTTGAGAAATTCAATCCAATTTTGGTAGTGCTGCTGTCGTTCTACAAGGTCATTTCTTTCAATTATCCAGCCATCGCATGTTGAGTCATCTTGCTTTCCGTATATCCAGCGTTGCATGTAATAGCTCGGTTTAACCGGTAGGTAGAGAGTGAAATCTGTACCTACAAATGTCAGCCAGATTTGTTCACGTGGATAAGATGTGAGCCCCAGATTGTTTGGGAGTTTAGTGATGAATCTGCCTCGAGATAGTAAGCCAAATAGGTCTTCGCGTAAGCAGGTATCGATCAGACGTTGAGTCAGATATAAAGCGTTTTCGTTCATGCGGTCACCTCGTTGACAGGTGTGAGATTAAAGCGAGATAGGGCGCGCTGCAGTGTTGCTTCTAGTGGTTGACCGGAAGGTGACGCAATCGAAATTCTTGCCAAGTAATCTTTGTTGGAAAAACTCTTTTGGAAGTAGTCGCCTGTTTTTTTTAGCACCTGCTGTTGAGTGACGATATCACCGTCTTGATGGATGAATGACGTAGATGTGCCCTCAATATTGCCACTGTGTGGGGCGACTAGGTAACGTACCTGAGCACTGCCATCGATGCGAAAATTACGGTCGAGTTTGCTACCAAGATGAAGATTCAGGATGGTGGTGAACCAGCTGCCTCGGCTAAGATTGTCGAGTAAGAACTCTCGTCCGTCACCAATGCTTCGGTAGTTGATTTCGACTAATACCGGACCAGATTCCGTCACGATAAATTCACTGTGACAAACACCAAAACCAACACCGAACGCTTTCAGCTGACGTAAACACTCGTCGCGGTAATGGAGGCTGTTTGCACCATTCCAACTAGCAGCAGTTTCAATAAAGTACGGAGGAGGAGAAAGTTCAACATCGAACCCGCCAACTGGAATCAGTTCTTCTCCGTCACCAAGGGTTTCAACTGTGATGAGCGGGCCTTGCAAAAACGCCTCCACCAAAATAGGGGCCGCTGGGTGTTTTTGCCAAAATGTATCGCAATAACTATCTAGCTCCGCTTGTGAATCGCAGCGCTGTACATCCAAACTTGCCACTCCTTCTTTGGGTTTTGCCACCACAGGGAAGGTAAAATCAAACTCGGAAACCATATCGCGATGAAGCAACACATTTTGAATGTTGGGTAACGATTTTTCGTTAAGCATCTGACGGGTTAAATGTTTGTTTTTGGCTTTAAGCGTGACTGTCCAGTCTTTTGCCGCAACACCAAAAAACTGAGCACAGATTGCCGTCGAGGTTTGTAGGTGATCACTGTTACTGAAAACAGCATCGGGTTTAAGACCTTGCTCCGTTATGGTCTCGATAAGCTCAAGAGGGTTGAATACATCACATTCCAGAATGATGTCCGGATTGAAGAGGTCATCGTCACTGGCCAGTTTTAGGTGGTTGAGCTTATGGTCAGTGATCAATACGACGTGGAGACCCATCGCTTTTGCTGCAGGTACGAAGCCGTTAGTAACTGCATCATTGACGACATGACTCACGATGATCATCGTAGATTTCATGGGGCTTTCCTAATTTTCTAACGTTGTTTGCTGTCTGCTCACAGCCGGCTTCCAATCAGTCTCTTTTGAGATTTTGGGACAGAGGCACTAGTTATAATTTTGTTTGTATTAATTATTTTTTATTACCCTGATCACATAGGGCAAACAAATATAGATCATAAAATTTATATTGCAAAGCTAAATGATATTTGTTTTCATTCGCAACCGTTGGCAGTTTTATAAACAAAAACGGAATTAGAAAATGAATATGAGATTGACCTTGTCCCCTCTCGCATTAGCGATTGGAGGAGCATTGACCGCAGCAGCAGTGGCTTCGAATGTGCAGGCGGAAGAAGGTGTTGTGGCAGATGAAACACAACAAGTGATCGGTCATCAATACGAAGGCTACGCAGAACACATGCCGCAATCGGGCACTAAAACTGACGTGGAGTGGTTAGATGTGCCGCAAGCCGTTTCGGTGGTTACTAAGACGGAAATGCAAGATCGCGGTGCAGTTCGTTTGGTCGATGCTTTGGATGGTGTTGCTGGTGTGAACAACACGTTAGGCGAAGGTAGCCGAGACCAGTTTGTTATCCGCGGATTTGATGCGCTTAATGATATGTACCGTGATGGCATGCGTGATGATGGCACACTGCAATCATATCGTAGCCTAGCAAATATCGAACGTGTCGAAGTGGTGAAAGGCCCAGCTGGCGCGTTGTATGGTCGAGGATCGGCTGGTGGTATCATCAACTTGGTGACGAAACGAGCAAATGGTGACAAGTTCACAAGTGTTAACGGTAGTGTTGGCAGTAATAGCCAATTTGTTGGGCAGATCGATAGCTCAATGGCCTTTAGCGACAAGGTCAATGCACGAATCAACTTAGAATATCGACAAGCGGATTCTTACGTTGACCATGTTGATTCGAATGATTTCTTCATCGCTCCGGCTATCCGAGTTTTACCTGCGCAGGGGCATACGGTTGATTTTGATGTCGAGTACGCACACCAAGAGCTTGTCCCTTACCGTGGGGTACCATCGAAAAATGGTAAGCCAGTAGATGTTTCCGAAAGCACCTTCTTTGGTGGCACCAATGACTACCAAAAGTCTGACAGCATTCGCATTGCGGTTAATTATGAATGGCGTTTGAATGATGAATGGGCATGGACTAACCGTGCGTCTTACAACCATATTGAACTTAAGCAAAAGGGTACGCGACAGGGAACCGTAACTGATAACGAAGTTTCTCAAACTGTGAATAACTTTGGTTATGACCCTCGCACCACGACAACGCTACAGTCAGAATTGGTTTGGGAGACAGAATCAAACCAATTGATGATCGGTGCCGACTTTAACCAGATCAATATCGATCTCACCTTGGCGAGCAACAAAACATTACCACCCAAAAATATCTATGACCCTATCGTAGGGCCAACGCCAGATCCAGGTTTCAAGCCTTTCCGAGACAACACAACAACCACGACAGGCATTTACATTCAGGATGTATACACCTTTGGTGACTTGTCAGTGATCGGTAATGTACGTTACGACTCGATGGATCTTGAGCAGCAAAAAGCGGGCGCTACAAAAGAAGATTTGGATGACAACAAGGTTAGCTACCGTGCAGGTCTGGTCTACCGTATTAACTACGACATGTCGGTATATGCAAGCTTAGCTCGCTCATGGCAATTGCCTTACTCGGGCATTTACATCAATCCCAAACTGGCGGAATTTTTCCATACAGATCTGAAAGAAGTCGGCGCAAAAGCCTACTTGTTGGACAACGCTTTAATGCTGAATGCGGCGATCTTCCAAATTGACCAAGAGCAACCACAAACCAACGTTGATGGTGATGTGATCGATAAGATTGAAGCTCGTCACCAAGGTATTGAGTTGGAAGCTCGCGGTCAGATCAATGAGCAATGGGATATCTCGGTAGGGTATAGCTACCTTGATGCTGAAGATAAAGATACGGGTAAAAAACCAAATGATGTATCTGACCACTTGTTCTCACTTTGGAGTACTTATCAGCTCGACGATAACTGGCGTTTGGGTGGTGGTGTGAAATACGTTGGGGACCGTTATGCGGGCAATGACGAAGCTGTCGCTTTGGGTGATTACACCACGGTTGATTTGATGGCTGCGTACACAACTGGTCGTCATAAAATTCAAGCCAACGCTTACAACATTTTTGACGAGAAATACATCCTTGGCGCGACCAATGGCAAATCTGGCTTAAATCAGATTGGTTACGGTGCTCCTGCAGAATTTATGCTCACTTATGGATACCAGTTCTAAGGCCTCATTTCTAAGGCCTCATTGGTTTTTTGACGACTCAATCGTCGATGTTTCACCTCATTTCGAGGTTATTTAGCCCATCGGGTCAAAACAAGATTATTACTTTGACCCGCACCTATCTCAAAGGAGATTCCCATGCTTTACCAGAATTTGGATGGTAAACCTCAAGCGCAGTTGCGCCTTAGCGTCCTTGCAACGGCCATTGCATCTATCACATCCATGAGTGCATTTGCCGCTTCAGAGCCTCAAACAAAAATCATGGAAACCGTTGTTGTAACAGGGAGTGTTATTGGTAATTCAGAGTTGGAAGATGTGAAAGAATACCCAGGTGCCCGCACTGTTCTGACTAGCAAACAAATCGAAAAGACGGCTGCGCATTCTATTGATGCCGCACTGCAGAGCGTGCCGGGGATCAAAGTACAAGATGAAACTGGTACTGGGGTACTGCCAAATATCTCTGTTCGTGGCCTAAAAGCGAGCCGCAGTGGCCATGCTCAATTCTTGATGGATGGCGTGCCACTGACTCTTGCTCCCTATGGTCACACTGGGCAATCTATCTTCCCTGCAACGTTATCTATGTTGGATCGAATCGATATTGTTCGCGGTGGTGCCGCAGTGCAATATGGCCCGAACAACGTAGGTGGTGTAATTAACTTGGTTACCAAACCGATTCCAAACACTTGGCAAACTGAAATCAGTAACCGCCTGACAGTGTTTGAAGCAGGTGACACTCCGCTCAACGATTTCTATCTACGAACTGGAGGTTGGCTGACGGACACTTTCGCTATTCAACTCGAAGGTAACTTTTTAAAAGGCGAGAGCTTCCGAGATCATTCTGATACTGACGTAAAGAACTTCCAAGCCAAGGCGCAATGGCTACTAAGCGATACGCAAGAGCTACAAGCCTTCATTCAACGTTACGATGCGGATACGCAAATGCCGGGCGCGTTGTCTCCGGAAGACTATAAGAAAGACCGCACTCAATCGAAACGTCCGTACGATGAGTATCAAGGTAAATCAACGCGTTGGAGTGTGAAGTATCTACACGATCTAAATATTGCTGATAGTGCAGAGCTAGAGGTGCTGACATTTGGACACAATTCTGAGCGTTTCTTCCAATGGGGCTTTAACAGTGCCGGTGGGCATTGGGCCGATCCGTCTCTGCCATCAACCGATATTCGTACCTCTCCGCGTGAGTTCCGAGTTTATGGAGTTGAGCCAAAGTTGGCGATGTATTTCGAAGGCAAGTCCGTTACGCAAAACTGGATTGTGGGGGCTCGTTACGTCAATGAATACATCGACTACAAGCTGACTCAAACTCCAATCGCAGGCGGAGAAACCAAAGTACCGCGTGATTGGCATTTAGAGACGGATGCATTTGCGGGCTATATCAGCAATGAAATAGGTCTGTTTAATGATGCGTTAAAAGTTACACCAGGTGTCCGTTATGAATCTGTCGACATGAGGTTTGATGATTTAGGCAAATCTCAGAGCGCAGACAACAAGGTAACGGAATGGCTTCCTGGCTTAACGGTGGCTTACCACTTGACGGAGCAGTGGGTTGGGTATGCCAATGCCCAGAAATCACTGCGTGCTCCGCAAATTGCTTACATTCGTGGTCTTGGTGAAGAGGGCAGTGAACTGGCATGGAACTATGAGTTAGGGGCGCGTTATAACCAAGATTCAACCAGTTTTAATGCCGCACTTTATCGTATTGATTTTAAAGACCAACTGCAGTGGCAAAGTGCGACACAGACCTTCGACAATATCGGTAAAACGCTTCACCAAGGTATCGAACTTTCTGGTCGCTATGTTCCGAAAGCGCTACAAGCTCTGAGTTTAGGTGCGAGTTACAACTACTTGGATGCCACCCTAGAAGAAAACGGTCCAAACAAGGGTAATCAGCTGGCTTACACCTCCAAACATCAGTTTAGCTGGGATGCGACTTACACCTTTACTGGCATTGATACAACCTTGTCAGGCTACTACTTCAGCGATGCATATGCAGACAATGCGAACACTAGTGCTGAAGACGAAACGGGTGCCAAGGGCAAAGTGCCAGCTTATATGGTTTGGAACTTCAATCTTGGTACCGATTTGTACAAGGATGACAAAGGCAAGCTGCACATGAATGTTGCCGTGAACAACCTGTTTGGCGAGGACTATTATTTCCGAGGCATTGATACCAGCCCTGTAGGCCGTTATCCCGCTCCGGGACGCTCTTATACCTTGGATCTGAATTACCAGTTTTAACGCGTAAGGATTTGAAGAGAAATAGACCCAAATTAGTTGGGAATAGAAGTCGCCAATTCATCTTGGCGACTTTGACGATCTTGGCGCTGGAGAAAATAAATATGAAAAATACAAGCCGATTCTCGTCTACACAATGGTGGGCAATGATCTTTATTTTGTTACTGCTGAGCTTTTTCGCGTTTTCTAGCTCCGCGACAACCCGAGTTGTACAGGATGAGCAAGGACAGTTTGAGATAGCCACTACGCCGCAACGGGTGGTGGTTTTGGAGTTTTCCTTTGTAGATGCGCTCGCCGCAGTGGGAGAGTCACCAATTGGTGTCGCGGATGATAATGATGCTTCTCGCGTGATCCCCGCAGTACGTGAGTTAGTTCAACCATGGCAATCGGTCGGGATGCGTTCGCAGCCAAGCTTAGAGGCGATTGCAGTGCTCAAGCCTGATTTGATCATTGCAGATGCCGAGCGTCACCGAACTATCTATCAAGATTTGCGACGGATTGCCCCAACGCTGTTGTTGAAAAGCCGAGGTGAGACGTATCAAGAGAATCTACGATCGGCTCATAAGGTGGGCATTGCCCTCAATAAACAAGCGGAGATGGAGCGGCGTCTTCAATTGCATCGGCAGACTATGGCTGAGTTCAAGCAGCGTTTCTCTCTCAAGCAGAGTATTCAGTTTGCAGTGGTATCGGACAAAGGGATGTGGCTGCACAGTCCAATCTCTTACGCCGGTGGAGTACTCGCTGCACTAGGCATCGCTAGCCCAATAACTCAACCAACCGAGCAGGCTTATCTTCCTACTAGTTTTGAACTGCTGCTTAAAACCAACCCAGATTGGTTGCTGATCGGAGCGTATTCGCATCCAAATGTGGTGAATGATTGGCAGAAGAATCAGTTATTCAAGTTGCTCACGTCAGCGAAAAAACAACGGATTGTAGAGGTGTCACCAGAGTTGTGGTCTCTCAATCGGGGCATGCTTGCTGCCGAGCAGATGGCGAAAAATCTAGAGCAGATTGTGGATGCATCATGAGTGAAACTTCGATGTCTGATGGTCGCTCGTGCTTGTCACCCTTTCCATGGCAAGAGCTGCTCTTTACGTTGGTGGTGCTAGGTTTAGTATTCTCCGGCTATGTCGTGTCTATGCTGGGGTGGTCAAACTTTTCGATCACTATGCATGATTTAAAAGAAGTTTGGCTGGAATTCGATGAGAGTAATATGTCCCACCAAATTCTCGCCACACTGAGAGCACCACGAGCTTATGCCAGTTTGATAATTGGTGCCTGTCTCGCCGTTTCTGGCTTGTTGATGCAAGGATTAACTCGCAACCCTTTGGCGTCGCCATCGATTCTTGGCATTAATGCAGGAGCGGCGTGTTTTATGGCCTTATCTGCCATTGGCGTGCCTTTACTACACGAGATGAACCCCATCCTAAATGCAGTTTGTGGTGCCTTACTTAGTGGCTTAGCTGTTATGTTCCTTGGTGGTTTCTTCTCTGCTCGTTCTCATCCGTTGCGCTTGGTCTTAGCGGGAATCGCTGTCAGTGCGCTACTTATTGGCCTTACCCGAGCGGCACTGATCCTCGCCGATGATATGGCTTACAGCGTGCTGCATTGGCTGACGGGTTCACTTTCCAGTGTGGATGAAGAGCAGTGGCAGCAACTGTGGCCTCCTGCCGTGGTTGGTTTGCTGCTGGCCATGAGTCTGGCGCGCAACCTTAACCTGTTAGCGCTGGGAGAAGAAGTTGCCATCGGGCTAGGAAATAATATTCGGCTTACCCGTTTACTAAGCGGTGCTGCCATCGTTTTGCTTGCTGGAACCAGTGTGGCGATCGCTGGGCCTATCGGTTTTGTTGGTTTGCTTGTTCCTCATTTAGTTAGACCTATGATTGGCCATAACTACCATCTCTTGATTCCCATTTGTGCCTTAACAGGGGCGGCTTTAGTGGCTTGGTCTGATGCGTTGTCACGAGCGATTGCGTTTCCAACAGAAACTCCGGTAGGCGTTATCACTGCTCTGCTTGGCACTCCGTGCTTTATTCTGATCGCGATGAGGAGATCATAATGCTTCATCAAACAAAACTATTGCTATTGATTGGGCTTCTCATCACTGTGGCTACTACAAGCTTAATGGTTGGGGCGGCTTCCCTATCGGTCTCTCAAGTCATGGATCATTTAATGGCGCTTTCGAGTGATGACTTTGTGATTCATCAATACCGTTTACCCCGTATGTTGCTCGCTGTAGGTGTCGGGGCGGGGTTAGGGCTTTCTGGCATGCTGGTGCAAGGCGTTATTCGCAACCCACTCGCCTCGCCCGATCTCATGGGGATCAGTGCTGGCGCTGGGCTTGCAGCAACGGCAAGTCTGGTTTGGTTTCCGAACGCATCTGTTAGCTGGCTGCCGTTAGTTACAATGTTAGGCGGATTGTTTGCTGCAGGTTTGATCGCCACTTTGGCATGGCGTGCAAAACCCACACCGGCGAGGTTAGCGCTAATTGGTATCGCGGTGAGTGCCTTTTTGGCGAGTGGCATCGACTTTTTATTGATTACTCATCCAATTGAAATCAACACCGCGATGGTTTGGCTAACTGGTAGCTTATGGGGACGAAACTGGCAGCAAGTGCCATTTATCTGGAGTGCGTTAATCTTGCTATTACCCTTAGCATTTTGGTTGGCTTGGCGGCTGGATGTCATGGGGCTAGGTGAGGAGAGTGCGACCACACTTGGTACTCAGCCGAAACAGGTTCAGGTTCTTGCTTTGGTTGCGGCAGTATTGCTAGCCAGCATCAGTGTTTCGGTCGCGGGGACCATCAGCTTTGTTGGCTTATTGGCACCCCACTTAGCGCGTTTGCTGTTCGGTCATCACCACAAATTACTCATCCCGGCTTCTGCGCTATTAGGGGCACTATTGGTGACTTGTGCTGATGGGTTAGCTAGAGGGCTGCAACCTCCGATTGAGTTGCCAGCTGGCGTGCTTACCTCGGTAATTGGTGCGCCGTATTTCATCTTTTTACTTTATCGTTATCGAGGTTGGTAACCATGCTTGAAACGCAGAACCTTTCCGTCGCGTACGGCAAACACACAATTATTCCAAACTTATCTGTCTCCATTCCCAAGGGCAAAATTACTGCGCTGATCGGCCCTAATGGCTGCGGAAAATCGACCTTGTTAAAAACCTTAGTCAGAATCAATAAGCCAGTATCAGGCGAAGTAATGTTCGAAGGGAAACCGCTATCGAGCTATGGCGATAAAGTGCTAGCTCGTTCGTTGTCGCTGTTGCCACAAATTTTGGTCAGCCCAGAGGGAATTACCGTGAGAAAGCTGGTTGAATACGGACGCTCACCCTATGTATCTCACTGGGGAAAACTAGGGAAAGAGGATCAAGTTATTGTTGAGCAAGCGATGCATGATACTGGAGTATTTGAGTTTGCTGATCAGCCTGTTGAGTCGTTATCCGGTGGTCAACGCCAGCGAGCATGGATTGCTATGGTAATGGCACAAGATACGGAAGTAGTCATGTTGGATGAGCCGACGACGTATCTTGATATGTCGCATCAAGTCGAATTAATGAAACTAATGCAACAGATGAACAGCAAAGGAAAAACGGTAGTCGTCGTGCTGCATGACCTCAATCAGGCATGTCGATATTGCGACCATTTGGTGGTACTTGAAAAAGGGCAACTAGTCGCGCAAGGTACTCCGGATGAGGTGTTTACTGAAACGTTACTGAGAAGGGTGTTTGACCTCAAGGCTAGGGTGTTTCGTGACCCTATTTCAGATACGCCGATGTGTGTTGCGATTTAAAAAGATAAGCAGACCCTAGCTAAAACAAACCCCGCGATATGGCGGGGTTTATCATTAAGTATTAAAAGTATGCTTTATGCGAGTTTAAATGTCGCCACTTTTGAGTTGAGATCTTCTGCTTGCGATTTTAGTTGTGAAGATTCGTGTTTTGATTCTTCTGCACCAATAACAAGCTGATCGGTTACATCTTTGATTGTGGTAACGTTTTGTGTGATCTCGTTGGTTACATGGGTTTGCTCTTCAGCTGCGGTTGCGATTTGCGTTGCCATGTCACTGATAAGAGCAACTGCTGAGTTAATTTCATCAAGAGCCATCGCTGCTTGATCGGCGTCTGCTACCGAGCCAATGGCAAGCTCTGAGCTTCTTTCCATTATCGCAACGGCGCGTTGAGTTGTTTGCTGTAAAGTTTCGATGGTCGATTTTATCTCTTCCGTTGAAGTATGCGTGCGTTGTGACAGTACGCGAACTTCATCAGCAACTACAGCAAAACCACGACCTTGCTCACCTGCTCGCGCCGCCTCAATCGCAGCGTTGAGTGCTAGTAAGTTAGTCTGCTCAGCAATATCACGGATCGTTGACAGCACAGTGTTGATGTCTTGTGCGTGTTGATTCAATTCGCCAATGACAATACTTGCTTGATTAACTTCAGACGACAAGTTGTTGATCGATTCTTTGGTATTCACCACTAAGCCATGACCATTCTGAGTACTGGTTGAAGAGTCAATTGCCGCTTTTGCCGTCTGCTCTGCGTGTGACGCGATTTCTTGTGTCGCAGATGCCATCTCGGTTACTGCGGTCGCAACCATGGTGATTTCTTGTTGTTGGTGGTTTAGTTCGTCAACAGATTGAATTGCTCTTTGAGTACTTGCCTCAGAGCGTTGGTTTAGATCGACCGCTTGATGACGGATATGGCCAATCAACTCCTGCAAGCTAGCAACAAATAGGTTGAAGTTTTCCGCTAGCTCACCAACTTCATCGCGATTTTCTACCTCGATACGTTGAGTCAAATCACCGCTACCATTGGCGATTTGCGATAGCGCATTAGAAACGTTGTAAAGTGGACGAAAAAGGATGTTACACAACAAGTTAAATAGAGCGACACAAAGAATAACCACGATACTGGTTGCGATGATTTGTCCCCAAACCGCGTCATAAAGTGGTTCGATCAAAGAGTTGTGGTCGATGACAGTCACAGTCGTTAACTCAGTGCCTTCAATCTTCTTCGCAAAAACAACGAAGGTGTTTCCATCTACACTGACTTGACGGTCATTACCTGATTGAGAAATAGCGGCAATGTCCTGAAAACTTAACCCTAACTTACTGATTGGTTGATTAAGGAGTTTGCTGTCTTTATGAATGAATACTTTGCCCTGCTCGTTGGCAATGAACATGTAGCCCTTACCTGGAAGAATGACTTTATCAAGGCTATTAATGATATCGCCAATCTCCACGTCAGCACCGAGTACTGATGTTTGACCATGTAAGTTAATGGCTTTACCTAAAGAGACGACATTCGCACCGGTTGCTGCGGCGACAGTTGGGTTATCAATGAATACTTGTGATGGATTTGCAATGGCGTTGGTGTACCAACCCCATTTGCGAGGGTCGTCATTACCCGGCGGAAGCACAACGCCGTTTGCGTTATCTTGAGTACCGTCTGGGTAAGCAAGGAATACGTTATCAAAAGCAGCGGAATCTTTTACCTGTTTTAAATAGGTGACGATTGCTGACTTTTCTGCATCCTGAGATAGTGACTTTAACGCTCTTTCTTTTGAGAGTAGCCAATCACTTACGTATTGATTATAGGAAGCACTTGTACTTTCAAGGCGCTGCTCAACTTCAACATCAAGTCTTTGCAAGGCATCTCGAAAAGACAATCCCTCTACCAAAACTCCCCCGAGGATAATGGCAGCACTGGCTGAGATAGCCAGCTTGTTTTTCAAAGATAGGTTTTTAAGCATAAAAAATATCGCTAAGTAGTTATTATAGAATTATTAAATGTATTGCACTCCTATTATATTTTACTGTTCGAAATAAATGCCGATCTGAGTCTTACTATTGGGATTTTATTGAATTTATAAATCAAATTGAGGCATGGATCTTATGCCGTTACTCATAATTAAAGGTTTATTTTATGAAATGATTATCATTTTATAAATTGCGACCTAACTCAAATAAATTGAGAAGAAATTTCATATTAAATTTAACGCATAGAGTGTGAACGATATATTTCGGCTAGTTATTGTTAATTAGGGCGATATTTATGCGTAATATGTTGTTATTCCCTGTACTTCTTTTGTCGGGCTGTGCTCTCGCACCTTCCTCGACGCCGATCAAGCCGGATTCAAATTGGCATGTTGACCAACTTGCTAATGGCATGAAATTCCACATTTACCCAACCCAAGACGAAGAAGTCTCAGTACGGTTTAAGATGAATATTGGTTCATTCCAAGAAACCGTGGACCAAAAAGGTTATGCGCACTTTATAGAGCATATGGCTTTCAACGGCAGTCAGAACTTTTCTGGTAATGATGTCATTAAGCTGTTTGAACAGTCTGGAGGCAGCTTTGGTGCAGATATCAACGCGTTTACGTCTTACCAAGAAACAACCTATAAGCTCGACCTTGTTAATGATGAAATGCTTAAAGAGGCATTGACTTGGATGCGAGATATTAGTGAAGGTATTTCATTTGATGTTGAGCAGGTGGAAAAAGAGAAGGGTGTTATTCTCGGAGAGTGGCGAAGAGCTATGCCAGATGACAAGTCTTTGAGTTACAACGCCTATGAAGCTTCAATCAAAGGTACGTTGTATGCTGAGCACGACCCTATTGGTACTAAAGCTTCAATAGAGAGCGCGACAGCGGCAGATCTAATGAGCTTTTATCAAAAGTGGTACCAACCTCAGTACGCCGAATTGATTGTTTCCGGGGATGTTGATGTTGAACAACTTAGCAAATTGATTAAAGAGCAGTTTTCTGATTGGAAGCGTACTTCTGAAGAGAAGATCGTTAAACGACGCGATATCCAAGTAAACACGGAATCCATGCTATTGGATAGCAGCAAGATGGAATCTCCGAGTCTTCATTACTCAATTGACCGCGGTCCTATTGGTTATCAAACCCGCGAGCAGCAGCATCAAGCTTGGGAGGATGAAGTGATGTCTCAGCTGATTCAACAAAGAATATACGCTGTGCTCAATGATGCTGCTCAACCATTCCAATACGTTTATGTCCAGACTCACTTTAATAATTTCAGCCGCATTTCTTCTGGGGGAATCTCATTTTCTCCAGAGCTAAGAAGCGAAATGCAATCGCTGTTCATTGGTACGTTAGCGTCACTGCGTGATCATGGGGTTAATGCCGAAGAGTTGGAAGCGGTGATGGCAGGTTTTCGCAGTGAACTAACAAACATCGATAGTGACTGGAGCAAGCGCAAACCTAATAGTTATGTTGATGCTCGAGTGTTTGAGCTTGAACAGAATATCGTTAGTCAGTCAAAGCAAGACTATCAATCAAGCTTGAGTGAGTTCGTTACATACTTTGATGTTAAAGCTGTAAATAAGCAGTTAGGTGAACTGTTGGAACAACAACCAGCCTTTGTTATTGGCATGGCTCAAGGGGAAAAAGAAACACAGTTTTCTAATGCACTTTCTTTGATCGAAGCTGCTTATCAGAAGCCGGGTGTAAAGCCCTTGATGATGTCTACTAAGACGGAAGGTTTCATCCAGCCGAGCGTGGAGGGGAAGATCATTTCAAAGCAGGCACACCAAGGTGGCTTTGACGTATTTACATTGTCGAATGGTATTGAAGTCTGGTTCCAGCAAGATAAAAAAGCAGGAGACCGTGCTCATGTCTTCTTCGCAAGCCAGGGGGGGAAAGCAGCACTGGATCCTTCACTTTACGCCGCATATGAGCTGGCAAGTCTAGTTGGTGCAAGAAGTGGTTTAGGTGACTTCTCGGGACCAGAATTGGACAACTTTTTACGCACACACGAGATGAGTATGTATCCTTTGCTGGGCGATACCCATCATGGCGTTGAGATGGTTGCACCGAAACAGCAATTAGCGAATGCACTCAATGGCGTGTACAACGTTGCTACAGAAATTAAGGTAGATGCTCGTCAGTTGTCAGCGGTGAAGAGAGAATATAGCCAAGAAAGCACCACCTTTCTGAACTCACCTATTGGTAAATGGCTAAGAGCAGTCAACCAAAATGCTTATATTCCGAATAGTCGCCATCGAATGGTGTTGCCTGATGATGTAGAGGGTGTGACTGCTGAGCAAATTCTGGCGGTTCACGACACCCTATTCTTAAAGGATAGAGGCTTCAAAATGGTGATTGTAGCGGATTTAGACGCTCAATCTATTGCCCCTCTGTTACGCAAGTATGTTGCGTCAATACCACTCGAGTTAGCCTCACCTGTTGATTACAGTGTGAAATACAATCCAGATGCGACGTCACACATAGAGTTTACTGATGGGCATGAACCGTCCGCGTTCTTTTTGTTAAGGCTGACTAACAGTAGTGAGCAACCGACTTCGACAAGAACGATTTTTATCGAAGATGTGTTGCAGCGCATCAGTTCCACTAGAGTTCTTGACCGTCTACGTGAAGAAGCGAGTTTAGATTACAATCCGGCGGTTTATTCGATCGTACAAGACCGAGAAAAGGTAACTGACTGGTTCTTTGAAGCACAGGTTGATCCGAAGGCAGTGTCGAAAGTAGAGCAAGTGTTTGATGAAACAATTGATGAATTGTTGGTCAATATTACTCAAGATGAACTGGATACGGCGGTGAAGCAACTTGTTTTAGATATGAGTGAATTGGCTGACCTCCCAGGGGATAGAGGTTGGGCTTACACTAGGTACCTTATCCAAGGTTACGATATTGATGTACTGTCTGATGTGGAGCACATGGCAACATCGCTCACCTTAGAAGAAGTGATGAATCAGGCGCGGCACTCTTTTGGTAAGGGTGCGAAACGAAGTACGATTATCCTAAATCCTAAATCCTAAATCCTAAATCCTAATGAAAAAGGACGACCATTTGGTCGTCCTTTTTAGTTGATATCTAGTCGTTCTTCTCTTTACCGTAAACGCGAACGCCTGCTTTTGAGCCTTCTGAATTACCGTAGACTTCAATGTTTTTTACACAACGGCGGTAACCAAAGTAACGCCAGTCAGTCGTTTTGTTTTTCTTTAAGTCACGATGGAATCGAATGGTTTTCTCATCACCATTCTGGAATCTCACAACGACTTTTCTTAATTCTAAGTCTTTCTCTGCTTTCACTTTGATCGCGTTAGTATTGCGGCAAATGACCATTGGGATCTTTGCTGCAAGGTTGCCGTGTTCTAGCAAAATAGTACGACCTAAAGTGAATTTATCGTCCGCATGAGCAGGAGCGATAAGTGTTGTTGCAGCAAGGGCTGCCGTGATAATAGCGGTATAAATTTTCATTCAAATAATCACAAAAACACAGGAGCGCGAATCATAGTCGAGCGTAATGAAAATCAACTAGCAATATTTTTCATGGTGAATGAAATTTCACAATCCTCTGACTTTGTATTTGCATATGAGAATCTATGTTTGACGCCATTATGCCTGCTTACGGGATTCTGGCTTGTTTGCTGTAATTTGCGATTTCTGTTGGTTTTGGTGCTCTTGTGTTTTGCTCTTTAGTGAAATGACTTCTTTTTCTGGTAATTCTGCCGCTTCACCAAAAAACTTACCACCCGGTTCAATGCTAAGGTTATTGCTCCAAACCTTACCGGTAATGCGTCCTTTCTCGAGAACTTGAATCTGTTCGGCGTAGCAATTGCCTTCGACGATACCATTAATAATCAGTTTATTAGCGTACACGTCGCCTTTTACACGACCACTTTCAGACACAATGAGTGTACTATCGACATTCACTTGACCGTTTACTACGCCATCTACTTGGATGTCATTTTCTAGTTTGAGTTCTCCGCTAACAGCACATCCTTTGGCGATGAGAGTTGAAGTTGCTTGGCGATTCTCTGTTCCACGGTGTTGACTAAAGATTCCCATCTTATACCTCGTTCTTTACTGAATATTGCTTCGAAATCGTTTACATTCCAATCGACAAATGGCCTTGGGTTTAAAGCTCGGCCTACAAATCGGATTTCATAGTGTAGATGTGGGCCTGAAGATAGCCCGCTGTTTCCGGATACCCCAATAAGTTGGCCTTTCTTGACAAACTCTCCACTCTTCACCTTAAAACTTTTCAAGTGCGAGTAAGAACTTGAAAAGCCAAATGAATGTTGCAAACGAAGAAAGTTACCCGAACCTTTATTGCTTCGTCTTGTGACCTCAGCGACGCCATCGGCTGGTGCATAGATTGGTGTTCCAATATTGACGGCAAAATCCAAACCGCGATGCATCTTCGCTGTTTTGCTTATAGGGTGGATACGTTTGCCGAAACCAGAAGATATTCTCTCTTTTCCTACCGGCGAGCCGCTTGGGATCTGAGTTAGCATTGCAATACGTACATTCGATGTAATGGCAGCGGTATCTAGGCGAGATTCTAGGTTTGTCAAATCCACTGCGGATGCCATTCCAAGTGATGACTCTAAATCTGATAAACGCTCTGATACAGTTGTAATGCGGTCTTCTCTTTCTGAAAGATCATTCTCGAGCTCAGATTTGAGTTGTTTTAACTGTTCTAGCTCTTCAGATAGACCAATAGATTGTTGTGCTAACTCGGCTTGTCTTAGCTCTGCGTTATCGACTGCTGAATAAAGATAAAACACCAATCCTGTCGTTGCACATACCCCTATAGACATCGCTGCTATCAAACTTTTAAGGCGTGTTTGCATTGCTTTGGTTACGCACCAATGCTTCGAGCCGTTGATGGTAGAAACGGATATGGTTAACTGGTCTTTCATAGATTTATTCGGCAAAGATTGTTCATATATCGAGCGAGTCTAGACTCTACGAAAACGCAGTCGAATTCTCCAGTACAACCAGAAGTTAGGTTGTGAGATCGTGATGTTACGTCAAAGGTTCAACAAAAAGCTCAAATTTGATTTAACGAATGAGATTCCATGGTCGAGGGGGAGCGCAATGCCACTACTTTCCAAACGAGATCACGTTTTATCTTATAAATTCTGAGATATCCATTAATAAAGGTAATTGTTAATTGAATCAAGGCCTGGTCTGTTTATGATGTTTGTTTTATATGTCAAATTGGTTAGGTCTCTGAAGGACTCCTTCATACCACCATCAAATGGAGTAGAGCGTGAAAAAATTATTATTGGCGGCTGCTGTTGTTGCCGCAGCAGGTGGGGCTGGTTATCTGTATCAAAATGAAGTTGCTCAAGGTAGCAATGGTGATGCATTACTTGCACAAGTTCCTGCGGATACGTTGATGCTGACTTATCAAACAGAAGCGTTTAATCACTATGAGTATTTAAATGCGTTTGGTACCGCAGAACAGGGCTCATTTGCCGATTTGTTTATGGGCGAAGAGTTAAGTCCTGAACAACAATTTGTTCTCAATTTCATTGATGCTTATTTAGAAAGTGCGTCTTCTCCAGAAACGCTAAAGGCATTCTTAGGTACGGGCGACACAATAAACCCTATTATTTATACTCTGGGTGCGGTTCCTGTATACAAACTGCCGATTGAGACTCCTAAAGCGCTATGGACTACGCTTGATCAACAAGAGAAAAAAGCAGGGATTACCCATCAGACCGTTAAGCTTGATACGGTAGAATATCGTCGCTATGAAATGGCGGATGTTCAAGACCCTCAAAAAGGTGTAGGGCTTGTTGTTGCTGTTATTGACAACGTATTAACCATCACTGTCGACATTCCAATGCTTGGTGAGGCAAACCCTTTAAAAATGGCGCTAGGATTAGAAGCGCCAGCCCAGAATATCCTCGATACAGGTCGACTGGCTACACTGCAATCTAAATATGGTGAAAGTGCAAACTCGTTCGGTTTAATTGATCATCAACAGATAATAAAAGGCCTGACAACGGCAGACGGCAATATGATGGCTCGTCAGTTAAAGTTGTTCGAAAACGAACGAATGATGAAGGAACTGCGTTCGTCAGCTTGTCATACGGAATTTACCCAAATTGCTCAAAACTGGCCTCAGTCAGTGGCTTTTGCTGAATATACGGTAGAAAGCGGCAAAGCACGCATTAATGGTGGTTTTGTTGTTGAATCTAAGAACCAAGTAATTCTTGATGCACTGCAATCGATGCGCGGTGTGTTGGCTGAATCGAACGGTGAAAAGAGCATGTTTAGCGTAGCTTTAGGTATTGATGTTGCAACGCTTGCTCCGGCAATTGGTAAGATTTGGACTGACCTAACGACACCACAGTATCAATGTTCAATTCTGGCTGAAGCACAAAGAGAAATGCGTGGTCAAAACCCAGCGCCGGCGATCAGTATGGGTGCAGGCATGGCAAATGGTCTTAAAGGTCTAAGCATGGAGATGTTCGGACTTGATGTGGATATGAATGGTCAGTATGGCCCAGAGCTAGGCCAATTGGATGCGATCTTCTCTGTCTCTGCTGACGATCCAAATATGTTGCTGCAAACGGCACAAATGTTCATGCCTGAGCTCGCGCAAGTGCAAATTCAACCAGATAATCAGCCAGTGAACATAGGCGGTTTGCTTGAACCTTACGCAGGTAAACCAATGAATGTTTTTGCTCGCCTCAATGGTAGTCATCTAACGCTTTACAGTGGTGATGCGGCGGCGGCAGCTAGCGAAAAAGTGATGGCTCAGCCTCTAACGGCGAATGGTTTATTGAGCTTTACCATGGACTCTGAGCGAGTATTGGAAGTGATTGAAACTGCATCACAAGTATCGGGTGAACCTGTCCCTGAAGATGTAACGATGAGCCTACAAAACCAGTTGGTTGGGGGCATGACTCTGGATATCACTAAAGATGGCATCGCATTTGACTTTGACTATACGGGGTCAACTAAACCGCCAGTGAAAGTTGCGCAGCAATAAGCGTGAATAAATAAGTATTTTCATTAAGCAAAGGCGACCATCCGTGTCGCCTTTTTTGTTTTTATCGATGGCTATTTTCTAGGCTTCATCGCAAGAACTCAAAAACAACACCTCAAATAAGATCATTAAAAATCAGCAGGATGGATCTTTCCTTCTTAGTAATGATCAAATGTATCTTTACTAAAACTGTACGGTACAGTGCAGTTTGTGAAAATCATTTAGTTGGGTTTCAAGAATGAAGAAGAAAGTCATTGCGTTATCGCTTGTTATTGGTTCGTTGTTTGCTGCGGGTTGTGCTTTGTATCAGCCAAATACAGTGACAACAGATAATGCTTATGTTCACTCAGATGTAACGGCCATTTCTCCAGAAGTTGGTGGGCAAGTAAGCCTGATTTTTATCGAAGATAACCAGTGGGTAAGCGAAGGTACACCTCTGTTTTCGATTGATGATGAAGATTTCATTGCCAATCAAGAAATCGCAAAGTCGGCGTTAGATGTCGCAAACGCAGCGCTGACCGCAAACCAAACCAAAACCGAAATGCAGCTGGTGAAGATTGAGCAGGCGAAGCAGGGCATTCACAGTGCAAGTGCGAACGCGGAACATCAAGCGGCGGAGTTCAAACGTCTGTCTCGTTTGGTACAAAAGCAGTCGGTGAGTAAGAACCAATTTGAAGCGCAAAGAACGCGTTCTATTGAAGCGAGCAGCAATCTTGAAACGGCTAAGTTAGCGCTAGCGGCTGAACAGAAGCAGCTTGACGCATTAGTAACAGAAAAGATGCAGTTAACCGCGCAACGTAAGCAAGCCGAAGCGAACTTGAGATTGGTGAATATCGCCCTTGAGCGAACCATCGTTAGAGCGCCATTTGATGGTTATGTGGCAGGCAGACAAGTGCAAGTGGGTAAGTTTGTTCAACCTGGCATGGGGTTGATTGTGATGGTGCCGGATTACGTTTGGATTGAGGCAAACTTCAAAGAGACTCAATTGGAAAACGTTGCACAAGGGCAAGACGTGGAAGTGGTGTTAGACATGTTCCCTGATCATCCATTACATGGTCGTGTAACTTCCATAACCCCAGCAACGGGCGCGCAGTTTAGTTTACTGCCACCGCAAAATGCGACCGGTAATTTTGTGAAAGTAGTACAGCGTGTGCCAGTGCGTATCGAGTTGGATATCCCACAAGAGCTTAAACAGCGCATCTACCCTGGCTTGTCGGCTGAAGTGTCTATTGAGACTACAACGCAAGGTTAATCGTCATGAAAACACGTTCACCTTTGCTGATTTTTGCGCTGTTCGCCATTGCGGCTTTTGGGATCAATTCGGTGATGTTTACCGAGTTGTCCCATGAGATGGCCGCCACATCCGGTTTGTCTGCGGATGAAGTCGAGCTAGTGAAAATCGGCTTTATGATCACTCAAGTATTGGGGTTTATGTTTACCCCAATCTTGGTACGTAAGTTTGGTACGTTATTGCCATTGTACTCTTCGTTACTGGTGGGCTTGGCAATGAACCTTGTGCTCTATTGGGCAGGTCAGCATGCGCTGTTGTTCACGCTAACTTGGCTTGTGAGTGGCTTTTTCATGAGCATGTTATTGGTGGTAGTGAATCTCTATCTACTCAATACCTTTGAGCAGCGTTGGTTGCCTGCGATTATTGCACTGACACTGATCTTCTCAACATTGTTACCAATGGGGGCTTATCCATGGCTGGTGGCTGAGATTGTTGAAGTGTTTGAATGGTCACTACTGAATATTGTATCGGCGTGGCTGTTTTTCTCCGCTTTAGTGATGATTGGCGTATACAAACCTCAGGTGATTGAGATTGAAGCCAAGCCAAAGTCCTCAGCTTCAGTGTACCTCGTGCTCGCGTTAACGATGAGTTTGGTGGTTTTTCTACTAATGCGCGGCAGCTACTACAACTGGTTGGATTCAGACTGGTTTGTAAAGGCTTCTTCAGTGGCGGCGGCATTTGCTTTATTGGCGGTGTACCAGTTGGTGAAAACGCATCATTTGAATACCGCATCAATGCAATTACATGGCAAGTTAAAGACCAACGTGTTCATGTACAACGCTTTCCTTGCAGGCTTTGCCGTGATGGCAAGTACGGTGCTGTTTGCCAACTTCCTAAAAATGGCGATGCACTATAACAGCCTTAATGCGGGTTATGCGCAATTGCCATCGTTTTACGCCATGTTGGTGAGTGTATTGGTGTATTACTTCCGTCGCCCGTTAGCGGATGCAGTAGTGCCTTTTGGTGTACTGATGATTCTGGTGTCGGTACACGAGTTTAGTCAACTGCCAAGCTTTGTAGGCACAGAATCACTACCAACCCCAATGTTGCTGCGTGGTTTTGGTGTTGGCTTATTGAATGTGTCGGTCACGATTGCCGTATTAATGTATTTCCAAGTAGGTCAACGTTTAGAAGGCATTGCGAACTTCTATCTGTTTCGAACCATGGGTGGGGTCATTGGCGGGGCGTTTTTCTCTCGTGTGATTCAAAATCACAGTGCGCAAGCATCGGGCGAAATTGGTCGTACACTGGATGGCTCCAACCATGTGTTTGCATCTTACGAGCAGGCACTGAGCAGCGCGATTCTCACTCATGGACGCTTACCCAATCCAGCACTCGGTATGAGCCAAATTAGCGCAGTCGTCAAAGAGCAAGTAACGACATTGGCGCTGAGTAATTCGTTGGTGATGTTTATTGTCTCTATTTTTGCCCTTGCACCGATTTTGTTGATTGGTAAGAAACTGGCAGCAAAACAAGAAGCACACTGAGACTAGGTAAAATAGCCCGAGTAGCCAAAATAGTTAGGCAACTAAGCAGTAAAAAATTACAAAGGGAGCCAATATGCTCCCTTTGTTGTCTTTAGGTTTATCGCTGATAGAGAGTTAGGAATGCTGCTACTGCTTTCTTGGTGTGCGCTTCTAGCTCTTCTTCACTGAGGAAATCAAAACCCATTAGCGCCATGTTTTGATAATCTAATTTGATTAATGCAAGCAATTGATCACAAGCCAGATCCGCATCATCGATATTGAGTTGTTGGCTGATAGTGTCTGTTTTTAAAAACTCAATCAGATATTGGTGAATACGTTGCGGCCCGGTTTGCCAAAACTGGTTTGGGACCGAATCATGTTTGTTGAAATCGGCAGAAATGATGCGATAAAGCGACAATATTGGGTTAGAGCAAATGCCACGCAGGTATTTTTTAGCAAAATCCTCTAAGGTATCTCTTAGTGGTTCATTCTGCTTATCAGAAAGCTGGAAAACGGATTCTAAGCCAGTCTTGGTGTTATGCGCGAGCACTTCGACAAACAGCCCTTCTTTGTTGGAGAAATAGCGATATAAGGTCTGTTTTGAGCCACCACAAATTGCGACGATTTGATCGAGTGAGGTGTCCTTGTAACCCTGTTCAATAAACAGTTCGGTGGCGACGTCAATGATTCGAGTTCTTTTCTTTTCAGTAGATGCGCGCATGACTAAATCAACCTAAATAAAACTGTTCAGTACAGTACCATTATTGACCTAATGATACACTTCATTTCTTGGTACAAACTGAACTAGAGTAAATCCCGGCTCCAATGCTCTAATGGCTGCTCGGTAGAAAAACCACGCAGAATGTTGGTTAGTGTAATGGTTGCGAAAACGACAATTACCAAGGACAGATGCCACGCTTGGCTTAAACCGAGTTGTACCAATGCCATACTCACAATCGATGACACCACCATTTGACCACCGCCCGACATTGCCGCAGCTGCCCCTGCTTGTTTCTTGTAAGGTTGCATGACCATAGCTTGAGCACAAGGTAGCGCGATGGCATTACCTAAGATCATCAGCAGTTGACCAAGCATTAAATACAACGCTTCAACAGGGCAGAAGAACAGCCACAATGCCGAACTTACGTGCAGGACTGGCGTTACTAACAGCATCTTCTTCGTGCCGATGATAGGGCGTACACGGTTACAAATACTTGTGCCGCAAATCATGCCGAACGCAGGGATTAGTGCCCACATTGCGTATTGATCGGATGTCATGCCAATTTGGTTTTGCATGATAAAGGGCATCACTGAAACGGTGGTGATCATCAGGCTGAAGTTAAGCCAACCAATGCTGGCAAAACTCATGAAGTAACGAGACGTCAGCAGATCACGATATTGCAGCAGCATTTTCTTCGGTGGTGGCAGTGCTGAGGTTTGTGTGACGGTCTCTTTAAAGCGCACTACAATCACAATCCAAGCCAATGATACGTAGCCGAGCAATGAGATAAATACCATGGTCCAACCGAAGTGGGCGTTAATGAAACCACCAATAACAGGCGCAACCAACGGTGTGATAGAAGCAGCCATTGCAATGTAGGATAGTGCGATTGGCAGATCTGAGCCATTGAAGCGGTCACGAGTTGATGCGCGAGCTAGTACCGCGCAGCAGCCAGTGCCTAACCCTTGCAGAAAACGTCCCGCCACCATGCCTGTGAACGTGTGGCTGAGGAAGATGATCATCAACAGACCGAGCATGGCAATCAACAAGCCAGCCAACAGCACTTTTTTACGGCCTAACGCATCGGATACTGGACCGTAGATAAACTGAGAAGGACCGAACCCAAGTAAGTAAACACTTACCAACAACTGAGCTTGGTCGAGAGAAATATCAAAGTCTTTTGCGATCCAAGGCAATGACGGAAACACCAAGCCCATACTGAGTTGACCCACACTGATGATCAAACATGCTAGTAATATGGTTTTAAATTCGAACGGTCGACTCATGATTTTTCACCATCACCACGGCGGCGCAAACTTCCTTCATCATCAAATTCATTCAGTTTGGCTTTCACACGTTTCACCGTTGATAGGCTGACTTCGCATTGTTCTGCGACGCTTTGTAGCGTATTGCCTTCCAGAAGCAAAGTCGCAATGTGCTGATGCTTCGCTTTGTCTGCAGGGCGACCTCGGAATTTCTGCTTCCACATCTGTGGGTCGTCTTTTAGTGCTTTGCGGCCTTGTTCTGCGGCGAACAAGCGATGTTGCGTTTGCACTTGTCCGTAGCCAGAAAGCAGCGAAAGCAAGGTTTGCGTTTGTACGGAACCAGGGTCAAAGGTCAGTGGTTCACAAACGGTTTTTAGGGTGACACCTTTGTTAAGCAGGGTTTGAATCGTGCTTAAGGCTTGGCTGAAGTCTCGGCCAAAGGCGGTTAGCCACCAAAGTACAACGGTGTCGCCAGATTGCACGGTACTTAAGAGCTGTTGAAAGGCTTGTCGCTCCGCTGGTGGCGTGCAGCCGCGTACCTTGTCCTCAAGGTGAATTGCTTCGGGAGCAAAGGCTTTTAAAGCGTCGATCTGCTCTGGGTAAGCTCGGTTTTTAGGGGAGTAGCGCGTATAGAGAAAGGTAGCCATGGGTGCAATACGTCTCTTGGAATTGGTTCATATACTGTAATGGTTCATAAATATACGCCGGTTCATTAATTCTTACAACACCAAATGAACCATTGGTTCGAAAATTTAGAAGTAAGGAATAGGCGGCATGAGACAGAAGAAATGAGGAAATAAAAAAGCCAACAGCTTGGGTTGGCATCTCTGGGATTAGGCTTTGGTGGTGCTACGCTCTATCAATTTGACTGGCACCATCATTTTCACCAAGCTACTGTTTTTATTGTTTATTTGATCAACGATAATTTTCACACACTCACGTGCTAGACGACGGAAGTCTTGACGGAAAGTGGTCAGTTGGTAGCTCAACCATTCCGTTTGTGGGATGTTGTCGAAGCCGATGACTTTTAGATCTTGAGGGATGCGAATACCACACTCAATACGCGCAATGTCCATTACCGCCATTGCAAGGTTGTCAGTCGCGCAGAACACGGCTTCTGGACGATTCTTATTGGTTAGCATTGCACGTACTTTATCCAGTGAACTTGCGTAGTCATAGCTCGCTTCAATGATGCGTGGTGTTTTACCCGTTAAGTCTTCAAACTCAGAACTGAAGCCACTTTGGCGCTCGTCGTTGGTAAAGGTTGGCACTTCACCCGTCAGGTAAACCGCGTTTTTCACCCCGCTTTCGTGCAGAAGTTGCGCCGCTTGTTGGCCAGCTTCGTAGTTGTCACTGATAACGTAACTGCTTTTAGTACCTTCTACGACGCGTGCATACTGAACGATAGGGATATTGAACTCCTCACACTCTTCATACAGTGATTTGTTGAAGGTAGCGGAAGCGGCAATGACACCATCTACGCGGTATTGGAAGATGTTCGGGATTGAGTGGTTGTCTTCATCATCCACTTGCCATGGAATCAACACCGCTGAGTAGCCTTGCTTTTGCAATTCACTTGAAATCAATTGAAGTGTTTTCATGTGGATAGGGTAGTCCGCATCTGGGAATACCAAACCGATCAACTTAGATTCGTTGGTGGTCAAGCTACGTGCAAAAGCATTTGGACGGTAGTTTAGGGCTTTCGCGGCTTCGAAGACCTTTTGCTTGGTCTTTTCTGACACTGAGCTGCCCGGAACAAACACACGCGATACAGTAGATTGAGAAACGCCAGCCAGTTTGGCAACGTCCTTCGATGTTACGGTTTGTTTTGCAGGATTCATGTGAGTTGATTCATAAGTCAGTTTAACTGTGACTAGGTTAACACAAATAGGTACGTAGTCATAAAGAGAAATAAGCAAGGTTTAAGTAAATAAAGGGTTAGATTGTCTTTGATGGCGAAATTTGGGTAGTACCCAAGTCACATTTCATTTTTGCATACGAAAAAAGCCTTACCCATAAAAGGTAAGGCTTGCTCTTATTTCCCATTTCCACTAAATCGAATAAGTTACGTAACCGAAATAACTTATCTCGTGGTTATCAGAAGTAGTAGCGAATACCCGCCGCGAATTGATCATCACGGTTTTCGAATTTGCTGCCATCGTACTGATCTTTACCTAGGTCGAACTGGTATTCAGTCCAAACTAGGAATTTGTTCTTCTGGAAGTGGTATTCAACACCAGGAATCAGCAAGTTACGCTCGTAACCTTGTGTCTCGTCACCACGATCTTCCATGTAGTTGTAGTTCAACGTTGGGCGTAGGCCGTTGTCGAAGTGGTAGTAAGTGTAGATTTCGCCACCTAGGGTATCGAACATCACGTCCGTACCGCCTTGGCTCACTGCTTCCCAGTTTTCACCAACGTGGAAAGTCGCGCCCGCGTAGAAGGCACCGTTGCTGTAGTTCGCGCCCAATAGCATGATGCGCATGTTGTCGCCGTTTTCTACGCCAACCACGCTTGCGTCTAGATCCGCAACTTCATTTTGATGGTAAGCCGCACCGACTGTTACGCCATCAACCGGTTTGTAAGTGATCGACGCACCCATGCCGTTTTTCAGTGAGGCTGTAGCATTGCTTGCTAGAGCAACATCTTCACGCGTGGTTTGGTAAGTAAAGCCGTAGCTCACTTTTTCATTGATAGAATTACGGTACGTAATTGAGTTTTCTGCACGACCAGCACCGGATGCGATACCCCAGTCAGCTAGGTTGTAAACACCTGAGCCACGAGTACCGAATACACGACCTAAATCGGTGTACCATGCTACGTCGTAGAAGGTAGACCACTGCTTAGTACCCGCAGCAATTTTGCCGTATTTTTCGTGATCAACACCTGCGTATAGCAAGCGGTCGTAAATGTTGTCGCCGTTCGCGCCAGAGTTGTAGCCCCATTCCGCGTGACCGAAACCAGTCCAGCCGTTATCTAGGCCCATTTGGCCTTTCAAACCGAAACGTGAGCTGCCGCTGTTCCATTCGCCGTTGTCATCACCGCCACGGTTTTGATAGCGAAGATCGAAACGGCCATCGATGGTTAGGCTGTCGCCAGCGTCATTAACAAAAGTGTGTGCAGCAAAGGCTGAGCTAGAAGTAAGCGCTGCTAAAATCACTGCAGAAAGGGTCGATTTTTTCATCATCAATCTCGTTATTCAGGGCGCAGAAAGCCACCGTGCGTTCATGCCCGTTGTGAATGAGGGTTCTATCTTGAGGTTGTGCCCCATCCTTGAGGCACGAGTTGGGAGCATGTCGCCTGAACCGAGAGGGGATTCAGGCAACATAAAGGCGGGTTGACAATCCGCCCCTAGAACTTCTTATAGAGAAGGGTTTAGGATCTGTTGAGTACGCTCGAACACGTCTAAACCTTGCTGTTTTAGCCAGTAAGGAAGGTCGATCAGTACCCAGTTCTCAGATAGCTTGTCGCCGTCACGGTAGTAAACGTCAACCACTTGCATGTCAGCTCGTACTTCACCGCCTGTCATACCTAGGAAACCACCGATTGGCGTGTTAGATAGGTTTGGCCAGCCGAAGAAACAAGAGAAATTACCTTCTGCGAAACGACATACGTGGCCGTTAAACTTCTTGTCTTTCAGATTGTTACGGAACGGCAATTGGTGCTGCTGTTGGTAACGAGGAATTGTGTAAGACGCACCGATACCACATGGACCGTACCAGATCATGTCTTTAGACCAGCTCTTTTCAAGAACTTCTGGTGGGCAACCCATTGCGCCGCTGTCGTTGAGTGCAGATAGGTCATCAACCATCTTGTTCACTAGTGCTAGTGTTGCTACGCCTTCTTCTGGTGCTGCGTCTTCGAACAGTAGACCGTCGTGGTTACGAGGACCAGGGTATACGAAGTGCTTACCTGTTGATGGTGGTAGTGGGTAACAACCCGCTTGGTCCATTGCACCTAGAAGGTCTAGGAATAGGCCAGTCTTAGTGATCTTGCCGTTATCAACGCAGTTAAATTCTGCGTAACGGATGTTCATGATTTTGCCAGTTGGGCGCATGCCTAGGTATTCAGCGTCGAATAGACCCATGAAGTGACCCATGCTCATTACCCAGATTTCACCTGATGTTACTTCGTTCTCACCACCGATGAAGATGTCTTGACGACGCTGCATGCGAGTCATTGATTTCATTAAAGGAGCCCAGAAAACGTCAGCCGCTGCTTGAGCGCCTTGTTGCTCACGGAATGGGTAAACACCACGCCATAGGTAATCTTCAGAAGTATGTGCTTTTAGTACTTCTGCTACGTTCTCGTGAGTTGCGTTTTCCATTGCGCTGAAGTATTCACGTACAACGCGTTTCGCTTCTTGATATTTAGACATAATAAACTCTCTTATTTGCTGTCGAGTCGGCTTTGGGAACAGGACTCGAAATTAAGTTTTCTCATCCGGCTGGGGAGCCAGCCGGAGTTTTTGAAATTCAGTTACGCTTTTGCTGCTTCGGCTTTTTTGCTCTTATCGAACACACCGCCTTTTAGTGTCTCTGGCAGTGATAGCCATAGAAGACCAGCAAGGATCCATACGATTGGTGAACCCCACATTGCGGTTTGTAGGTCGGTACGCTCTTGGATGAAGATAAGTACCATTGGTGCCCACATACCGAGGATACGACCGCCGTGGAATAGCGCTGCGCCGTAGCTACGTAGGTGTGCTGGGAACAGTTCTGAGAAGTAACCACCCCATACCGCTGAAGAAGACAGACCGAAGTTGTAAATCAGACCGAGTAGAGCCAGCATGTTTAGACCGCCAATCACCATGTCGCCAGGTGCAACAAAGAAGATTGAAACCATGATGCCCGCTAGGATGAAGCCAAATGCGTTCACCTTACGACCGAATTTGTCAGCTACCCAACCCCAGAACCACGCACCAAACAGTGAACCAAATGCTGAGATAGAGAAGATGAGACCGATGGTTGCACCGTCGAACATACGTACATCACGTAGGTAAGTGGTTACGAAGCCACCAAAGAATTGGAAACCGTAGAAGTTAAGGCCAGCCAGTAATAGACACGTTAATGTGATCTTACGGTAAGGCTTGCTTAGCATTTCGCCCCAAGAGCCTTTTTTCGCTGGTGCATCTGATGCTTCCGATTTTGCTTGTTCTTCTTCACCGTAAGCGATCACTTTGCTGTCACTAGGTAGTACAAAGATCATGACCACAGCTGCTGCCAATGGTGGGATACCACCTACAAGCATTAGGCTTTCCCATGGTGCATCGATGCTTGCAATAAATGCTGCATACGCACCCATTACCATCAGTGCTACAGAGAACATAGAAGACGCGAATGCCGTCAACTTACCACGTACCGTTGGCGTAAATAGGCCGATCATCAGGCTCACTGCTACGGTGAAGTAACCACCCAGTGACAAACCAATGATGAAACGCATTGCTGCCCATGTTGTGTAGTCGGTGAACATCATATTAATGATTGTTGCGCCACCGTTTAGGGCTGTGATGGTAATAAGAGTGGATTTCTTACCAAATTTTGTTGCGAACCAAGCACAGCTCAATGCACCGATGAGTGCACCAACCGACTGCCATGTATAGAACTGGGCAGTGTCTGACAGGCTAATACCATCATACGCTTCAACGATGTATGGGCGTACGTAGTCAATAATTACAAAGTTATAACAATAGAAAAAGTAACCAACCAGTATCGCTAGATAGGCAGCTACCCTTTGAATCATAGGAACTTCGCTCATGTGTCTTTTGGCATTCATGACCGATAAACCTCTATTTCACTTAGGATTTGTTGCTATTCAAACTTAATGAACACGATCTTATTTGGATCATCTTCGATTTCGTGTCGGGGTGAATCATAGTTTTTTTAAGGTTATTAGATCCGTGATCAAAATCAATTTTAAAATGAATGCGTACCCATTTTGTGGGTTTTGGTGACAAGGATCTCACTAATCGGCGGTTTTGGCGATTTTGAATACATTTTCGCCTATATTGGTGATGATAATCACACTTACAGTGGGATTGTCGTTTAGAAATGCCTTTTTACAGTAATATCTGGGCATAATAATTAGCTACCCAGAATTAGGAAAACCTTAAAATGGTTACGTACTCAAGTTTTGTGGTGATTGCGTTATATGTAGTAATTACCATACTAATCAGCTATTTAGTGAATAAGCGCTACAGCAATGGTGGCGACTTTTCCACGGGTGGAAAGCAGTTTGGCTGGTTTACGGCAGGTGTTTCGATACTTGCGACTTACATTAGTGCGATGACGTTTGTAGGGATGCCTGGTTGGGTTTATAGCTCTGGCATGGAAGCGATGAGTATTCACCTCAACTATCCCATCGTTATCTTTTTCACTGTCATTTTCTTTGTACCTGTCTTCTATAAGCTGGGTCTGACTTCGATTTATGAATACCTTGAGCACCGCTTTGGAGTGTATGCAAGAACCATCAACTCGATTGTATTTATTGTGGTTCAATGTATCTCTGCGGGTGTGATTTTGTATGCCGTGGCGCTGATCTTAGTGCAAGTTCTGCCTATCAGTATTTCTGAAGCCATTATCTACATTAGTATTTTCACCGCTTGTTATACCTATGCAGGCGGGATTTCCACGGTTATCTGGACCGATATGTTGCAATCTGCAGTATTGGTTGCAGGCAGCATCGCTATCTTTGCCATTCTAGTGACAGAGATTAATGCGGCAGATTACCTTTCTCGTGATCACCTGAATATCATCAACTTAGACTTTGATTTAGGTGTGGATACCACACTCTGGGCTGGCGTGGTTGCAGTGAGCTTTTTGCATTTGAGTGTGTACGGCACCAACCAATTGATCATTCAACGTACGTTAGCGACGAAATGTGAAAAGACGGCACAGAAGTCGATGCTGTTGTGTGGTTACGGTGCGTTTTTCGTGTACTTATTCTTCGCGGTACTCGGTGTTCTTTTGAATATTTTCTATCAAGATCAATCGTTTGAAAACAGCAACGAAGTGATTTTGGACTTCGTCTTCAACCACACTACCCCGATCGTCGTTGGTTTGATCATTTCCGCATTGGCAGCGGCCGCAATGTCGACCTTGGACTCGACCTACAACTCGATGGCGACCGTCGCGACGTTCGATATCTACAAGCGTTTCGTTCGCAAAAGTGCCGATGATGAGCACTACGAAAAAGTCGCAAGAAAGATGAGTTTGCTTGCTGCGGCCATGGTGGTAGTGCCAGCTCTTCTGGCGGTATCGAATGAATCGGTACTCAAAACCATCGCTAGTCTGACTTCTATCTTCGTTGGTATCCGTTTGGGTTCATTCGTGCTTGGTTTATTCTGGGCGAAAGCCAACGAAAAAGGCGTGATCGTTGGCAGTATCATGAGTGTGATTGCGGTTTTTACTGCCATGTATCTCGACGTGGCTTGGCCGTGGTTCGCGCCAATTGGTACGTTCGTGTTCCTTTTGTTTGGTGTGTTAGTTAGCCGTCGTTGGGGCGCTGTGACTGCCGAGCAACAAATCTTTATCAATAATCAAAAACATCTTTTTGCAAAGCCAACTGCAAGCCATTACGGGCTGTTGGTGTTCGCTGTGGCGACCATCGCTGCTTGTATGATTCTCCCTGATTGGCTTTATGCTGCATTGTCGTAATAGGTAAGTTTATGCTGTCCATCTTTGATATTTACAAGATTGGTGTGGGCCCTTCTAGCTCTCACACTAATGGCCCAATGATCGCCGGTTACCACTTCACTCGTTTGATTGAATCGAACTTGGCAAAAGTGGTTCGTATTCAAGTCGATTTATACGGCTCACTCTCGTTAACGGGGATTGGTCACCATACTGACCGCGCAACGATTTTGGGTCTGTTGGGTAACAAACCAGATACCATCAAAATCGCTTCTGCGAACAAAGCGATGCGCAAGGCGATTGAAGAGGGCATGATGTCTGTCGATGGCCGTCATGAAATCGAATTCAACTACAAAACGGATATGTTGTTCCACGAAGAGAACCTTCCTCTGCATGAGAATGGCATGACGATTACTGCGTTAGATGCGCACGGCAATCAGGTTGGGTTTGAAACTTACTACTCTATCGGTGGTGGTTTCATCGCAACGGCGGATGAACTGCAAAATGGCAGTGCGACTGCGCCCGTAGAAGTTGAGTTTCCATTCTCCAGTGCGGACGAAATGTTGGCACAGGCAGAGAAGAATGGCATGAGTCTCGGCGGCATGATTCTGAAAAACGAACAAGCGTTTCAGGATATGGAAGCCATTAATCAACGCGCAGAACAGATCTGGCGTGTGATGACGCGTTGCATGGAGCGTGGTTTCGAGACAGAAGGTATCTTGGATGGCGGCTTGAATGTGACCCGCCGTGCGCCTAACTTGCTGAAGAAGCTTGAAGCAAATGCAGCAATCGAAAACGATCCAATGGAAATCATGGATTGGATTAACCTGTTTGCTTTTGCTGTAAGTGAAGAAAACGCCGCTGGTGGACAAGTCGTAACGTCTCCAACCAATGGTGCGGCAGGTGTGATTCCTGCGGTATTGATGTACTACCATCGCTTCATCAAAGAGCTCGATACCAAACAGCTTAAAGACTTTCTTTCTGTATCCGGTGCGATTGGCATCTTGTACAAAACTAATGCGTCTATTTCGGGTGCCGAAGTGGGTTGTCAGGGCGAAGTCGGCGTGTCTTCTTCCATGGCGGCAGCCGGTCTAACAGCGCTACGTGGTGGTAGCAATGAGCAAATTTGTATTGCGGCCGAGATTGCCATGGAGCACTCACTAGGCATGACTTGTGACCCAATTGGTGGCTTAGTGCAAGTACCGTGTATTGAGCGTAATGCGATGGGCGCAATGAAAGCGATCAATGCTTCTCGCATGGCATTAAAGCGTAATAGTAAATGTTTGATCTCGTTGGATAAGGTGATTGAAACCATGTACCAAACGGGCAAAGACATGAACAAGAAATACCGCGAGACATCACTGGGTGGATTGGCTTTGATTCACCTAGCTCCGCCTTGCGAATAATGAGTTGAGCAAGTCTAACCAACAAAAAAGCCGATGCACTGAGAAGCATCGGCTTTGTTTTTTGTCGGTGTGACCATTATGAATTTGGTGTGGCTATCGCATCAAGAAGTAAGGCGAATTAACGTAAGCGTGTCCTGCTGAAATTGCATAAGGTAATACAACTTTTCCGACAGAGACCGCGGTATTCACCAGTGGTTGAACGTTGATATTGGCGTTCATCAAAGTAGGGCGAACGTTGGGTGCTAAACGATAATTACCGGGTGTCGAAACGCAGCCAGATAAGGTAGATGCAAATAGCAGTGCGATGATGATGGATTTGATGGTTTTCATAATGACGACTCTCAAAAATTGTATCTTGGCTCTGGTTTTGGTTATCAGTGTGAGCCGTGCTTGAGAGGAAGATTGCCTGAGTCGAGGTATCACGACTACCAATACAGAGCAAGTTACAGTTTAGAGAACTAAAAGTAACTTTAGGTGTTACTAAGCATTATATTTTGCGAGATTAGTCGCTCTATTAGATCCCAGTATTGAGTGTTTAGTACTTTGGGTAGGGTCGAGGAACAATATACCAATCGTAGTTAATAGCTATTTATTCTAGTCAGTTATAACGCTCGATAACTTCGTTTAAAAATTTGATTGTAGAATAATTACTTATCAAAAATTTTAGCCTTGTTCTCAAGTGTCTTTTCTGCGTTAACACTGGGTACTTACTGTGATTGGTATAAAACAAGCCAGAATGAAACCGCCCATCCTGGCTTGGAGCACAAATGCAGGTGCTCAAAATATAATATGGAGGAAGATTGCCTATTTCACGTGCATGTTCGCTACGTATTCATCTTCTGCCCAGTACATACGTTCGGCGACTTTGGCTTCCGGATTTAGGCTAACGCCATCTAAGACGCGCTCTCTAAAACGCAAGTAGCCGCCTTTATCAATCAGATGCCCCATGTGTAGGTAAATCGGCTTACCGCCCAGCATCTCTTTTTCAAATTCGAACAGATTGTCGATGACAGAATGTAGGACGTCTTCCGTTACCCAATTGAGGAACATCTTGCCAACGCGAGGGGTCTTCTTCGAAGTGCGACCGCCCAGTTTGACCATATAGAATTGTTTTGGGTCTCGACGCCAAGCGAGAGTCGGACAGGCAAGCACACATTCGCCGCAGCCAATGCATTTGCTCTCTTCCTTCACTGCTTTACCGTCTTTGAGTGACAAGCAATCTACCGCGTGGTGCGCACACGCTTTAACGCAGGCGCCGCAACCAATACAGCGATGACTCTCGAAATTAATCTTGGCGATACCTAAGATACCAAAGTCTGCCATATTGGCTTTGGCACAGTCGTTCGGACAGCCTGCCATGACCATTTTTAAATGATATTTACTTGGGTAAACGTGCCGCTCCATTCGCTGCGCTAAGCCTGTGGTATCAGTATTGGCTTTCTGGCAGATTCGACTGCCCTGACACGCGACAATATTGCGCCCACCAATCGACTGATAACCCGCTTGGGTGTCTTCGACTTCAATGCCGCACGTATTGACGGTGATGTCTTTGATGAAAGGCTCAAGCGCTTTGTTGACCTCTGGAATGTCTTCATAGCGAATGCCGGGCATTGCCAGTTTTTGTCGCGTGGTGAGGTGAATGACACCGTTGCCCCATTTCTCGGCGATCTCTTGCGCGGCCCCGAGCAAGTAGGCGGGCATAATGCCACCTGGAATGCGTACGCTGATCATGCACTCGCCACGTACTTTCGATAGGCGGTAATCGCCATTGGCGCGCATTTTGATGATATCTACGTCCATCGTCATTGTGATTCCCTCCTAATCGATCATGGCTCTAGCGTGGTCATAACGGAAAACTGGACCATCCAGGCACACGTATTTGTCACCAATTCGGCAGTGACCGCATTTGCCCACAGAGCAAGCCATTCGGCGTTCGTAGTCGACCCAAATCTGATCTTCTTGAATGCCTCTGGATAAGAAGTCCTGTACGACGAACTTAATCATAATCGGTGGGCCCACAACGATGACGCGGATGTTTTCTTTGTCAGAGAGGTCAAGTTTATTGATGTGTTCGGTTACTAAACCGCTCTCATAGAAATGCTCGTCACCACCATCATCTAGCGTGGTGATGACGTGATTGGAGTAAGACCAATTCAGTAAGTCGTTTTTGTACAGTACTGCATCTTGGTTTTTAAATCCGAGGATCAAAGACATCTTTTTCACATCACTGGGGTTGTTGTGAAAGTAGTTAATCAACCCTTTGACCGGAGCAACGCCAGTGCCGCCCGCGACCACAATGAGGTGTTTATCTTGGTACTCTTCCATCGGGTAACCGTTGCCCATTGCACCGCGCATCATCACACGATCACTGGCGTTTAATTGGAATAGCTCACTAGTTACCTTGCCGACATTACGTATCAGCAAATCGACGTAACCTAAGCCGTAATCGGAGACGGAAATGGGTGCTTCGCCCACTAGGGATAAACCCACTTCGACAAATTGTCCGTAGTGCACTGGAAAGTCGCACGCGACGCGAAAGTTCCATTCTAGTTCTGTGTGCTTTTCGATATGAATAATCGGGTAGCTTTGCGGCAGCATTTTGTTTTCACAATCGCACATTAGAGCGCCTCCTCTACAATCGATGTCATCTTGTTGATGATGTTGCTAAATGAGATGTAGTGAGGGCATCGGTCGTCACAGCGTCCGCATCCGACACACATGTGGTGTTCACCTTGGCGAGATTTAAAGTCGTTGACCTTGTGTAAGGCGCGATAACGTAAGCGCTCGCCGTTTCTGTGGCGGAAGCTATGACCGCCTGCCATGTCTGAGAAACCATCAATCATACAACTCGAGTGTTGGCGTCGACGTTCACCGACTTTAGCGTCTTGGTTGTACACTACATCAAACACATTGAAGCAGGCACACGTCGGACACGACGATGTACAGCGACCGCAACCAATGCAGCGCGAATCGTATTCAGACCAAACGGGGTGGTTAAGTAAGGTCTCGCGTATCTTTTCTGGGTCATCACAGACTGAGTCCGGAGTGCGTACTTTGATGGGATTAGACGTAACGAAGCTGACGCTGTGCTCAACGTCTTTGCCCTGTGAAAAATACGGCGTTAACTCTGGATCTTTTACGGTGACAACTGCGCCGTGCTCACTAAATTGAACTGAAGCGGCGAAGTTGTCGGTTTTGTTGGTACCCATCGAGACGCAAAAGCAGTTTTCGAAACTTTCGCTGCACTCGATCAGTACAAGCTTGAGTTTTTGGCGTAGACGTTTGTAGTAGAAATCTTCGTGACCGCCGTTTTCTAAGAACATGTAATCAAGGCTTTTGAGCGCATTGATGTCACAAGCTCTGAGAAACAAAAACATAGGACGCGCATCAACGCGAGATTCTCGTAATTCGTCGGCGTTAAACCAAAACAGAGTTTCCGTGATCGGAAAAACGATTTCTTTGGGTGAAAAGTGGCTTTTCTCTTTCCACTCCAGTTGGCCATAACTTTCTAGTTCTTGGTAATCTAAGTTGGGCGTATGGGCAAAACGCCCCGCGTATTCTTCATAGACGGGCGCCATCACCTTGTAGCTCTGACGTAACGACTCGATAGCCGAACCCATTTGCTGAGTAGTTAAAAACTTAGGCATTGTTCTATCTCATTATTTTCAAAAACTAATGAATCGTGCGTTCTAAACAGGGCTCGGTGGTGGATTCAAACCACTCCAGTGACTGCGAAAGAGAAACCACGTATCCAACTACTATAATTGCGGGTAGTGGTGGATTTTGCGTTTTGCAGGTTTCATACAGTCCGGCTAAGGTAGTGACGATCTTGTTTTGATTTTCTCGTGTCCCATTGCTGACAATGGCGCAAGGTGTATCTGGCGCGAGACCATGTGCAATAAGGTTGTCTGTGATCGCTTCTGCTTTGTGTAGCCCCATGTAGAAAATAAGGGTGTGGTCGATGGCGGCAAGTGCGCTCCAATTAGGTTCGCTAGCATCGTTACAGTTTCGGCCCGTTACCAAGGTTACACCCCTCGAAACTTGTCTATGAGTGACCGGTATCCCCGCGTAAGCGCAGCATCCAAGTGCCGCCGTTACACCCGGTACAACCTCATAGCTGATACCTTGCTGAGTTAAATAGGCCGCTTCCTCACCACCTCGACCAAATACAAAAGGGTCGCCCGCTTTTAAGCGACATACAGTGAGACCTGTAATTGCATAACCCTTCATCATTTCGTTGGTTTCTGCCTGAGTTTGCGAGCGCTTACCGTAATGTTTACCCACGCAAATTTTTAGGGTTTTTCGTGGAATCACATCCAAGATTTCTTCGGAAACCAGATGATCATAGAGCACTACATCGACGCGGTTGAGTAGACGAAATGCTTTGATGGTAAGTAGCGACGCATCACCCGTACCTGCACCAACAAGGTAAACCTGACCATAAGAGGAATTAGATGTATTCATTAGAAAATACCCCAAATCAATACAACGACTAGGATGGCGGCGATAGCCCAGCAGAGTACTTGATGAACGTTGTCGCTGATCCAACCTAGCTCCTCTAACATTTCGTCAGTAAGGTCTAAATTTGTTTGCTCTACATAATCGTCAAGTTCTTTCATTTTCAACTGGCTATGTGCAATCCCCTGATGTAGCTAAGGTTATTCGTCATAGTGGTTAAATTAAATCAAAGAAAAATAAACACTTGTTCAGAACAGGTTAACGCTGCTCTGTAACAGGTGTTGAATTTGTATGGATTTAAGTTCAGAGGGAAGAGAGGTGTAGTGAACTCAATTGGCAAACTAAGTGACTGTAATAAAATAAAAAAACCAGAGCGACTTGCGTTCTGGTTTTGTGAGTCTTTGAATGGGATGCGTTATGCCGCTTTTAGATGACAGACTCGATTCTTGCCCAATCTTTTTGCTTGATACAACGCTTTGTCAGCTTGCTCCACAACATGGTGGTAACTGGTTTCTAATGGAGTAAATCCGATACTTGCGGTAAATCGGACATCACCACAACCAAGGGATAAATGACTTCTCTGCAATGCAGTAAGGAAGCCGTCAAGCTGATGTTTGGCATCAAACTCATTATTGGCTTGAAATACAACAGCAAACTCTTCACCACCATAACGCGCTAAGCAAATCCCCTTCGGCTTAGGGAAGCTTTCTCGCATTACTTCAGCTGTTTTTTGAATCACTAAATCACCAACTGGGTGACCATATTTATCATTGATGTACTTGAAGTTATCGATATCGATCATCGCAATAAAACGGTTCTCATTGCCCAGCTCTCGAGCCACTTTTGTAGCCAGACACGCTTTATTCTCTAGTTGTGTCATCGGGTCTCGATGACGTAAACGGTCATGTAACTTTAGGTTTGCTAACGCGATTTGCGCATAGTTTTGGATTAAGTTGAGAATACATTTGTAAGTAGGGAAGCGACAGCAAACGTAAGTGACCGCCAGTAACTCCTGACCATCATACAATGGAATGCGGTAATGGTGTCCTCGTACTTTGAGTTTTTGAGCCAGTGCATCCGAGTACTTGTTACTGCGATAGGATATTGATGATTGAGAAAAGGTTGCTGCTAGCTTGGCATCAGACAAGGTGAGCTTTTTATTACCGTGGTAATCGAGAGTATAAAAACTGTGGTTAATACTATCGTAAATGCAGAACTGTATACCCCGATCAAAGCAGAAGCGGTGAAGCACACTTTTAAGTTGGATCTTGAACTCGCCAATATTCTTCGCTCGGTTTAGCTTAGCCAGCGATAAATGCAGTTGATACGTAAGGTAGTTGATAATAATAGCAAGAGCTAGCAGGGATGCTATCACGGCAGCAGTGAGAGTAAACTGGTAACTACTGCTTAAAATATCGGCTCGATCTGTGCCGGCAACAAACACCCAATTAAGTGAGTTGTCTGCATCAAAAACTGAAACTTTGAAGTTATCTTTGTAGTAGTACTCATGCTTCCCAAATAGGAGGCCGTTGGCAATTTTTTCATGTATGCCGCCGTGAAAGCTGATGGACTTTTTACCTATGCGGTTAGGGTTTGGGTGAAATACAAGTCTTCCGGTGTCTCTATCAACAACAAAAACGTAACCTTTGCTTAGTGTTTTTAAGCCTCGTAACTGTTGAGTAGAATGCAGGAGGTTGAACTCAATCCACAGTTGGTAGTGAGAGTTCGGGAGAACATGTTTCACCGCAAATACCCATTCCTGTTTTTGGTTTGGATATAAAGATGAGATATAGAAGTTGTCACTGATGGTATCGAGTTTGTGCCAATGAATATTAGAAGTATCTGACAGGGTGACTTGGTTAGATAAGTCGTAAGCAATCCCTTCCTCATTTTTCGTGTACAAAATGTTTGAGTATTGAGGTGAGTAATCGAGGATACCATCGCTTAATGCTAGAAAATCGTCGCTTTGCAAGTCGTTATTGTTAGCCCGCAATGCTCTTTCTAGTAGGTAGAATTTACTGAAGGTAGCTTCAATTTGTGAGCGGATAAGCCTATCAGCAGTGATCAGGTTTGTCTGAGACTGGTGATAAACCATCGTTTCAGATTCAACAAATTGGGAATGAGCTAGATAGATCATCAAGCCCGCGAGGATGACCAAATAAGGCCGTAGTATACGTATTAAAAGTTTAGGAAAAGCCATGCCAAATAACGTTTGTTTTATAATGTGATTTGGCTACCAATATTAGACTTATTTCATGTTCATAACAATGCGTATGGTGTGTTCAATAATAGAAAGAAAACTCTGTATCTAAAAGTCAGTTGGAAAAGCGCCCAGATTTAAGTCTGGGCGCGCAAGTCGTGTCGGGATGTTGTGTTTTATGGTTGGAAATGAAGAATAGCCATGGAGGTTGGCGATAACAATACTTCGCCTTCAGCATGACCTGGATTCAGGTTACGAACGTTAGTATCACAAATCGTTACCCATTCTTGATCCCGTTCATTCGGAAGCTTAAAGCGAGCAGGGACATTGGTTTGGTTGATCAGGTAAACGAGTTCTTCTCCATCTTTGCCAATTCCTAAATGCAAAGCAACGGAGCTCAAGCGATTCCAATCGTCATGTTCCATCAAGCTGCCATCAATGCGGCGCCAGAAAATGCGGTTGTTATTACGATTCTCACCACTAAACGCCTGGATGAAAGGCACCATATATTGGTTACGGTTTGCCACCATTTGCGACATCCACGTTTTAAAGTGTTGCTTACGTTCCGTACTCGACCAATCTAACCAGCTGGTTTCATTATCTTGGCAATAGGCGTTGTTATTACCACCTTGTGTATGTGATAACACGTCCGCAGTAAGAATATGTGGGATGCCGAATGCAAATAGCAGGCTAGCCATTAAATTGCGCTTTTGTTTTTCACGCGTAGCAATGACCATTAGGTTGTCGGTTTCACCTTCAACGCCATAGTTTTCCGAGCGGTTATCACCATGACCGTCACGGTTCTCTTCGCCGTTGGCTTCGTTATGTTTTTGCTTGTAAGACACCAGGTCTTGCAAGGTAAAACCATCGTGATAGGTGATGTAGTTGACCGTGAGTTTATACGGCCAATTTGCTGCGCTGTAGATATCACGAGAGCCCATCAAGCGCGTCGCAAACTCTTTTAGGTAACCTTGGTCGCCGCGCCAGAAGCTGCGGGAGATGTCTCGTAGTTTGTCGTTACACTCGTTCCAACCAAATGGGAAGTTACCCACTTGGTAGCCATTAGGACCGATGTCCCAAGGTTCTGCAATCAGCTTAGTCTCGCGAAGAACTGGGTCTTGCGCGACCGCTTTAAAGAATGCAGCTTCAGGGTTGTAATCGTCCCCTTGACGACCAAGCGTGGCAGCCAAGTCAAAACGGAAACCGTCGACTTTAAATTCGCTGACCCAATAGCGCAGAGTATCCATAACAAGGTTTAACGCTGGCTGGTAAGTTAGGTCAACCGTGTTGCCACAACCAGTGTAGTTTGCGAAGTGCTCACCATGCTTAATATAAAAGTGTGAGTCGAGTGCTTTTAGGTTAAAGACAGTAGGGCCTTCTCCTCCTTCAGCTGTGTGGTTGTAAACCACGTCGAGAATCACTTCGATACCGTGTTTATGCAGCTCACGAATGGTGGTTTTCAGTTCCTTTACGGCATCTTTTTCGGCATAACGCGGGTCCGGAACCATGAACAAGTAAGGGTTATAGCCCCAGTAGTTCACCTTATCCATTTTTAACAGATGTGGTTCATGCATACAGGCTGCGATCGGCAATAGCTGTAGAGTGTTGATATTCTGCTGTTTATAGAAAGCCAACATTTCTGGAGAAACCAACCCTAAGTAGCGCCCTCGGTCACTATCTTTTACTCCAGGGTGCTGTTTCGTTAGTCCTTTCACATGGGTCTCAAACAATGCCATTTCTTCTCTTGGAATGCGAGGGTGATCGGTATCTTGCCAATCAAAGTCATCTTGGGTAACGACACATTTGGGCATATCAAAGCTTTTGGCTGGAGAGAAGGGAGGTTGGTAGTAAAGGGCTTTATCAATCGATTTTGCGTAAGGGTCGGAAATTAACAAAGGTTGATCTTTATGTATTACAACGTAACCGTATTTTTGCCCAGGCTTGATATCTGGGATAAAGGTATGGCGAATACCGGCGTGTTCATAGGGGAGATCGTGCAAAGTGTATTCGCTCTCACTAGAAAACAAAGCGAGTTGGATGTCTTTGCTGTTTGGCGCATGAATTGAAAAGTTACAACCTTCTGTATTCAAAGTTGCACCAAGTGGATACGGGCGAGAGTGAAATCTTGTCATTAGGGAATCTTTTTTTAATTTTATTGCTACCTTTAAGAAACTATAAGTAAAAAACTTTGTCTTACTAAGGTCAACCACCTAAACGACAAAAATATAAATGTAATTTAATTACTTTCTACTACCCATATTTTGCAAAAATATGAAATGGCTATCACTTTGTAGTGACTTAAAACTGAATAAACTTACTAATTCCTCCCTAGATTGGTGATCTGACTCGAAAAAACACCATTCGGTAATTTCTCTCATCCCTTCTCATCCCCCTCAAATTAGTTTGGGGTGGAGGAAGTCATCCTTGTACGCCTTGGGTAACCTTAAGACTGTTGAAACAAACGGGGACTTGTTCCCATCTTACCTCTTTTTCTTTTGGTGGATTTTACTGCCTATTACACTGAAGGAGAGAGCAGGGAAGACAGAATTATAAATACCCTTAATGGAGTTAAGAATGAAAAAAGTAAGTGCAATTGCTGCTGCTGTAGCTGCAACTTTAGCTGCTGGTTCTGCTTTCGCGGTGGATTTCCATGGTTACATGCGTGCTGGCGTTGGTGTAAGTGCTGACGGTGGCCAACAGGTTACATTTGAAAAGAACAAAGTAGGTCGTCTAGGTAACGAAGGCGACGTTTACGGTGAAGTTCAACTAGGTAAAGAAGTTTACAACAACAACGGTAAAACGTTCTACGTAGACTCTATGTTCGCAATGACTTCTAACGGCTCGAACGACTGGGAAAGCACATCAACTAACTGTGGTCTAAACGACGCAGGCGATAAAGTTGAGTGTGTTGACGATGCACAATTTGCTCTTCGTCAGTTCAACGTTCAAGCAAAAGGTGTTCTAGATTTCGCTCCAGAAGCAACTCTTTGGGCTGGTAAACGTTACTACCAACGCCACGACATCCATATCTCTGACTTCTACTACTGGAACATCTCTGGTGCAGGTGCTGGTATCGAGAACATCGAAGCAGGTCCAGGTAAACTATCTCTAGCATGGATTCGTAACGACCGCTCTGACATCGCTGACCCAGGTAACGACGGTAAAGCGGCAAACGTGAACACTCTTGATGCACGTTACGCTGGCCTACAAGTATGGGACAACGCTTCTCTAGAACTAGGTCTAAACTACGCTCTAGTTAACGAGACTGATTCTGCTCCAAACGGCACTAAAGATGCTAAAGACGGTGTAATGTTCACTGCTGAGTTGACTCAGGGTCTAGATGCAGGCTTCAACAAAACTGTATTCCAATACGGTACTGAAGGTTACTCTAAGACAATGGCATTCTACGGCGACGGCAGCTGGTACGGTGCTGAAGCAAAAGATGGTGCATCTGGTTACCGCTTCATTAACTGGGGTGTGATCAGCATGGGCGAAAGCTGGGAAATGGGTCACCAACTAGTTTACGGTGTAGGTGAAGAAATGTGGGGTGGTCAAGACAAGTGGAAGACTGCTTCTGCTGTAGTTCGCCCAATGTACAAGTGGGACGACAACCACAAAACTATCTTCGAAGCGGGTTACGCTATGGATGATAACGATGGTTTCGAAAGCACTTACGGTAAATTCACTGTAGCGCAAGCTTGGTCTGCTGGCTCTAGCTTCTGGGCTCGTCCTGAAATCCGCCTATACGCTTCTTACCTAACAGCTGATGATGACAACAGCTCTAAGAAGTTTGACAACGGTCGTTCTGACGATTCTTTCCAATTCGGTGTACAAGCTGAAGCTTGGTGGTAATCATCTGACCATTTAAGTCCTAAATTGTCCTAGAATGATACAGCCAGAATTTCTCTGGCTGTATTTATTTTAAAACAAGAAGAGTTGAGGTTAACGGTAATGAAAAAATGGCTTGCTCCCGTGATACTGGGAATGTTGGCTACAGGCTGTTCTACTATCGATCAAGTAGAAATGAGCCCGAATGGTCAACAACAGGTGATCACTCAATCGAGTGATATTCAATGGATTCCCGTTGAAGTACCTTTAGTTACTGAGTTTGCTTTGACCGATAAAAGCCAGATGCTGCTAAATGGCGAGAGTGCTGGTGCAATCGCTGCATTTGCACTTCCTGGTAACCGTGGCAGTCTTGATATTAAACTTGAGACGTTCGTAAGCAAAGAATTGCAGTTTTACGCGCCAAACGTTGCAGTAATAAACTCCCGTGGCGAAACTATCTACCAAGCAGATTTCTCACAGTTTAAGTATGAACCAGCAAAACTACTCGATGATGATAAGTTTGTACTTGATCTTAATGTAATTCCAGACATGACAGGTGATGAGCTGCATGTACTGATCTACACCACTTCATCCGATCTAAAAGGCAGCACTCAGGTACTGCATCCTGCAAAAGCCTTTGCTATGGCACGACATACTCAGCCGCCTGACATTGCTGATCCTCAAGCGAAACATAGCCCACTTGGCCAGTTCCGTTTTTCGGTATCTGCGAATGACATCGTAAATACCAAGATTGTCGCGAAAAACGACAATATTCCTCAAGGTACGGATTTAACAAGTTACTACCATAACGCAATCAAAGCGGCAGTAACTGCAAACGATATTCCGAAAGCTCTTACACTGCTTGATGAGGCAAAAGAATTGGGCATCGAAGGTGCACAAGAAGTATTTGTGAAAGCGGTGAATACCAAATAATAGAATAAAAAAGGTCAGCATTATGTTGACCTTTTTTATAGTATTTTTTCCTCTAAAAATACACCCCTACATATAGTTAACTTATTCACAAAATTATTTGTTTTACTTTGTTTTTTATATTTTTCAGATCAATAATATAAATAATATTCCTAACCTTAACTCGCTGTCGATTAGGAAATGATTAAACCTATCAGAGTAAACTGCTTAAGTTGTTTATAGAATATCTTTCCTTATATTGTGTTTGATGTCTTATATATATCAACATCTTATTTGTCAGTTTTTTACTTTGTATTATTAAAAAGGAATTAACGTGAAAATGAACATGATGAAGACTTCGCTTGCTGCTGCCTTACTTGTTGCCCTTGCCGGTTGCCAATCTACCTCTGAACCAGAAGCCGCTGCTGAATCTATTGTAAATATGTCCCAAGAAGAAGTTGTGGCTTTCATGGCGGCTTGTGATAACCCAGATAGTGCAGTGAAAGGCCCGATTTCTAAACCGTTATTTGTTGTAGGTACGTTTGCTGATTCAGATTGGAAACATGTACCTCAGCGCCAGTACGCTTATAAAGGAAACAACTTTTATCAAGCAGTAACTCAAGAAAAAGTAGGTTCTTACAAAATGCAGTATGCAACCGAGTTATGGTTCCCGCAATTTACTGCAAAAGGTAACAGAATGAATGTAGGTGAATTAACACCGCTAACATTTGGTGGTTACGGAACAGATACTGTTGTTGAAATAAAAGAAGATGGAAAATATGTATGGAGTCTTCAGTTCGAGGGTAAAGGAAAACCTCTTCATGTAATGGTTAATAAGTGCCAATAATATTCCATTTAGTTATTTAAAATATATTTTTATTTATTAACCCCTGTATGGAATACCTGCAGGGGTTAATTTTATTTTTGGAAAGTTTTATGAATAACAACCGATATAATAAATCGCTATATAAAACATTGTTGGCATTTAGCATTGCGGGAGCACTATCAGCGTGTAATTCATCTGGTGGAGATGATAATAGTAATACTCCATTGCCTGACACGAGCTATGCCTGCCAAACGAGTACGATGGAGCAAAGTAATCAACTTCGCATGTATCAGATCATGGTGGAGAGTTTTGTGGATGGAGATTCCAGTATTGGTCACGGCACTGGCTACGGAACGAGTCATCACAATGGAGACTTGCAAGGTATTATTGATTCACTCGACTATATACAAGACTTAGGCATAAACGCGATTTGGCTAACACCAATTTTTGAGTCTGAAGCCATTGACGGCCAAGATCATTGGGCGGATCGTTTGGATGCAACAGGGTATTTCGCCACAGACTATTTCAAAATTGATCCCCGTTTTGGCGACTTGGAAACCGCGAGAACGTTAGTTAATGAAGCCCACAAGCGTGGTTTGTATGTCTTCTTTGATGGTGTCTTTGGTCACCACAAAGAAGGCCTGATCAAGCCGTCGCCATCTGGTTTACTGCCTTCCGGCGCAAGCAACCCAGTGGATTACCCTGCAAGCTTAAACTTCTATAAAGAAGTGGCGACTTATTGGGTGAAAGAGCTAAAAATTGATGGTTGGCGTTTAGATCAGGCATATCAAGTTCCAACTGATGCTTGGACGAAAATTCGTAAAGCAGTCGATGAAGCTTCACAAAATGTCACTTACACCAATGCTGACGGTAAACAAGTGAATCCATTAGGCTATATGGTGGCGGAAGTTTGGAAAGGCGAATCGGAAATTGCCAGTGAAGCTTATGGTTCAACAAGTGCTCCTGCGCTTTGCTCGGCGTTTGATTTTCCTATGCGCTACCGTATCGTGGAAACGCTTGCCGTTAACGAAAGTGGCGTGGGGGGACGAGGTGTAGATTGGCTCGACAACGGTTTTCAAACCCAACACCAATATCCGGCGCATGCACAACCTAACCTGATGATTGGTAATCACGATTTGGTTCGTTTTGGTGATTTAATTCAGCGTGGTGGCATAGCCGATATCAATGATGCGGAATACTGGCTACGTCATAAAGCAGCATTTGCTTTCCAAGCCGCGTATACAGGACCAATCACTCTCTACTACGGTGATGAGATTGGCGATCAAGTGGAAGACTTTGCGGACAAAGAAGACAACAACACCTGTGCTGTTAGAGGCGTGTGTGATGACCATGTTGCTCGCAGTAGCGCCAAGGTTGAAGGTGTAACAGCAACCTTAGATGCTAACCAAGTAGACTTAAAGAACTACGTGAAGTCATTGATGAACTTACGTGCAGCACACCCAGCTCTCTACCAAGGTTCTCGTACTAATTTGGTCGCAAGCAATGGCAGTTATGTAGATTTGAAAAAGTCTGGTGATGACCAAGTATTGTTTGCGTTGAATACCCTAGAGAGTGCGCGCAATATTGTGTTAACAGAGGCTCAAGTTGGTAGTAATCAAGTGCTGGTGGATTTAATGACAAACCAACAAATCACGCCAAGCAATGGGCAATACCTGATCCCAATGTCATCGTTACAGGGACGCTTCTTTAAAGTGACGCCTAGCGCACAATAAGTTCTACTCATCAATTCAAAGCCAAGTGCAGTTGCTGGCCCCCATAGGCTCTCACTTGGCTTTTTTCTTTTCCGCTATGCTTTTGTTTTATATCGAACAATTGTTGTTACCTTCTGCCTTCAAACCAACTCATTCTCGCTGAACCAAGCATTGCGAGGTTACTTGGATATAAACAGTACGCAGTTTGTGAGATGCTCTGCACGATAATGAGAATATTCACATTCGTGCAACGTAAAACTGTGATTTGACGCTTATTTATATGTAACCATTATGTTTATCTTTTCATGGATTTATATAACTAATGGAAAATTATAATGAAATCCATAGCGAAACCCCTCTTTATTCTACCTTTGCTTTGCTCTCCATTCGCCTACAGTGAGGTCATCAACGGTGACTTCGAACAGTGGAGTGGCAACACGCCAACACAATGGACGGTGATTGATTCTGGTATTGCGGTATCTCCTACCAGTAACCAAGTGCAGACCGGCGGTTTGGCGGCACAAGTGGTCGTGAATACGGGGACACAAAGTAACACCGACTTTTTGCAAACCATTAATGTGGAACAAGGGAAAACCTACCCATTCGCAGTTTCTGTTTACCACACAGAAGGCAATGTAAAGGCGCGTCTGATTGTCGATGGGTACCATGGCTATTCAAACCCTAAGCAAACCAATCAATGGCAACAGTTAACACACAGCTATACTGCATCATCAAATAAAACCATTAACGTCGGTCTAAGATTCTATGACGAATCGGGCTTTGATGGCTCAGAAGTGGTGTTCATTGATAACTTCCTGCCGAACCAAGATAACGGTGGTACTCAGCCTCCAGTTGAAAGCTGCAACGACAATGAAATCCTATTGACTTTAACGACTGACAGTTACGGCTCTGAAACCAGTTGGGAATTGAAGGACAACCAATCAAAAGTACTGTTCTCTGGTCAAGGTTTCGATTCCTCTAAAACCTATGAAAAAACCATGTGTCTAGCCGATGGCGACTATCAATTTACCATTAATGATAGCTACGGTGATGGTATTTGCTGTAGTAGTGGCAACGGCTCATACGCGTTGATGTTAGGTCAAAAAACGCTAGCATCAGGTGGAGAGTTTACTCAATCGCAAACCACCAGTTTCACCCTTGGTGAGGCAACCACGCCACCTGTGGTTGGGGAATACTACAAAGCGGCGGAGGGCAAAACTGGCTTTGCATTGAAAACGGCGTTGTTCAATATCATCAATAATCACACGGGGCGCGGTTACTCAGCGATTTGGACCTTGGTGAAAGAAGCGGATCTGGATAACTACTACGAAAAAGACGGTTCGATCCTTGATATGTATTCGGAAAAGCCGCTAGGCAATGACACGGTTAGTTTCACTAAAGTCACAGACCAATGTGGTCAATACAGTAAAGAGGGAGATTGCTATAACCGCGAACATTCATTCCCGAAAAGTTGGTTTGGCGGTAAAGTCGAGCCAATGAACTCAGATGGCCACCATCTGTTTGCAACGGATGGCTATGTTAATGCGAAGCGCAGCAACTGGCCATTTGGTGAGGTGGGTAGCAGCACTTACATTTCTAGTAATGGTTCAAAATTAGGTTCGGCGAGCGCGTCTTTGGGTTACTCAGGCACAGTATTTGAGCCGATAGACGCATTTAAAGGCGACTTTGCTCGTGCGTATTTCTACATGGCAACACGCTACGAAAACGTAATCGGCAACTGGGAGATGAACTCTAGCAGTTCAGACGCGGTTCTCAATGGTACAAGCACAACGGTATTTGAACCATGGATGCTCAACATGCTTAAGCGTTGGCACAAAAACGATCCGGTGAGCACGAAAGAAATCAGCCGTAACCAACAGGTATTTGATTTCCAAGGTAACCGTAATCCGTTCATCGATCATCCTGAGTTTGTTGAGATGATTTGGGGTAATTAACCCTCAACTATAAAGAATACAAAAGCTGCTTAAGTTAAACGGATTAACTTGGCGGCTTTTTAAAATTCTATTTATTGGCATAAAAAAGGGGAGGTATTAACCTCCCCAAACTAGCACATGATTGCGCCTACTGTATTAGTTCTTCGTTACAGTTACGATTGGAGCTGATTTGTCTGCTGCATTGAAGTGGAAGTTGTAGCTTCCATCTTCAGGTAGTGTAATGCTGATGTTGCCGCTTGCACTACCTGCTTCCATGGTTAGAGGAGTGCCAAACTCAATTGCACCTTGACCGCCGAAGTTCGTTGCTGCTGCCCAATCAGAGCTTGCAATCTTCATGTCGAACTTACCTGCTGTTAGGGTGATATCTAGAGCGTAAACATCGTTTGCAACATAGCTAAACTTGGCTGTTTCAATTGCTGCCCAGCTCGCGTCCGTTACATCACCACGTAGGTAAAGCGCAGTTTCACCAAATGTTGGCGCATCTGCAGACTTGGTCACTGATACAACCGGCTTATCAACACTTTGATCTTGAACGTGTAGAGCGTTCAAGGTGAAGCTGTATTTACCTGTTTCTGCAACAGACAGCTTACAGTTGCCTTCTGAACCAAGGTTCAATGAGCCACTTGCTTGGTCTGCAGCGTCACAGCCAATGTTTGGATTTGACCAACTTGCGTCAGCAAACTTAAACTCGTGCTCACCTGCTTCTAGTACACCTGTTACTGAGTACATGCCGTTACCGATAAAGGTCATTGCCCAGTCGCTGTTATCAGACCAACCGTTCATTGTGCCTTTAACGTAAACCGCAGTTTCTCCGTAAGGAGGAATGCTTGATACGTCTTTGTTGTCAGTATTTACTGGTAGGCCAGCACCTTGCGCGCCAGCTTGTGGTTGAACAAATACCGCTGTGGTTAGTGCTGGTACTGTGAATGTCTCACCAGAGAAGCTCGCGTTTTTCACGATGTCATCCGCTGAGTTTTGTTGAACTTCATGCAGTTCGAAGCCCGTAGCGCCTTTCACCGTGAAGGATTGAGCAGTAGATGTCGAGTTAACTACAGCGACGATTGCATCGTAGTTTGGATCTAAATCTGCACCTGCAGATGTGCCGTCATCAATCGACATGACAATTAGACCTTCAACTTGGTTGTCACCAACATTGCGGAAGTCTACACGGTTCATCACGTCTTGAGCGGTATCTAAGCGGAACAGTTCGCTTGTGCTACGCATTTTCAGTAGTTCAAGGAATTGTTGTTTCGTTAGCTCAATATCATCTTTACTAGGCAATGCACTCGTGTCAGCGATGATCTTCTTGATCAGCTCCCAGTTCGCACCGTCTTTGTCTTCACGAGGTAGACCAACATTCCAGTTGTTGTCGCTTCCGTCGAAGAAAACACGGTTGAACCAATCACCAGAATCGTAAGAGTCACGCTGCATTGATTTAGAACGAAGCAACTCAGAACCCATGTGGATGAATGGAATACCTTGTCCTAACATCACTGTAGATAGCGATACAGACTGCATACGAGCGCGTTCTGCAGAGCTTGTACCTGTCGCGATTTTATAAGCGTTGTTGTCCCATAAGGTTTGGTTATCATGCTTAGAAACGTATGAGATATTCTCGGAAGGCATCTTAGTGTAGCCCGCAGGAGCACCGTTATAATCTACGTTTTTACCAAGCTTAGTGTCGCCTTTGTAATCTAGAAGTACGTATTCTGCTAGGTTACCAGCCATGCCGAGACGAACGAGATCTTGGTTATGTAGACGGCCATTAACAGCATCTGAGTCAGTTTTGGTTTCTTCGTTTGGATACGCTGCGTTACCAAAACCTTGGTTGAAACGAAGAGGATGTTTACCCTCAGAATCTACACCACCATCAAATGGGCTACCACCGCGAACCGCGTCACGTAGACGGTCAGAGAATGTACCGATCTCTGTGCCTGCCATGTTGATTTGGGTTGCTTGATCGAAGCGTGCGTTGTTTGCTACTTCACCAAAGTCCCAACCTTCACCGTAGAACAAGGTGTTAGGGTCAACTTTACGTACTTGCTCTAGCGCGTAAACCATCACGTCTTTTGGTTGGTGGCCCATTAAGTCGAATCGGAAACCGTCAACTTTGTAGTCGTCTGCCCAAATCAATAATGAGTCAACCATCAGTTTACCCATCATCAAGTTTTCAGTCGCTGTGTTGTCACAACATGTAGAGTTTTCAACACCACCAGTGTTTACATTTAGTCGGTGGTAGTATCCAGGGACGATTTTATCGAGTACAGACTTATCATTTACGCCAGATGCATTGGTGTGGTTGTAAACCACGTCCATGATAAGTTTTAGATCCATTTTGTGCGTAGCTTGAACCATTTCACGGAACTCAAGAATACGCTTAGAACCGTTTGGATCGGTTGCGTAACTGCCTTCAGGCACAGTGTAGTGGAATGGGTCGTAGCCCCAGTTGAAGCTATCTAACATGCGTAGATCGTTCATCAGAGCTTGCGCAGCGCCTGTCGAAGGATCGTAGCTGTTAAGCAGATCTTCGATTACTTTGCCGTTGTCTTCTGTACCACAAACAGCCGCTTCCGGTTTCACGCCACAAAGTTTTCCTACCGTATCTGTAATATCAACACGGTTTTCTGCATTCTCATCCACGGTTGCGATGTCAAAGGCAGGAAGGATATGTAGCGTAGTTAGACCTGCGTCTTTCAGTGCTTGAAGGTGAGATACTGATTCACGATCTGCTTCTGTTAAGGCTAGGTATTTGCCGTTCAGGCTTGCTGTACCTTTACTATCATTGAAGCTGAAATCGCGCAGGTGTGATTCGTACAGTACGTGGTCTTCATCTTTTTTCACAGTTGGACGCTCATAGCTATCCCAACCTGCAGGTTTTAGGTTAGAGTCATCGAGATCAACAACTTGAGAGTACAAAGAGTTTTCAGACAAGCTCAATGAGTAAGGGTCTGTTACTAGGCGAGTTTCAATCTTACCTGTTGTTGGGTGGTAGACCTTCACTTGGTAGCGGTAGTACTGATTTACTACATTGCTTTGTGCCTCAGAAGCCCAGATACCCGTTTCAGGGTCTTCTGTCATAGCGACTGTTGCTTGTTCGTTTAGGTTTTCATCATAAAGGACCAGCTCTACTTCTTGAGCAGTCGGTGCCCAAAGTTTGAATGTCGCAGCCGTTCCTTCAACAATTGCCCCTAGCTCTTGGCCGATTGCGTTACCAGCTTCAGCATCTGCAAATACCGCATCAAGAACCCCAGGTTTTTGCACTTCAGTTGCCGAAGTGACATCGCCATTTGCATTGTATGCAACCATCACGATTTGTGATTTTAGGATTTTGTGAAGGATATCTGCATCCACACTAATGCCCGCAGCTTTTAAGCCAGCAAGGTGGCGGAAACGAGACTTCAGCTCATCCGATAATTCACCAACCTTGGTGAGTTCAACTGCAGTGCCGCCGGTAATTGTTTTGTCTTCACCCATCTTGATATCGTTGCTCAAGCTGTAGTACAGCTTGATTGAATCAGCGTTTTCGGCAGCTTCCCAAGCGATGGTTTCTGCATCTAACCAATGGGCTTTTTGGCCATCAATTTCTACTGGGCGCTCTTCAATCGGCTCGTAGTAAAGCTCACTACTTCCGTGGAAGCCAAATAGTCCTTTTGACTCGCCAACTTTCGTTAGCTCAACTTTAGAGTTTGCACTACCGAATGCTTTGTCATCACCATTGTGAAGAATAAAGTTCATACACTCATGCGGATCAGACGCATCTGGGTTTACTTTAAGTACATAGTACGCACCGTAGGTATCGCTGATGCCGTCAAATGGGCGAGGAGCGCTCCAATCTGTGCCACTTGAGCTAATTCCCATTGCATCGAGATCGGTACTGGTACAGCCTTCACCATTCCATAAGTGTAGTCCCCAGCCTTCGTAATCACTTGCAGTAGATGCTGCTGCAGTATCTCGTTTGTAATAAACAACGACTTCATTTTCTCCAGCAGGGTATAAGCCGGAGTTACCAGGATTGGTGTTGTCATCATTTGTACTGTCGCTGCCACAGCCACTAAGTACCGCAATTGACAGAAGCGGTAGAACCGTTTTCGCAACGGTAGATAGTTTAAATGTTTTGTTGTCCACGTTTACATATCCATTGTTATAAAAATCTGAAAGTAGGCAGAGCAAGATGCTCTAGAGGAAATGTGCACGTAAATGCTAATACACTGATGCATCAGCAAAATGTGAAAGCAGGCAGCTAAGTTATTTGCAAGTTAAAATTTAGTCACAGTATGAGTTTGGATCACAAAGTAAGTACTAAACTCAACACATAATGAGAGGTGCAACTCAAAGCTAATACATAAATTAAGTGAGGAGTAGAGCGGGGGGATGATAAGGGAGGAGAATCTCTCATCCCCATTTGTGTGATTGATATCTATAAATTTCCAGTAGTTAATTTGTAAGTAGAAAAAAGATTTACAAATTACGTAGTGATAGCAGTCCCCTTACGGTCTCAAACTTCAGATTTTACTCAAATGGTCGTTATATAATAAAGATACATTTTAAGCGCCCCATTGGGGTATGTTTAAGCCGAAATATAAAAGAGGCTAACTATGAGTAGCATGGGGATTGCTATTGGTGCAACTGGCCTTTCTCTTATTCTGATTTTTGTTTGGATGATATCGCTGTCGATGCGAAAAAAGCGTATTGAGCTTGAAAAGAAGGCTCGCGAAGCTGCTTATCGTCGAGCGATGCAAAAGGCTCGCGAACAAGAAATCAAAGAGCGGGAATTTAAAGCAGAAACGGGTCATATACCGACGATCCTGTTTCTGGCAAAAGAGGCAGAAAGAGGCAACGTTAAGAAAGCGTATTACTGGTACGACAAAGCGGCAAAGCTAGACAACGTGACAGGAATGTATGGCGTTGTACGTTTGAGTGAACGAATGCGTGAAGATGTCATTCTCAAAGAGCAAGCTAACTTTTGGCGAATCGCAATTGCTGGCGTTGAGGGTGACATTGAAGCTAAGTTTGCGACTGGAAAAGCGTTGATCTTTGGGCGGGGCACGGAAAAAAACATCCCTAAAGGATTGCAGCTAATACAGGAAGCCGCCGAGGAGAAGTGCATCCCGGCAATACTGTATATGGGAGATTGGCAAAAGTCTCCAGACAATCTTGCTCGAAATGAAGCTGATGCCCTCTACTGGTATATGCGTGCAGCGGAAGAAGAAAGCCCTGAAGGAAAAATACAAGTTGGATTGTGTTATTTATACGGTACCGGGGTAGAGCAAAATCACCAAAAAGCATGTTATTGGCTAGAAAGAGCGGCTGAGAGCGGTAATGCAGAAGCCATGTATCATGCGGGTGAGGCGTGGAAGGACAATGGAAAGACAGGTAATGCGATAGCTTATGTTTGGCTTTTCTTATCGGCTAGCTTTGGCTATGAGCCTGCAAAAACACTGCGAGATAAGGTTGCGGCTAATATTGGTGTTGATGTTGTCGTCGGACTGCAAGCCATCGCAAAGCCGCTGCAACGGAAGTTGAGTTCTGGAGCTGTTAAGAAGCACTCAATTATACGTGCGCTGAATAAGGTATATAGCCGTGAGCCATATTTTCCAAATGAAGAAGACTTGTTAGTCCCCGGAAATGATGAAGAAATGGAAGGTGTCATCCAGAGTGATGCTACTTTTGATCCACAGAGCGTCGAGCAACTTGATGGTGCGAATGTGGGTGGCACTTCTCCTGAAACGACACTGTCAAAAGAGGCATTAGATTTCACTCAGAACTTCCTGTCTCCTCAGAAGCCGCATTAGACTTAATGCTCCCTAGTTTGTGAGTCTCTTCGTTATCGCCCAAGTAACAGCCGTTACTTGGGCTTTTTTATATACCTAATTGACATTCCTGACATTCAGTATGTCGATGCATGAAGAGTGTGGTTGCATATTAAAGTATTTCTTACACTAGTGTTAATCTCACGCTACTTTTGTCTTTAAAACTTTTATCCTAAATATTTAGAAATATTATTTTTTGCTAATGATTGTATATTTCAAGAGTACGATTTCTGTCCTTGTATTCAACATAAAATGGAAACATGATCTTCTTTATAAGTGTTTTTTCAATATAGAGGGATTTCCCCCCTTGTTTCTTTTACCTAATATAGCTCAAATCATGTTCGCTAAAAATAAAAAGTAAGTTTGCTCAATAAATGACAAATTAATAACTTTAATGGATACAAATTAGTTTAACTAATAGCAGCTATTAATTTTTGTATTAGTAAAAAGCAAACTTAAAACTCTGACTTATATTGAAAGCTCATGCCTTTAGTATGGTCTCTAGCGAATAATAATATAGAACGTAGTTCTAAAAGATTTAGGAAGTGATTTTATTTAACATTTTTAGTATAGAGTCGGAGGTTGCTTTAGCCTCCTAGATATACTTTAGTAGAGATTTGTGTATGTTGAGAATCATTAGTGCAGATAAGTTCATCTCATCAAGGTTTATCTTGGAATACAGCAAAGTGGAGTTTGCGTCTTTGTTGGGTGTTTCCGTGGCTAAGATAACCAATATAGAGAGTGGCAAATCTTCGATTCCCCCTGTTTACGATTATGCGATTAACCATTTGCTGAGTGAACATCCCTTCAAAGACAGCGCCGTAGAGGCATTGTGCACCCATGAAACGCTAAACTTTGCACGTAGAGTGGATGTGAACTCAAAGGTGCAACGTTTGTCTTGTAAGCGTTGTGATAGCCGAAGGTTACATGTGATGGCAGGTATGAGTGGTCTTTACTTCGTTGAGTGTATGGACTGTAAACATACGATGTATTCATCGGGTATAGCCGTTAAGCGCTACCAGCAATGGTCAAATGGTGGAGTAAAACTCGATAGTCATTTATTTAATTGATTTTGTATTAACCTACCATTCAAAGTAAAAAGCCATCAGCGTTTGTGTTGATGGCTTTTTTGTTATGTGTTTAAATTTGGTTAAATTGCATCTATTGGTAATCACTAATATTACAATGCCAAGTTATATATAGTGATTGAAATCGCAAAATTTTATTTTTCTAATATTTGTTTTCCAATAATGGTAGTCTAAATCACACAATTTTAATGATTAGTTTCAATAATAACCAAATCTAATATCATCAGCCTCATAGTTTAAAAGTGATTGAAGTCCCGAAATTTAATTTCGACAAAATAAGTCTTTTAATAATGAACATATAGTCACGAAATTTGTTTTTTGAATTTTAAATATTAATTTCCTTTGTAATATCTGTACCTGTCGTTTTTAAAGAACAAATAAGAGATATTCCAAATGAACCGTTTAGTAATTGGTGTTAGTAATTACATGCCAGAAGATTTTAGTTTATTATCTGAATCTCTGGATGAAACCTACAATAGATCCCTACAACCATTAGATCATGTTGAATTAACAGATGTTGGCGCAGCTATTATTACCTCTACAGATATTAAAGCTGGTCTACATAAAGCAATTTCTGAAACTGGCTACGGCATTCCTGTATTCCTAGTTATTGATGAGACGCCAGTTTCAGCAGAAGATTATGTTTGGTTGACTGGTGTGATTGATTTAGAAAGACAATCAATCGAGTACTACTGTCGTCAAATCAATGAAGCGGTGACTAAATATGAAAGCCGTTTACTTCCTCCTTTCTTCAAGCAATTGACTCATTACGTAGATATGGGTAACTCTGCGTTTGACTGTCCTGGACACCAAGGCGGCCAGTTCTTCAAGAAACACCCAGCTGGTAAACAGTTCTACGATTTCTTCGGTGAAAACCTGTTCCGTAGTGACTTATGTAACGCCGACGTTGACCTAGGTGACTTGCTTATCCACGAAGGCTCTGCACACCAAGCTCAAGCTCATGCAGCGAAAGTCTTTAACTCAGACAAAACCTACTTCGTACTAAACGGTACTTCAGCGTCAAACAAAGTGGTATGTAACGCGTTGGTGACCGAGGGCGACTTGGTGATGTTTGACCGTAACAACCATAAATCAAACCACCATGGTGCGTTAATCCAAGCAGGTGGTACGCCAGTTTACCTAGAAACAGCGCGTAACCCTTGGGGCTTTATCGGTGGTATGGACGAGCACTGTTTTGATGAAGAATACATCCGAGCTCAAATCGCGAAAGTATCACCAGAGCGTGCTCGTGATGAACGTCCATTCCGTCTAGCTATCATCCAGCTTGGTACTTACGATGGTACTATCTACAACGCACGTTACGTGATGGATAAGATCGGTCATCTATGTGACTACATCTTGTTTGACTCTGCTTGGGTTGGTTACGAGCAATTTATTCCAATGATGAAAGACTGTTCACCACTGTTACTGGATCTGAAACCAGAAGACGCAGGTGTACTTGTGACTCAGTCTGTTCATAAACAACAAGCTGGCTTCTCTCAAACATCGCAAATTCATAAGAAAGATTCACACATCAAAGGGCAGGCTCGTTACTGTAACCACAAACGCTTCAACAATGCGTTTATGATGCATGCATCAACTTCTCCGTTCTATGCATTGTTCTCTGCATTGGATGTGAACGCGAAGATCCACGACGGCGAAGCAGGTCTGCGCTTATGGCGTGATGCTGTGAAGACTGGTATCGAAGCGCGTAAAGAAATCCTTAAGAGTTGTGAACTGATCCGCCCATTCGTACCTACTGAAATTAATGGTAAGCCATGGGGCAGCTACGACACTGACGAAATCGCATCTAACAAAGAGTTCTTCATGTTTGAGCCAAACGCAAAATGGCACAAATTTGAAGGCTACGGTGAAGGTCAGTACTTCGTTGACCCATGTAAACTGCTGCTAACAACAGAAGGTATTGCTGAAGATGGCGGTTATGCAGATTTCGGTATTCCTGCAACGTTGTTGGCTAACTTCCTACGTGAAAACGGCATCATTCCTGAGAAGTGTGACTTGAACTCTATCCTATTCCTGCTAACACCAGCAGAAGATATGGGTAAGATCCGTCACCTAGTGGCACAGATCAACCGCTTCGAGAAATTCATTCGTGATGACGCACCATTAAGTATCGTACTGCCACGCGTATTTGAAGCGAACAAAGAACGTTACCGCGGTTACACCATCCGTCAGTTATGTCAAGAAATGCACGACATGTACAAAGAGCTGAACGTTAAACAGCTACAAAAAGCGATGTTCCGTAGCGAATACTTCCCAACAATGGTTCACAAACCAGACGTTGCGACCCGCAAATACTTCCGTGGCGAGTGTGACTATGTATCGCTAAAAGAAGCAAGTGGTCGCGTCGCATCAGAAGGTGCGCTTCCTTACCCTCCAGGCATCCTATGTGTTATCCCAGGTGAGGTTTGGACTCAACAAGTTGTGGATTACTTCCTATCACTTGAAGAGGGTATCAACCGCTTCCCAGGCTTCGCACCTGAAATTCAAGGTGTTTACCTAGAAGATGTCAATGGTCGCACTACTGCACACTGTTACGTCCTAAAAGATTAATCTACCCCGTTCGCACCGAGCCATCAGGCTCTGGTGCGAACCGTTTATTCGTGGAGAATAATTTATGAGTACTGAAACTAAAAAAATGTCGGTGGTGCAGTTAACCATTTTGACATTCATTAACATGGCGGGTTCGGGCATCATCATGTTGCCAAGTAAGTTGGCGCAAGTGGGCACGATCTCGATTCTATCTTGGCTGATCACTGCGGCAGGCTCACTAGCTTTGGCGTATGTATTTGCAAAATGTGGTCGCTTTAGTAAGCGTGAAGGCGGTATGAATGGTTATGCCTCTTATGCGTTTGGTAAATCGGGTGCATTTATGACCGGCTGGACCTATGGTTTGTCACTACTGATTGCCAACATTGCGATTGCGATTACCTGTGTCGGTTATGGCTCCGCTTTCTTTGAAGTGACGTTATCACCAGTTGAAACGTGTTTGTATACCATCGCTATCCTTTGGATTTGTACCTTTGCTAACTTTGGTGGTGCAAAGATCACGGGTCAAATTGGTTCGTTCACTGTATGGGGCGTTATCCTTCCGGTTTGTTCTTTGGGTATTGTTGGTTGGTTCTACTTTAGCCCAACAATGTACGTTGAAGCATGGAACCCACATCACCTACCATTTGGTGAAGCGGTAAGTGCGTCTATCGCGATGACTCTATGGGCGTTCCTAGGTCTAGAATCAGCTTGTGCAAACTCAGAAGCAGTAGAAAACCCAGAAAAGAACGTACCGATCGCTGTATTGGGCGGTACATTAATTGCGGCTGTGGTTTACATTGTTTCAACTAACATCTGTTCTGGTATCGTAGCGAACTCTGAACTAGCAGCATCTACAGCGCCATTCTCAACTGTATGGACGGTAATGTTAGGTTCTACAGCTGGTAAAGTGGTTGCAGGTATGGCGGTATTAGCGTGTGCAGGCTCTCTATTGGGTTGGCAGTTCACTATCGCTTCAGTATTCAAATCATCTTCAGATGCAGGCTTCTTCCCTAAACTGTTCTCAGAAGTCGATAAACGCGGTACGCCAATCAAAGGTATGGTGGCGATCACTGTGATTCAATCTGTATTGTCTTTGATGACCATCTCACCAACATTGAATGAGCAGTTTGAAGCGCTGGTTAACCTAGCGGTGGTAACCAACGTTGTTCCTTACATCCTATGTATGGGCGCAATCTTCATTATGCAGCAAGTGGCTCATGTGCCTGAGCGCGAAATGAAGACGACAAACATTATTGCTCTGATTGGTTCGGTATACAGCTTCTACGCACTGTACGGTTCTGGCTATGACGCAATGATGTGGGGCTCTATTGTAACCTTCCTAGGTTGGAGTGCTTACGGCTTGATCGCTTCGAAGCACGAACCTCTAGCTAACTAAGCTTTTCAATCGAGCCTTCCCAAACGCGGTGTGGAAGGCTCTTTTGCTTTATTTTTTGGGAGACCACCTAATTACTCGCCATTCAGAACGTGAAAACTCATTTTTGACATTTGGAGGACGAAAGATGATTAGCCAACCTGTTAAAATCGGTGACGATACCGTCGTAGTCATTCCAAGCGTGATCCTGAGTGAACTCGGGATAAGGGAAGGGGATACCCTCGAAATTGCGCTCAATAAAGACAAAATGGAAATTAAGAAAATGGTACTGAAAACCAGCTCTCCAACCGATTCAAGCCAAGACGGCGAGAATTGAGTGAGAGAATTTAGGTTTGTCGGATACACTACTGGTTTCGTAAATTGGCGCTTGCCGCTGTCTTTGAACTATTGATAATTAAAAGAAGAGGTCTGGTACTATGCAAGGTATCCTCTCTATACAATCGCATGTTTCTTTTGGCCATGCTGGTAACAGCAGTGCTGTTTTCCCAATGCAACGCATGGGTTTCGAAGTGTGGCCTATTCACACTGTTCAATTTTCTAACCACACCCAATATCAAGAAGGTTGGACGGGTCGTGCGTTTTCTGCTGACGACATCAACGAGTTGGTTCGTGGCCTTGGCAATATTGGCGCATTGGAAAAATGTGAAGCAGTGCTTACTGGTTACCAAGGCAGTGCAGAGCAGTGTCTTGCCGTGGCCGAAACGGTGGCAAAAGTAAAACAAGCTAACCCAGAAGCGCTTTACGTGTGTGATCCGGTAATGGGCGCGCCAGATAAAGGCTGTATTGTTGCACCGGGTATTGCTGACCATTTATTAACTCGTCTTATGCCGATGGCAGATGTGATCGTTCCGAACCAGTTCGAGCTTACTCAATTTGCAGAAATGGAAATTCACACCTTAGATGATGCGATTGAAGCTTGTCAGCGCGCATTAGCTAAAGGTCCAAAAGTAGTATTAGTTAAACATCTATACTGCCTGTCCGATACAAGCTTCAATATGTTATTGGCTACGCAGGAAGGTACTTTCCTTGCTAAGCGTCCACAATTTGAATTTGAAAAAGCACCAGTAGGTGTAGGTGATTTGATTTCAGCGATCTTTACCGCTGGCTTATTAAAAGGCTGGACACCAAAACAAGCATTCCAGCATTGTCATGATGCTTGCTACGGTGTGCTTAACGCGACTTACCAAGCGGGTGAATGGGAACTACAAACCATTGCCGCACAACAAGAGTTTGTTGAGCCTGGTAAGCACTTCCCATTGGAAGAAGTGACATTAAGCTAAATCTAATCGTTGGTAGGAAAAAGGGAGCACTGTGCTCCCTTTTTTGATCTTCATTAACAGCCAGTGGTGTCAATTCTAAAGCTGTGTCCATCAACGCCTTTGCTATCCATTCGATAGTAGGTGTAACACTGATTTGCCATCAGTGCCCCTGGTGATTCGTCATTGCCGTAACCGACAATTGAATAACGATTGTTTTCGATAAAGACCAAGTCTGCTTGTTTCATCTCATCAGTGATGGTCAGATTGTCGAAAAATCCAACTTGCTCACCACACTCACTTTGAGTCTCTGGATAACCGTTGTAGAAATCTTGATAGCCAAGTGCTGTTAGGACGCACTGGTTTGCGCCTTGGTCCTGCTTAAACGCTTTTGCATTGTTGTGTAGGAGTGAGACGTAATACTGCATGTCAGCAAACAGAACTTGGATTGCAGCACTGCGGGCGGCAGAAGTGCGTTGGTTAGAATAATGGACTGTGGCTACGGTTAACCCTCCGAGTACCACGGCGGTTAACAGCCACTCTTTTGACGAGAATCCAGACAACAATCTCATTGGTTTTTACCCTATGTACAACTCAACCATACGCATAACAGGGCGGGATTCTACGCATCGATTTTCGAAAATTTAAGGACAAATTATGTGTTTCAGAAAATCCTGACAAAAACTTGAAGTATGATCAAAGTGTGAATAGAGGAGCATATGGCTCCTCTTGATTTGTGGATTAGTTTGGTGTGGCTGTATTGATTGGCGTTTACACAAAAAAGGGGAGCCGTTTCGGCTCCCCTTTCTATTTTTCACATCAAAGATGCGTAGATCTTACAGATGCTTAAGTCTTACTGAGCTTTTTGCTGTTCTGATTTGCAAACAGCCGCAGTGAAGATAACGTCTGTTGAGCTGTTTAGCGCTGTTTCAGCAGAGTCTTGAATCACACCGATGATGAAACCAACCGCAACAACCTGCATTGCTACGTCGTTTGAGATACCAAACAGGCCACACGCTAGTGGGATAAGTAGTAGAGAACCACCGGCAACACCAGATGCACCACAAGCCGATACTGCAGCAACGATGCTCAGTAGTACTGCAGTCATTAGGTCTACTTCAATGCCCATAGTGTGAACGGCAGCTAGGGTTAAAGTCGTGATGGTGATTGCAGCACCAGCCATATTGATGGTCGCGCCAAGAGGAATTGAGACAGAGTATGTGTCTTCATCTAGTTTTAGCTTCTCACAAAGCGCCATGTTTACCGGGATGTTTGCAGCACTTGAGCGAGTAAAGAATGCGGTTACACCACTTTCACGTAGACATTGGAACACGAGTGGGTAAGGGTTCTGCTTGGTCTTTACATAGACAATCGCTGGGTTAACAACTAGAGCTATAACCATCATAGCGCCAAGCAATACGGCAAGAAGGTGAGCATAACCTGCAAGCGCACCAAAGCCTGTTGTAGCGAAGGTAGAAGCCACTAGGCCAAAGATACCAAATGGAGCAAGACGAATAATGAAGCGAACAATGTGAGAAACACTGTGGCTTAGGTCTTCGAATACTGCTTTAGTTGTTGCAGATGCGTGGTGCAGTGCAAGACCAAGACCAACACCCCATGCAAGGATACCAATATAGTTTGCTTCTACTAGGGCGTTGACTGGGTTATCAACCAGTTTGAATAGTAACGTTCGCAATACTTCAGCAATGCCTTGAGGTGGCATTGCACCTTCAGCACCGGTTACCAGAGTTAGATTGGTAGGAAAAAGGAAGCTCAGAACCACGGCGGTCAGTGCTGCGAAGAACGTACCCATCAGGTATAAAACCACAATTGGTCGCATGTAAGTGTGTTGGTTTTTCTTTTGGTTTGCAATTGAAGCGGCAACCAAAATAAATACCAAAATTGGAGCGATTGCTTTTAAAGCGCCTACGAAAAGGCTACCGAGTAATCCTGCACTTTCAGCATGTTCAGGAGCAATCGTTGCAAGCAACGTACCGAGAACAATACCGACGAGGATTTGGAGAACGAGGTTACCGCGAGCGTATCGGGCAACGAGACTGTTGTGTTGCATACATCATTCCTGCAATTTGATTACTTATCCTATTTTTATAAATCCAGCCATTTTCTTGCTGAATATCACATATCTTAGCTTGGTAATATTTTGTGTCTAGTTTTAGTTTGTTTTTAGTTTAAATGTTTGCTCAATGTTGCTTTAATTGATGTTAAATGTTGTAAAGTATTGTCTGTTATGAAAGGTGTAATTTTATAAAGTTATAAAAAAAGGAGGCGTTAGCCTCCTATGTTCTATGGTTTTTCTGGGTGTAACAATCTAGTAACCTTGTTGTCGTTTGCGTTTTTCACCCACAACATTGCGCACCATTTTTCCGAACTGTTTGTTCTGTACTCGCTGCTTAGCGAGAGTCGCACCATTATAAGCTTGTTCTCGCAATAACTTCTGGTAGTTAGTAAAGCGGCGCGTCTCCAACAAGCCGTCTTCAATCGCACTTTGAACGGCACAGCCTGGTTCGGTTTGATGTTGGCAATCATTGAATCGGCAGCTTTCTGCTAGCGCTTCAATGTCAGCAAAGGTTTCGCTGACCCCTGTTTCACTGTCTGCCAACTGGATCTCACGCATTCCCGGTGTATCCATTAAGATCGCACCGGAAGGCAGCAGGTGGATTGAGCGAGAGGTCGTGGTATGTCGGCCTTTGCTGTCATCCTCACGAATACCGCCAGTTGCTTGTTCTTGTTCGCCAAGTAGGGTGTTCACTAAGGTGGACTTTCCTACGCCAGAAGAGCCGATGAACGCAACGGTTTGACCTTCGCTGCACCAACTCATTAACTTGGCAACGTCTGATTCATCCAAACCATTGACGCTTTCTACCATAAGCAGAGGATCAAGCTTTAGTACCTGAGCTTTGAGCTCGTCAGCATTGTCACATAAGTCGGCTTTTGTCAGCACAATGACGGGCTCGACGTCGGATTCATTGATGAGTGCTAAGTAACGCTCAATTCGGCTAAGGTTAAAATCGTGGTTGAGTGAACACACGATAAATACCGTATCCACGTTGGCGGCGATAAGCTGCTCGGCTACTTTACTGCCCGCAGCTTTACGGCTGAACAAACTGCGGCGTTCAAGTAAACGAGAAAACTGTTGCTGGTAGTTTAATATTACCCAGTCGCCTACGGTCATGCTGGGTAGCGAAGCTTGGATAGGTAAGTGGGTTTCACCTTGTTCGCTAACCACGACATAGCCACTACGATGGTGAGCAATCACTCGCGCAAAGAGTGTGTCTTCGTAATCGTCTAACGTCAGTTGTTGTTGAAAAAATGGTTTCCAACCTAATAGCTTTAGTGGGTTAGGTTGAGTAAGTAGTGATTCACAAAAAGAATGTGTTTTATTCATTGTTGAATTATCCCGGACGCAACAAAGCGCCTTAATACAAATCGCATTAGGGTCTAATTCGCATAGAGCTGACCCCGGTGAAGACCGGGCAAAGAAGGGAGGTGTTGTGGCTTAGCCACGAGAAAAAGTGGACGTTTACCCTTTCGCTGCCCAGTTAGTGTTTTCCATTACAATCATCATATTTCCTCTCAGTTGGTGAGTTAACGGCCGGAGTATAGCGGCTGTGATTCGATTCTTACAACTCCTTCGCGTTATTTGTGTGCTTTATTCGACGCTCTTCCATCTCTTGCGAATAAGTATTGGCTTTTACGCCATAGATAATTTGGATATGGCGTTCATCTATGATTACCACGCCATGTGCTCCGTGATCTTTCAGTGCTTTTTGATTCACGATGGAGGTGTCTTTGAGAGTTAAGCGCAGTCTCGTCGCACAAGCTCCGGTTTCAACTAAATTATCCAAGCCACCGATGGCATTCATGATGGTGTCGATATCTTGTTCTAGATGTGGGTTTACTTGCGTCAGCATTTTGAATAGGCGAGATAGGGCTTTTAACATAGTGAGAAGCTCAGGTGGTAGCAAAGCCTCATTTATATCTCAGCGGTGGTTGATTAACCCTGATTTAGAACACAAAAATTAGCATTGGGAAGTGTGAGGACAGCTTCTGATCATTGAAAGGAGCAAAGGTTGAGGGAATAAAAAAGCTCCTCATGCTAGAGGAGCTTTGGATTGATGTACCGAGCAAGAATCAGTGGTGATGTTCGTGCTTTTTCATTCCTGCCATGACTTTCTTTACTGGTGCGGTAAAGCTTTGCTTTTGACCGTTATCGTAAGTTACCGTCACTTCGATTTCGTCGCCTTCATTCAGAGGCTGAGTAAGCTCGAATAGCATGATATGTAGGCTGCCCGGTTTTAGCTCTGTAGTTTCTTTTGCCGCTAATGTGATGTGGTCTACCTGACGCATCTTCATCACGTCACCTTCTTTAATCACATCGTGCAGCTCAACTTTTCCCGCTGCTGGGGTTGCTGCAGCGATGATATTGATGTCTTCTTGGCTTCGGTTAGCAAAGGTCACAAAGACTGCACTAGTGACAGCGCCTGGCGCCATCGCTCGCGCATACGGCTCATGTGGCATCACGTTGAGATTCGCTTGTGCCAAAGGGCTTAGAAGTAGGGTGGAGAGTGCTAACGTTTTGATTGCATGCTTAGCTTTCATTGGTTTTTCCTTCTGCAGTCAGTTTGGTTATCGCCTCGACAATTGGCGCAGGCGTTAAGGTATGCGGCACTTTAGTGATGAGTGTTCCGTCTGGCTTTAAGAAATAGAAGTAAGAGCTATGGTCGAGCGTGTATTTCAGCTCTGACCCTTCCAGTTCCGTTTTACGGAAAATAACACCGTACTTGTGAGCGAGCGGAGTGGTCACGTCGAGTGGCGCCGACAGGCCTTCAATCATGGGGTGGAAGTAGTGAGCATATTTCGCTGACGCGTCTGCTTCATCGCGCTCTGGATCAAGCGAGATGAACATTGGGCGTAGCTGCGATTTTTGTGAGTCATCGATTTGATTGAGTGCACCTGCCAGCATGGCTAAGGATGTTGGGCACACATCTGGGCAACGAGTAAAGCCGAAATAGACAATGCGGATACGATCATCGCTGATATCGAAGATATCGACGGGTTGCTCGCCCTCTCCGAACAATATGCTTTGCTCCGTGGAGACTTGCTGTTTTTTCTCTACTTCTTTTTGCCCATCTAGGTAAGTTTTGGTACCAAACCCGAGGACAAAGGCTACTACGAGAAAGAGAGACCAATTACGGCTCATGTCAGTTCCTTATCTTTGCATTTTTAGCGCTGGATAAATGGTGTCTTTGCCATCGGAAAGCTCACCAACCCACGTCATTGAATCGTGTGTACAAACAGGCAATATCACATCACCCACGAATTTTCCTGGTGAGACTTTTTTCAACACAAACTTTGGTTTACCCATATCCATCTCTCGACCAGCTAAGCTTAATACGAGCTGTTCGGCTTCACTGTCTTGCCATTCGACTTCGAGCTGGGCGGGTAGAAGAGGCTGAGCAGTATCGACGCTGAGCGTCATCGCAACATCATCTTGGATGCAAGGCTCGGTGGATAGGAAGCAGTATTCATCGAGCGACCTAGGCTCGGGCGCTGAAGAAAAATTTTTGATTAGGGTTGGCGCGTAAAAGCCAGCGATCAGTGCCACGGCTATCCCTGCGATTTGTAACACTTTCATTAAGATTCAGTACTTATCACTTAACATTGAGTGCATCCTAGCACAGATAGCATATGGGAAAACTCGTGACTTCGACAAACTGTGCACTATACCAAAGTAACCTAGTCTTGAATCAGTTCGGAGGTATGCTTATGTATTTAAAGCTATGTTTTCAACCCACACCAATAAAAAAGCGGAGCCATTGGCTCCGCTTCTGAAACGATCGTTTGTGTGATTTTTCTTTACTTGTCTGAGTCTGCAAACTTCTCTAAACCAAGTACCAGTGCAATAGCGGCTAGCATCATGACTACGGCTAGCACCAGTTGCGATGGTTGAGACGTGATATGCTCAAACTCAAACGGTGACAGGTTTTGCTCTAGCAATGGCACTTGCTCACCTTTCGAGTTAATGCGCCATGTTAATGTCTCTTTCCAAGGCCAGATTTTTGGTAGCGTACCGATCATCAAGCCCGTCAGGAACATCAAGGTTAAATCGCGGAATTTGCGTAGCAACCAAGATAGTAAGTGAGAGAACGACAAAAGACCAACCACACAGCCTACAAGGAACAGCGCAAGGATATCGACCTGGAAGCCTTTAACTGCACCTAATACGGGCGCGTACATGCCGATCAAAAGCAAAATAAAGCTTCCAGAGATACCCGGTAGAATCATTGCACAGATCGCGATAGCGCCAGCAAGAATGGTATTGATCGCTGTTGGTTCCATATGAAGTGGCTTGAGCACAGTGATGCAGTAGGCAAAGCCAATACCAATTAACAGCGCGACAAAGCGAATCGCATCACGTTGTTCTACTTGACGAATGATGTGATACACCGATACCAAGATAAGACCGAAGAAGAATGACCAAATTGGGATTGGGTGTGTTTCCAGCAGCCATGTAATCAGCTTTGCTAACGTTGCAATACTGGTGAGGATACCTGCAAACAATGAGATCAGGAAAAAGCCATTAACGTGAGTAAATGCGGCTTTAAAGCCTTCCTTTCTCCAAATTGAAAAAAGAGAAGGGTTAATGCGACGGATACTTTCGAGCAAAGTGTCATAAATACCAGTGATGAATGCGATGGTGCCGCCTGATACGCCTGGTACCACATCAGCTGCGCCCATGGCTATCCCTTTAAAGAAGGTAATTAAATAATTCATTTCTCAAATACTAAGTCATGTAAGTGGCTGTGAGTATACAAACATTGATGTCAAAAAAGTATGAATTCATATTCAATTTCTTATTGGGATGTGTAACTAAGTAAGATGTTCTACCTTTGGTGAGTTAATTATCATCATTTCATATAATTTGCATATTGCAATTTTCTTTTGCAAATGATTTTTGCGTAATGCAATTTTTCGCTAAGAGTAATGATTTGATATGCGACATTATACCCAAAAAGAGTAGTTTTAAAGTTGGCATAGTTAATGCATAATACATCTCGACCCTTCTTAAGCCGAGGGTCACCTAGCCAACTGACGTTGTTAGTGAATAAAATTTGTTCACAATATATATAAGCCAATCGCACTAATTGCGGTTGGCTATTTTTTTGCCTGTTGTATACCCAATCATCTTGAGGTTACTTGGGTATATGTACAACGTTTCTTACGTGCTTTGCAATTTGCACTTTTCAAAGATTATTGAGTAATAAAAAAGGGCTGACGCATTACGCCAACCCTTATGTTTACGCTTTATTTAATCCGCTAAATCAGTAACCCATTAATTGCAACAAGTTCTCAGCTGTCACGATTGCTTCCTTACGGTTGGCAATATTTAGCTTTTGGTACAAGTTGCGAATGTGAGTTTTGATGGTCGTACCTGCGACATCAAGCTCTTGTGCAATTTGCTCATTGCTAAACCCTGAGTAAATTAGGCCGAGAACTTGCCACTCACGTTGTGTCAGTGGGCTCGTGCGGACAAGCTCCGGTACGTTCGGGTGGTTCACTAGTTTCTCGATAAAGTCTTCATCAAAGTGAATCGAACGACTGCGCTGGTTTGAAGAAATGTCTTTCATCAATTGCTGAGCGCGGTGGCGTTCTAGATCGCCTAGTTCATGACGTAGGCTGAGCTTTTCAAGTAGACCACCAATGGTTGCACCATCAATGAGGAAGTTCCCCACCATGCCAGTTTGATTGGTCATGACTAACGCTTCTTTAAGTAGCGTTTTTGCTTTCTCTTCATCTTTTAACTTGGCAGCCAAAACTGCGTCAACCACTAAGTTGCGATTAGTGTCTGTGATCAAATTTGCTCGAGACGCTTCGCTTTGTAGGAAATCAAGTGCTTGTCGAGCGTCATCATACTGGCCTAAATTGATATGGGCACGGACGATGTTTCGCCATTGGAGTTGAGAGAAATGGTTACATGCGGCCTCTGGTTTCACTGCCGAGTTTAACCATTCTTGAATTGCTTCAGTGTTACCACGTGCTTGCCAGAACAAAATCAGAGACAAAGAGGCGTTTGCCATCCAATCTACGTGATAAGTGGATTGTTTCATCAAATGCTGCATGTGCTCGATGAACTTGCCCGCTTTATCCAGTTCACCACGGCCTATGGCGATTCGTGCCAGCATAGAGTAACTGTGTAAGTGCTTACTCGGTGAATGGCTTTCTAGAATTTGTAGGCCTTTGTAAGCGCACTCTTCTGCTTCATCTAGGCGGTTCCAGCACCACAGTACTTGTGCTCGGATGCGCAGTAAGAACTCATGCAAAGGAACGTGTTGCAGCTGCTGATCTTCAATCAAACGGAAGCCCGAGTCTTGCAATTCGAAAGCTGCTTGAACATAGCCTTGAGCAATCAAGATTTCGCTTTGTTGCAAAATAGCCCAAAGTGCTTGATGGTAAACTTGATATTGACGCGCCAGTTTCTCTGTCTGCTGCATCATAGGTAAAGCGCGGTCGAGTTTACCTAATACATGGTTTACTTCACCCACGACTGAGGTTGCTACGATGCGGCTGCGATATACGGTGTGGTCTAACTGGCTTAAGGCTAATTCTGCAAGTTCAAGCGCATGTTCTGGTTGGTTGCTGTTAATGGCAACTTGAGCAAGTAGCGCGTTAGCTTGTCCCTGATAATGAATATCCAGCTCAATGTTGCGTTTACGGTGTTCTTCTTCTGCTTCCGCTAGTAGTTGCCCAACTTGATTGTAACGGTGCTGACTTTGTGCCAACCATGCTCTGAGCATGGTGAGTTTAGGATGACTAAATAGCAGGTCGCTATCTAGCTGATTAATTGCTGACTCTAGCGTACTTAGTTCGCCTTGGTTGAACATCTTCCAACCAAACTCGTTAAGAATTTCAACCACAAGATCTTTGTCATTAGACTTTTGAGCATGATGAATCGCTTGGTGAGGTGCTTTTTGTTGCAGCCAAGCGACGGCAGCATTGCGGTGAAGATCTTTCTCTTGTTGAGGAATGCGAGCTAGACGTTCGTGAGATAAGAATTCTGCAAACAAGTTATGGAAGCGGAACCAGTTATGCTCACCTTCAAGTGGATAGATAAATAAGCCGTAACGGTTTAACGACTCGATCATCCCTAGTGCATCTTCACGTTGTGTTAGTGCAAATACTAGTCCGTCGTTGAAATGATCAAGGACAGATACTTGCATTAAGAAATGACGTGTTTCTGTATCCAGTAGGTCAAATACTTCTTCAACGAGGTAATCCCATAAATGAGCGTGGTTAAACTGAGACACCGATTCGACAGTCTGTGCGAGTGTGCGATTTTGATGCTGAGCTTGGAGGGCAATCAATTGCAGTGCTGAAGGCCATCCCTCTACATAGGTACGTAGGTTATTTGCGGTATCTTCATCAATGCCGTCCTCGATTCGTTGATTGAAGAAGCGAGTGGTCTCTTCGATATCAAACGCTAGCATTTCGTTGCCAATTTCGATCATCAGGTCACGAACACGTAAATTTGCGGTACCCAACGGAGGGTTGGCGCGACTGGTTACAACGACAGTGAGGTTATCTGGCATGTGCTTGAGGAAGAATCGCATGGACTCATGGACTTCATCATTAGTGATTAGGTGATAGTCATCCAAAACGATGTAGCATTCTTGCTGGAAATCGGCCATTTCAGCGAAAACTTCACTGTATAAAGAACGCAATGACGAGAACTGACGCTTCTCAGCCAGTTTCTGAGAGTTCGAACAGCTATGGTTAGTTGCTTTATTCAGTGCTTGCAAAAGGTAATTAACGAAACGAAAACCATCATTATCACTGTCATCTATGCTATACCAACCAACGTTTGGCTTGTCTGATAGCCACTGTGCAGCCATGGTGGTTTTTCCGTAACCAGCTGGTGAGCGAAATAAAACCAGCTTATAAAAGGGCGCTTGTTGTAGTAGGTCCAATACTCTTGGGCGAACAATGGCATTGTGTAATCGTCCAGGTCGAGTAAGTTTAGAAGGGATCCACATTTTATATGTCCTTTGTTTATGTGTATCTAGCAATCAATCCGTTTTACTTTTTATCACCACAAGGTGCCTATTCATCTAGCGGATGCAGCACGACTAAAAATGTGGCTAGAGATCACTTAGGTACATGAGCTAGCGAAAAATAATTCTTAAACGAACGTAAACGGGCAGCGTTGATTAATTTTTATACTACTTTCCGATGTGTTGTGGATGTTACGACATCCGAAATGTCTCTTACTTTGATCCACTTCCTAATTCTCAAGAGTTGATGGAATTACCACCAACTACGCCCTTAATTTGTGATTTAGCTCACTTTAAAATCGAATGTAGTGAACGTGTATAAACGCAGTTGCGCGCATATTAAGGGAAATTCGATTTTAATCGCTGTTTTTGTGTGATCGAGCATACAGTTTTTGCAACAAGCAAAAATGGCGTAATAAATATCATCACTTTAAAAAAGTAATCTTGGTGGCGATTCGGTGTGATCCTAATCACTAAGAACTCGGTTAATGAGCCTCGTGTTGAGAGTTAGATCACTAACTTCGCAATGGTCCCCTCTCTACGCCCTACTTCCTACTCCCGTTAAGGAGGAGAAATAGGAGGATGTTTATTCACAGGGGGAAATGCAGGATGTATGGCAGATGAATTACTACAAGACGTGAGAATTTCTTAATGAAACCTACTCAACAGAAAAAATTTGACAAGAAGTCGTTCCAAGAAAGCGTAAAGAAACACCTATCAGTGACTTACGCACACACTATTGAAAACGCAGACAGCCGCGCATGGTACCTAGCAATGGGTCGTGCACTGGCTGAATTCACTACTTGTGATTTGCTTGCTACTGAAGCTGACCCTCGCATCCAAAAAGCGAAAAGCGTTAACTACCTTTCACTAGAATTCCTTATCGGTCGTTTGACTGGTAACAACCTAATCAGCATGGGTCTTTACGAAGAGATCACTGAAGCAATGGCTGAGCTAGGTCACAACCTAACAGACCTTCTAGAAGAAGAACGCGACCCATCATTGGGTAACGGTGGTCTAGGTCGTCTAGCTGCATGTTTCATGGATTCATGTGCCGCTCAAGAATTCCCTACTGTAGGTTACGGCCTGCATTACGAGTACGGTCTATTTAAGCAGTCGTTCAAAGACGGCCGCCAACAAGAAGCACCAGACGCATGGCGCGGTGTAGAAGGTTACCCTTGGGAAGTGGCTCGTCCAGAGCTTGCACAAGAAATCGGCTTCTACGGTCACGTTGAAGTGGTAAACGAGAACGGTAAAGAAGTTCGTAAATGGGTTCCAGGTATGTCTGTAAAAGCAATGCCTTGGGATCTGCCTATCGTAGGTTACGAATCAGATACGGTTTACCCGCTACGTCTTTGGGAATGTCAGGCTATCGCACCATTCTCACTAGAAAGCTTTAACAACGGTGATTACTTCGAAGCTCAACACGCGCTGATCGACGCAGGTAACATCACAAAAGTACTTTACCCGAACGATAACCACGAGAAAGGTAAAACACTGCGTCTAATGCAACAGTACTTCCACTCAGCAGCGTCTGTACGCGACATTCTACGTCGCCACGAAGCAGCAGGTTACTCGCTAGCGGATCTACCGAAGCAAGAGACTATCCAGCTTAACGATACGCACCCAACTATCGCTATCCCTGAGCTAATGCGCATCCTAGTAGACGAGAAAGGTCTAACTTGGGAAGCGGCATGGGAAATCAGTGCAAACACGTTCGCTTACACGAACCACACACTACTTCCAGAAGCTTTAGAGACTTGGTCGGAGTCGCTAATTCAGCGTCTACTTCCACGTCACATGGAAATCATTTTTGAAATCAACCACCGCTTCCTACAAGAAGTTCGTAAGATGTGGCCTGGTGACGGTGAGAAGCAAGCTAAGCTTTCTATCATCCAAGAAGGTTTCCACCGCATGGTTCGCATGGCTAACCTATGTGTAATCGGTTCTTACGCAGTTAACGGCGTAGCAGCACTTCACTCTGAGCTAGTTAAGAAAGACCTATTCCCAGAGTTCCACGAGATGTACCCAACTCGTCTACATAACGTGACAAACGGTATTACACCTCGTCGTTGGTTGAAGTTCTGTAACCCAGGTCTATCTAACCTTATCACTGGTAAGATTGGTTCTGAGTGGCCAGCGAAACTTGAGCAACTAGAAGGTATTGCCAAGTACGCAACAGACGCGAAATTCCAAAAAGAATTCATGGCTGTTAAGAAAGAAAACAAACAGCGCCTAGCGGATTGGGTTAAAGAGAACATGGGTATCGAGCTAGATACTAACGCTATCTTTGATGTGATGATCAAGCGTCTGCACGAGTACAAGCGTCAGCAACTTGATTTGCTACACATCTTGTCTCTATACCACCGCATTATCAACGATCCAAACTTCGAGTGTACTCCACGCGTATGTTTCTTCGGTTCTAAAGCGGCGCCAGGTTACCACCTAGCGAAAGAGATCATCTTCGCGATTAACAAGATTGCAGATAAGATCAACAACGACCCACGCATTGGCAACAAGCTGAAAGTGGTATTCATCCCTGACTACCGTGTAAGCATGGCTGAAATGCTAATCCCAGCAGCGGACGTTTCTCAACAAATCTCGCTAGCGGGTAAAGAGGCATCTGGTACTGGTAACATGAAGATGGCTCTAAACGGTGCGCTAACTATCGGTACGATGGATGGTGCGAACGTTGAAATCCGTGAAGAAGTGGGCGACGAGAACATCTACATCTTCGGTCTAGACGTTGAAGGCGTAAAAGCAGCGAAAGCTGCTGGCTACAACCCATACGACTACTACAATGCTGACCACCTACTGAAAGCGTCCCTAGACCTACTAACAGGTGACGAGTTCACGCCAGGTCAACCAGGCCTGCTACGCGCTACATTCGATAGCCTACTAGATGGCGGTGACCCATACCTATGTCTTGCTGACTTCGCATCTTATGTGAAAGCGCATGAAGAAATGGGCAAACAATACAAAGACCAAGCAGGCTGGGCTAAGAAAGCAATTCTTAACACCGCCCTAGTTGGTAAGTTCACATCAGACCGCTCGATTCGAGACTATGTGAACAACATCTGGAAACTTGAAGCGGTAAAACGTTAATAGAACCCAGTTAAGACCAAGGTAGCCGAGCGCTACCTTTGGTCATTTCAAAGATAAATTATTGATAACAATAAAACCCTACATGGAAGGTGTTGGTATTACCTTCGGAGAAAGCGATGAAAGAACAAACAGCATTAAAGAAAGTCGCAGACATGGCGCGATTGGCTGACAGCTACGTCAGCGCGTGGGGAGACGAAGCAAAAGTTTCTGAAGAGACTCTGCGCCGCTTGCTCACTTCACTTGGCTACGATACTAGCAGCGATGAGAAGCTACTAGCTTCTGCTGAACGAAAACATAAAAAAGACGTACTAGCCCCTGTTCTTGTTTTACGCGACGGCGATCCTGTCGAAGTGGAACTAAACCTAGGTACGAGTGCTCGTGAGAGTGAATTTAGCTGGCGTTTAGAAACAGAACAAGGAGAGGTACTTGAAGGCTATCTTCAGTCGCAAATTGTTCGTGATGAACGAGCTGAGGGTGGCCCTCTAGTGTTTGCATTGCCAAAGAACTTGGCATGGGGTTACCACAAACTGATCATCAGTCGTAAACGTCGTAAGACACCTTACGAAATGTCACTGATCATCACACCGAAAGCGTGTTTCAAACAAGAAGATTTAAACCAACACAAAAAGCTATGGGGTCCAAGCATTCAGCTTTACACACTGCGCACTCAGCACAACTGGGGTATCGGTGACTTTGGCGACCTTAAGCAGTTGGTAAGCGACATCGCATCTCGTGGCGGTGACTTCATTGGTTTGAACCCAATTCATTCATTGTTCCCTGCGAACCCAGAAGGTGCGAGCCCATACAGCCCGTCTTCTCGTCGTTGGTTGAACATCATGTACATCGACGTAAGTTCAGTGCCTGAATTTGCGTTAAGTGCTGAAGCACAGCAACGTGTTGGCAGTGCAGAGTTCCAGCAACGTTTACAAAAAGCGCGTGAATCACACTGGGTGAACTACACCGAAGTATCTGAGCTTAAGATGAGCGTTCTACCGCTGCTATTTAGTGAGTTCAAAGCGCGTCATCTAGATAAGAACACTGACCGAGCTCGTGCATTCTTAGAGTTCGTTGAACTAGGCGGCGAAAGTCTACTTCATCAAGCGGCATTCGATGCGCTGCACGGTGAACTGCATGCTGAAGATTCAAGCGTGTGGGGCTGGCCGGTATTCCCTGAAAAATACCGTACATTTGATTCAGCTGCGACTCAGAAGTACATCAAAGACAATGCTGAGCGTGTTCACCTGTACATGTACTTACAGTGGATTGCTGACGATCAAATCAAAGAAGCACAAGCACTGGCTGAAGAAAAAGGCATGACGGTTGGTTTGTACCGCGACCTTGCGGTTGGTGTTGCGGATTCCGGTAGCGAGACTTGGGCTGATGACGGTGCGCTAGTACTGGATGCGAGCATCGGTGCTCCACCAGATATCCTTGGCCCTCTAGGTCAAAACTGGGGTCTACCACCGCTTAACCCACAAGTGTTGGAAGCGACGGGTTACGACGCGTACATCAAGCTATTACGTGCGAACATGAAGCACTGTGGTGCACTTCGTATTGACCACGTTCTTGGTCTACTTCGTCTGTGGTGGATTCCAAAAGGTGAGAAGGCAACTGAAGGCGCTTACCTGTACTACCCAGTTGAAGACATGCTTGCAATCCTAGCACTTGAGTCACATCGTCATCAGTGTTCAGTTATCGGTGAAGACTTGGGTACAGTGCCTGATGAAATCGTCGATATCCTGCGTGATGCAGGCGTTCACTCGTACAAAGTATTCTTCTTCGAAACATCAAAAGATGACGGCGGCTTCATTTCTCCGAAGCATTACGCTGAACAGTCTATGTCAGCACTGTGTACGCACGATATGCCAACACTACGTGGCTTCTGGCATTGTGATGACTTGAAGATGGGGCGTGAGATCGGTCTATACCCAGACGAGCAGCAATTAGAAGGTCTGTTTGCAGATCGTCTGAAATGTAAGCAAGGCATCTTAGACAGTGTTCGTTGGCATGGTTACCTGCCAGAAGGTATTGGCCATGACGCACAATATGTGCCGATGGATACTTACCTAAGTGAAGCGTTACAGTTGCACGTTGCTGCTGGTGATTCTGCGCTGCTGAGTGTTCAACTTGAAGACTGGCTAGAGATGGATCAACCAGTCAACATTCCAGGTACAGTAAATGAGTACCCTAACTGGCGTCGTAAACTGTCGATGAACCTAGATGAAATCTTCAGCCGCGAAGACGTTAACCGCATTTCTAAGCGCCTAACTGAAGTGCGCGCGAAAGCGAGCAAATAAGGTGAAATGAGTGATGTAGCAAATACTTAAATTAATTGTACCGAGGTACGAAAGTAAAGCCTAGGTCACTCATTGAATCGGCACAATCCGTTAGGATGAAGTACCGTTATTATGCCCGCAAAAATAGCGGGCATTTTTGCTTTTTGACGCTGTTAAATTCAATAACAGAGTCTTTTATGTGAATTCACAACGTTTGGCTGTGGAAACCAATATTCGAAAATATATGGAGAATAATGGTGCTAGGGAGAAAGATTTGAAAACTAAGGTAAAGAAAAACCACGAACGTGCTTACGAACTATTATCTCAAGCGGCTTACTCAGACCCATTTGCGTCACTTGGTCCATTCATTGATGATGGCGAAGGGTCGTTACGTGTATGGATGCCAGGTGCAGACAAAGTTGAGCTAATTGTCAGCGGTGAGCCACGTATTAATCTAAAACGCGAAGGCGAGAGCGGCTTCATCCTAAAAGAGAAGCGCGACTTACACCTGACTCATTACCAACTTGCGGTGGATTGGAATGGCGTTGAACAGTTAATTGACGACCCGTACCAGTACCACAACATATACCAAGAATACGAACACCTGCATACACCAAAAGACATGTACCGCTACATGGGCTCACAATTTGTGACTATTGAACGCGGTGGTGAAAATGTTTCTGGTGTGCGTTTCCTTGTTTACGCACCTCATGCTTCGGCAATTAGTCTGGTTGGCTGCTTTAACCAATGGGATGGCCGTCGTCATCCAATGCAACGCCTAGATTACGGTATCTGGGGTTTGTTCATCCCAGGCTTGGAAGAGGGCGTACAATACAAATTCGAACTCAAAGGTCCAAATGGGGAAGGGCTTCCTCACAAGCAAGACCCTTGGGGCTTTTACTCAGAACAATATCCGTCATTTGCTTCGATCACATATGATCACAATCGCTACCAGTGGCAAGATGCGAAATGGCAAAATCGCCCAGTGACACAAAAGCGCGATGAAGCTCTTTCTTTCTACGAGCTGCATGCAGGTTCTTGGAAGCGTAACGAAGATGGTGATTTCTTAAACTATCGTGAACTGGCTGCTGAGCTTGTGCCATACCTAGTAGATATGGGCTACACCCACGTTGAGCTGATGCCAGTTTCTGAACACCCGTTCTTTGGCTCTTGGGGTTACCAACCAGTAGGTCTGTTTGCGCCAACGAGTCGTTACGGCTCTCCTGATGATTTCAAATTCTTTGTTGATGCATGTCACCAAGCGGGTCTTGGTGTAGTACTGGATTGGGTTCCTGCACACTTCCCATCGGATGATCATGGCTTAGCAAACTTTGATGGTACGCCACTGTTCCACGACCCAGATCCGCGTCGTGGTTGGCATCAAGATTGGAACTCATACATTTACGATTTAGGTCGTGAACATGTACGTCGTTTCCTTGTGTCTAATGCGCTGTACTGGTTCGAGCAATTTCACATTGATGGCATTCGCGTGGATGCAGTGGCTTCGATGCTTTATCTTGATTACTCACGCAGCCATGATCAATGGATCCCAAATGCGGATGGCGGCAACGAGAACTACGATGCTATTGCGACTCTGAAGTGGATGAACGAAGAGGTCTACAAACACTTCCCGAATGCGATGACGATTGCAGAAGAATCGACCGCATTTCCAGGCGTATCTGCACCAACCTTTATGGGCGGGCTTGGCTTTGGTTTTAAGTGGAACATGGGGTGGATGCACGATAGTCTCTCTTACATCCAAGAAGATCCTGTTCACCGTAAATACCACCACAATACCATCACATTCCCGCTTGTTTATGCGCATAGTGAGAACTACGTTCTATCGCTTTCTCATGATGAGGTGGTGTACGGTAAAGGCTCTATCCATAACAAGATGCCGGGTGATGAGTGGCAGCAAACGGCTAACCTACGTGCTTATTTTGGTTACATGTATGGTCAGCCGGGTAAGAAACTGAACTTCATGGGGGCAGAGCTTGGTCAAACGGCAGAGTGGAACCACGATGACCAGCTACAATGGTTCTTGCTGGAGTTTGCTCGCCACCATGGTGTGCAATCACTGATTCGAGACTTGAACCACTTATACCGCAACGAAGCGGCGATGCACGATCAAGATTGTGTACCTGCAGGTTTTGAATGGCGTTTACAAGATGAAGCAGATGCTAGCATCCTAGCACACGAACGTATCAGCCAAGACGGTGAACGTATCTTGGTGATTACTAACTTTACACCAGTGCCACATGAGCGCTTCCGTTTGGGCGTTCCAATGAAGGGTACGTATGAACTGTTACTTAATAGTGATGACACCAAGTACGATGGTAGTAACTTTAAAGTGCTTAAGAGCGTAGACACTGAAGCAGTAGAAAGTGAGTCGTTGCCTCAATCTATTGAGCTGCGTTTGCCTCCGCTATCAACCGTGTTCTACAAACTGATTAAATAACTCTAATTAATCAAACACTAAGCCCGGTTTACATTGTAAATCGGGTTTTTTTTAACCAATTTTTGACCTTGTAAACTTGTTGTTCTAACTTGAATCAGGCAATCTTCGCACCCATTTGATTAAACAGCCGCAAAGGTAATAGTAAAAGCGGTGTCTTTCTTACTCTGGTTAGGCAAATAAAGCATGCTGAAAAGACTGAAGTTGTTTCTATTCAAAATTTTCTTGGTTTTGTTACTGACTCCCGTGTTGTTGGTGGGCTTCGTCAAATACGTTAATCCACCAGTGTGGGGATGGAAGATCAGCCGCATGATCTCGCCACCAGAGGGCTTTCCAGAAAGCAGCCAACAAGAGTGGGTGCCGTTATCTGAGATTTCAAAAAACATTCAACTTGCAGTGATGGCAACGGAAGACCAGAAGTTCCCACATCACTTTGGTGTAGATTTTGATTCACTGTTCAAAGTGATTTCAGAGGCCGGGAAAAATGGTCCGTCACGTGGCGCGAGTACTATTACCCAGCAAACTGCGAAGAACGTCTTTCTGTTCCCTTCTCACTCTTATGTGCGCAAAGCTTACGAGCTCTATTTTGCTCTATTGATGGAAGTGATGTGGAGTAAAGAGCGCATTCTTGAAGTGTATTTGAACGTGGTTGAGTTCGGCCCTGGTATCTATGGTATCGAAGCGGCAGCGCAAAACTATTATGGTATTCATGCTAGCCAACTGACCCAATGGCAAGCGGCAAGACTGGCAGTGGTTCTGCCTAATCCTTATAAAATCAAAGTTTACCCATATACCAACTATACGCAGTATCGCACCAATTGGGCGCTGACCCAAATGCGCAATCTTGGCAATGTGCAGTTATAGATATTTGGGGCTTAATTTCTTGCCAAAACTCGGATAAATAGAACTACGCCCCGATAAAAGCAAAATGTGAAGCATCACAAGCTTTAGGGCGTAGCCTTTTAGAATGATGTGTTCAGTATTTCATCCATTTATTATTAGCGTGAATAAATCTAATAACTTAGCGTTACTTTTCCAATGGACTGAACGATGAAACTGAACCTGATTACGACTACCTTATTGCTTGCATCGGCAAGTGCCATCGCCGAGCCAAACATCACCATTTCGACCACGACCAACAGTCGTGATTTCCCATTGAGTGCTGAGCAACCTCTGGTTGTGCCATTAACCAAAGACGGCTATACGCTTAAAATCACGGGCGTCGAAGGCGATTGTGTCGCGCCCGATGGTCAAAAGGTGAAATTCAACAAACCGATCGCACTGAACTGTGGAAAGCCAACGGAACTGCCGTTAAAAATCCGATTTACCGGCGATTACTCTTTCGCTTTTGATGCGGAAGCGAAAACACTGCGCTTCAAGCGTGAACCTAAGAAAGCCGCCAAGACAGAATTCAAACGCCCAATCCCACAAGTGCAATGTGAGGTTTATCAAGGCGGCGAAGTCACCATTGCGTTAGGTGACAGTTTCCCCGACGGCACCAAGTTGCGTGATGCTTACTCTGGGCAAATGGTCGAAGTGAAAGATCAACAAGTGTCGCTAACGCCAAGTAAAGACTCTGGCGGTTTGGTGCTACTAGAGCCAGTGAAGAAAACCAAAGAAGCAGTGCCGTTCGACTATCGTAATGCCAACATTTACTTCGTGATGGTCGACCGTTTCAACAACGCCGATACAAGCAATGACAACAGTTATGGGCGTAAGAAAGACGGCAGAGAAGAGATCGGAACCTTCCACGGCGGTGACCTAAAAGGCGTGATCGAGAAACTGGATTACATCAAGAGTTTAGGTACAGACGCTATTTGGTTGTCACCAATCGTAGAGCAGGTACACGGCTTTGTGGGTGGCGGCGATAGCGGTTCATTTCCATTCTACGCTTACCACGGTTATTGGACGCGTGATTTCACCAAGATTGATGAGAACTTCGGTAACGAAGATGATCTAAAGGTGCTGGTGGAAGAAGCGCACAAACGTGGCCTTAAAGTCTTGATGGATGCGGTAATCAACCATACCGGTTATTCAACCTTAGCGGATTTACAGTTTGACGGTATTGAGGTGTTAAAGCCAAATGCTGACTTACCAAACAAGTGGGGCGATTGGCAGCCAAAAGCGGGTGAGAACTGGCATAGCTACCACCAGAATATTGATTACCAGAGTCCAAACTGGGCGAAGTGGTGGGGTGGCGACTGGGTAAGAACGGGGTTACCGGGTTACCCTGCGCCGGGCAGTAGCGATATCACCATGTCATTGGCGGGTTTGCCGGACTTTATCACCGAATCAGACAAAGCCGTGAAACCTGCGCAATGGCTATTGGATAACCCTGGCACTCGCGTAGAAGCGCGTGATAACTACACCGTAGCGGATTACTTGATTGAGTGGCAAACCGATTGGGTGAAACGCTTTGGTATTGATGGTTACCGTGTCGATACGGTGAAGCACGTTGAAGGTGATGTGTGGAAACGTCTAAAAGAAGAGGCATCAAGCAGCCTTGAACAGTGGCGCAAAGAGAACGGCAAATCGGGTCAGCCATTCTGGATGATGGGAGAAGTATGGGGGCATACCGCTTATCGCAGCCCATACTTTGACGATGGCTTTGATGCGTTGATTAACTTCGATATGCAGAAGAAGCTCGATAAAGGTGCGGCGTGTTTTAGCCAAATGGCAGACACATACCAAAGTTACGCGGATACCATTGCTAACGAGAAAGACTTCAACCCAGTGAGCTATATGTCTTCTCACGATACGGAGTTGTTCTTTGCACGTTTCAAAGACTATGGTATGCAACGTAACGCGGCAAATGCATTGCTTCTGAGCCCAGGTGCGGTTCAGGTTTACTACGGTGACGAAGTTGGTCGTAACATTGGTCCTTACGCGGACGATTTCCATCAAGGTACGCGTTCTGACATGGTATGGAAGCTATCGGATGAGAAGCAAGCGCTGCTCAAACATTGGCAAACCCTTGGTCAGTTCCGTAAAGCGCACCCAGCGATTGGTGCAGGTCAACATCAAGTGATCGAACAAGAAGGCGCGTATGTGTTCTCTCGTTCGCTTGGCAATGACAAAGTCGTTGTGGCGTTTGTAGGACGTGCTAAGTAGTTAGAACTGCGTTTTAAGCCTAGATAGAAAAAGCCCTTCCTTGAGATATCAGGGAAGGGCTTTGTTGTTTTTGATTGTTACTTATCTATTTCGAAAGCAATTTATTTCTTTAGCTCTTGGTCGATGACTTTTTCAAGCTCTTCGAAAGGTACATAACCCGGAATGACTTGGTCATTAATGATGATCGCTGGTGTGCCTCGTAGGCCTAAGCGAGTGAAGTACTCATAGTTTTTATCCAACAACGCTTTGGTCTCTTTGTCGTCGACAAGCTGTGCTTCTGTGCCGGTCTTCTTCGCGATTTTTTGTAGTGAACTTGCATCATGTGGACCCGGCTTCTTCACCAACAAGTCGTGCACTTGTTTGTACTTGTCATGTTGGTTCTGCCAAACGTTCAACGCGTAACTTGCCGAGTTGTAACCGTTCTTTTCATACTGTTCTTTGAACGATACCGTCATGTTCAGCACTTTTACCTGCGGATATTCTTTCTCTACTTTCGCCAACTCACCTTCAAGACGTTTACAGAAAGGGCAGCTGTAATCGGTCACGTTGATGATAGTCAGTTCTGGGTTCTCTGCTCCGAATGACGAGTGCCTGCCATCGTTCAAGTAAGCGCGCACTTCTTCAAGCGTCGAGCTGAATGACTTTTGGTAGGCGACGTACTCTTGTAAGTTCTGATGCAAAGTGTCGAGGACTTGCGGGTTCTCTTGCAATATCTGCGTAATGTCATCCAGTTTTTCCTGAGTGGTTTTTCCTGCTGCTTGTGAAAACATTGGCACTAGCGTAAGCGCTACCGTTAAAAGGGTGCGTTTGAATTTCATGATTTTTCCTAAAACTCTCTTTCTTCGCGGTTTTTGTCGCGAAGTGATTAAAAAATAAAACAATTGATTTGAGGATGAATAGCTATCGGGTTTTATTCTCTAAACACACACAGTTTGAGGTGCACCCGAACTTTTTCGGGTATCGGCTCGGTATGATGACGGAAAGCGTTACGTTCACCGCCACTGATGGAGAGCAAGACAAACGTAAACAGGAATAAAGGCACAATAAAGCTGTCGAGATGGTTTTGTGAAACCTGAATCAGCTTTTCAGATAGCTCGCACTGCTTCGTGAGCCCTGTTTCATCTTCGCTCTTTTGCTGCTGTGTGGTCACGTGGTCCGTTGTCACTTGGTCAGCGATTAGTGGGCAAAACTGATAGAAGCCTGCATTTTTGCTTAAACAGATCACGATAACCCAAGCCACAAGGGCGAGTGTCCATCGAGCGATGTTGGATTGTGAACGAAGCAAAAGGCAAACCCTGATTAAGTCTCTAAGTAATGACCGAACCACCCTAAATTAAATTACCCAGAAAAATTGTTAGTTTTTGGTCAAGAAATCTCAAATAACCAACAAATCATGAAGCACGTCTAAAATGTGGTTAATAACAAAATTGTTCCAAACTTTAGCTTGCTTTGTTAATGGATTTGATTGGTGAGTTTTCAGATAAATATACTTTATCTTGGTCATAAATATTTATTATCTTTTAAATGTGATTCAAATCATAAAATAAAACTTCATAATTGAGCCGTGTGGCTGTTCGGTAAATGGATTGATTTTGATCATCTCTCTAGCACGTTGTTCAAGGGATCATCTATGTGTTCTGTTCTACATATATAGGTGAATTTATGACAAGCCCTGTTCATGCTGAACGCAAGGTGACGATAGGGTGCTACATTGCACTCGCGTTTGCGGTTGTGTTCTTTTCTGGTCTGATGCAATCCAACGAATGGTATGGTGTATTCGACTTTACGACGCTTAATGGCTCTTTCGGTAAAGTGGCCTACGGCGTAACGGAAGGTGCGGATGGAGCGGTACAAGCTGCGACCACATCTTTCCGCGGTACTGGCGGTAGCGGTGCTCGTGACGGTTTCATTTTTGCGCTTACTTTGATCCCAACCGTTATGTTCGCATTAGGTATGATCAATGTACTTGAGCACTATGGTGCACTTGAAGCTGCTCGTAAGCTTCTTACTCCTCTTCTACGTCCTCTAATGGGCATCCCTGGTAACTCTGGTCTGGCTTTGATTGCTTCTCTGCAAAGTACCGATGCAGGCGCGGCGATGACACGTCAGTTAAAAGATGAAGGTCACCTAACTAAGCGCGAAACGGACGTATTCACAATGTTCCAGTTCACTGCGGGTGCAACCATCGTTAACTTCTTCTCATCGGGTGCAGTGCTGTTCACGCTGACGATGGCGGACGGCTCTCTAGCAGTTACATCTTCCATTGGTTTGGCAGTTGTAGTGATGTTCGCATTTAAGATCATCGGTGCGAACCTTTTCCGTATCTACCTAAACATGACGGAAGGTAAAGAAGACAAACAAGACCAAAACAAATCAGAGAACCTAAAAGAGGAAACGGCATAATGGGTGACGTTAAAGCGAAAAAACCAATGGTGACGGATATCTTCGTCGAAGGTGCTAAGAAAGGTTGGGTGATTGCAACTACCTCTACGGTTCCAAACGTATTGATGGCGTTCGTTATCATCAAAGCGCTACAAATCACTGGGGCGCTTGATCTGATGGGCACGGTGTTCTCTCCAATCATGGCAGTGTTTGGTCTTCCAGGTGAAGCTGCGGCGGTATTGATCGGTGCTTGGATGTCGATGGGCGGTGCGGTTGGCGTAGTGATCACGCTGTTTGACCAAGGTATCCTGAACGGCACGCACATCGCGATTCTAGCGCCTGCTATCTACCTAATGGGCTCTCAAGTTCAGTATATGGGTCGTATTATGGGGCCAATCGGTACTGAAGGTCGTTACATCCCAGTTATGATTGCAATCTCAGTATTGAACGCGTTTGGCGCGATGCTGGTGATGAATCTGTTTGTCTAGGAGTGAGTCATGAAATTCTCTCTAAATGAATATCTAGAAGAGCTACGTCCGCTAATTAATGTGGACTGTGGCACTTACACCACTAATGGTATCGAGTTCATTGCTTCTCAATTTGAAGAGAAGTACCAAGCGATGTCTGGTTGGAGCGTAAAACGCATCGACTGTGGCAGAGCGGGTGTTGGTCTTGAAGTTCGAAATAAGCCGGAAGCCGAGCAAATCGATGTGATGCTGATTGGCCATATGGATACCGTGTTCCCTGTGGGTACCGCTGAGCTTCGTCCAATGTCTCAAGATGCAGAGAAAGCCTACGGGCCGGGCGTCTCGGACATGAAATCCGGCTTGCTTAACATCGTGTACGCGATGCGTAATCTAGACCAAGCGGTGTTGGATAAGCTGTCTATCGCTATCTGCATGAACCCAGATGAAGAGACGGGCTCTCTAGATTCTGTGGATTGGATTCAATCAGTTGCGAAAAACGCTAAGAATGTACTGGTTGCAGAAGCAGCACGTGCAGACGGTGGTTTAGTGAAAGCGCGCAAAGGTATGGCTCGCTACCAAATGACCTTCAATGGCGTTGCTGCTCACGCAGGTAACGAGCCAGAAAATGGTCGCAGCGCAATCACCGAGATGGCGAACTGGATTCTGGCAGCCAATGCGATGACCAACTTTGAATCTGGTACCACGTTGAACGTCGGTATTGTTTCTGGCGGTAACGGTGCGAACATCGTCCCGGAACATGCTGAAGCGATCGTGGATGTGCGTTTCTGGAGCAACGAAGAATACGATGATGTTGATAGCAAGCTAAACGGTATGCTAGAAACACCATTCGTTGATGGCGTGAGCATCGAATTGGTTCGTGAAGCTTACAAACCTTCTATGGTGCCAAGCGCGCAAACTGAAAGCCTGATGACATTAGTTGAAGAAGCTGCAAGTGAACTGGCTATCGGCATCAATTGGAAAGAAGTAGGTGGCGGCTCTGATGCAAACAACACGGCGATTCTTGGTGTTCCAACTTTGGATGGTCTAGGACCTATCGGTGCAGGCTTCCACAGTGATCAAGAGTACTTGTTGCTTGAGTCTATCGAACCACGTATCAAAATGCTGATGCGTGTCCTGGAGAAGATTGCTTAATAAGGCATTCTGCTTCTAAAGCTTGGTTCCCAAACCATGATCCCCAGACTTCGGTTTGGGGATTTTTATATCTAGCCAACTCGTCTCCTTTCTTTATTATTAGTTCTCTCTATTAATCCTACGTTCAGGTTCATCGTCTTAATATCTATGCCACAGTCATAAATTTAGGAGGCACGATGACCACAAGCATGTCTGTAAATTCGGCGTCCGATGACGTCTTAGACCAAACGATGCAAGCGCCAGATGAGAAAACCTTCTGGCGTAAAATGAAGAACTCCGTCAAGAAAGCAGGCGAAGAGATTGCTGTTATGGGCATCAAATCATGGCTTGCGATGACGGACTCAAATACGGCCGTTCGCCACAAAGCAATTCTAGGCGGTGCGCTAGCTTATTTTGTTCTCCCCACTGATATGGTGCCAGACGTACTAGCAGGCGTCGGCTTTACCGATGACATGGCGGCACTTACCCTAGCGGCGAATTCTGTCGGCAATGCCATTACCGACGAACATGAAGAACAAGCGAGAGAAAAGCTGAGTTCGATGACGGAGTAGGGCGGCTATGAACTATTCTTTAGATTGCAGATAAAACAAAAGCCCCGATGTTTCCATCGGGGCTTTCATTTAGACAGGATAGTTTAATCGTAGAACGATTTAGGCGTCAGCACGTTTCAGATGCACTTCTTCTTCGGCTACGCCGGCCATTGGATCATTGAAACGAGCTTCATCCAATGCGCCTTCCGATTTAGCAACAATGATAGTCACTGCGCTGTCACCGGTGATGTTAACTGCGGTACGAATCATATCAAGCAGACGGTCAACACCCATAATAAGTGCAATACCTTCTAGCGGCAGACCTACTTGGTTCAATACCATTGCCAACATTACTAGACCAACACCAGGAACACCAGCGGTACCGATAGACGCTAATGTTGCCGTCATGATAACCATTAGGTAGTCACCCATAGTTAGGTCGATGTTGAATGCCTGTGCGATGAACGCTGTCGCCACACCTTGCATGATCGCCGTGCCGTCCATGTTCACGGTTGCGCCTAGTGGCACTGTGAACGATGATACGCGGTTCTCGACACCCATGCGGTGCTTAGCTGTTTCCATTGTCACCGGAATGGTCGCATTCGATGATGCTGTAGAGAAAGCAAACATGATTGCGTCTTCCATCTTACGTAGGAACGTAATTGGGTTTAGACCAGTAAAGCCTTTTAGCATCAAGCTGTAAGTCACCAGACCGTGCAGCAATAGCGTACCAGCTAGTACCACAAAGTACTCGGCAAGGTTCAAGATTGCACCAAGACCAAGACCGGTAAACAGTTTCGCCATTAGGAAGAAGACACCGTAAGGCGCTAGGTTCATCAGAATCGCAACTAGCTTCATGATCACTTCATTCAGATCAGAGAAGAAAGCGGCGATACGTTCGCCAGGCTTACCTGCTGCACTGATCGCGATACCGAATAGGACGGCAAATACGATAACTTGCAGAGTTTTACCTTCTGCCATTGCGCTGATTGGGTTAGTCGGGAACATATCAATGATCACCTGACCCAAAGATGGCGCTTCTGCTGATTTGAATGAACTTGCTGCGGTTAGGTCTGCACCAGCGCCAGGCTGGAATAGGGTACCCATGGTTAGAGCAAGTGTGATTGCGATAGCAGTAGTTGCTACGTAGAAAGCTAGGGTTTTGCCACCCATGCGACCTAATGTCGATAGGTCTTTTAGAGAGCTAGTACCACAAACTAATGAAACAAACACTAGCGGTACGACAAGCATTTTTAAGCTGGCAACGAAGATCTGTCCACCAACTTCGAATAATCCATTAACAATGTATGCGTCGACAAATCCGTTGTCGGCAAAAAGTGTGCGAATTGCAAATCCTGTCAAGATACCCGCTACCATACCTAAGATTACTCGGCTGGTAAGCGACATCGGCTTCTTGGTATTCATGAGAACACTCCTTATAGTTATGCACCTTAAGTTCACTTCAAGGCGGCGTGCAGATTAGCAGCGGAGTGTGGAAACACGAAAGAATAATCGTCTGAATGGTTAATAGATGTGAACTATATCACTATAAAAAATAGACTTTTAACCGAATGGTAACGAAATTCATGGTTGAAAAGTTTGTAAATTAACATTTTTATCGAACATACAACCGATAGAAATGATTTCTTACATTCTTGAGTGGTAGAAAACGACTTGCATAGAATGGGGTAATACATTGCCTAGTGAATAACTAGGCATGTTTTATTCACTCGTTGTTTTCGACCTCAGTTCAATGACGGGCGAGTTTGGTTATCGATAGTGCGAGCAAAATCTGAAATCTGTTGATAATCAGCGGGTGTCCAAATGGGTTTTGATGATAATGATTTAGGAAGTGTGGAGAACGCTTTTTCATCGTCGCTTGCTCTAAACTCAACGCTCATCCATTTGTCGATCGGCTGCTGATCCGCAAAAGTCGCCGATAGTGAAAGTTCATGGTTCGCGCCAGAATAGTTCGGCGTTAATTTCAGCGCCATATGGTAATCACGGAAGCGAACCACCCACTTATCCGGTAGGCGTCTTGAGCTGTCCCACCAATCCCCATCGAGTTGTTGAATTTTCTCTTTAGTGACGGCTTTCGACTGAGCTTTTAAGTCCTTTAATGCTTGTTTAAAAGCGCTGTCCATTGCTTTCGAAAAGCCTATTTGATCGAGTTCGGGGTTGTTCAGGAGTACTTGCTTGGCTAACTTTGCCCCAAGCATGTTGGAATAGAGATCTTCCGATGAGAATGCTGATGCCAGTTCTTTAAAGCCACTGACGGATACCATACCGAACCACTGAGCAATTTCATGCCATTGAGCTAGGCGAAATGCCGTTAACGCTGCTGCTTGAGCACTGCGATCTAGCTTTTCTTCTTCACTCAGTTGCTCTGTTTGTTCATACCAACGAATACGACGAACACGTAGCTCTTCTGGTAAATCTAGGTGCGCAGCGCGACCTAAATAATGTTGGTTGAGAGTGAACAAATAATAGGTGTAGTCTGCGGTATCACGGACGTGGGCAGTATCAATAAAGCCGCCTAGTTCGGTAAAGATAATACCGTTGGCTTCTTCATTCAGCCCTAGCAAGCTGCCAGAGACTGACTCGCTGCCGTCGTTATAGTGGTGAGTACCCACTTCGTTGCTGGATAAGACATTCTCAAGAGAAAAGAAAGGAACAGGCACGCTTCCTAGTTGCGCTTTGAGATCGACACCAAATGCACAACACGGTCTAACGCCGACCGGTGCTTTTAGTTGTTGCGCGTGAACGAATCCACTACAAAGGCTTAGTAGTAATAGTGCTGCTTTCTTCAAACCATACCCCTAGAATGCTTCATTAATTTGGAAATAAAAACCGGTGCTGTCTTTACCTACGCCTAAATCGACGCGCACGTTAATACGTGCCTTAAAGGCAAATCGATAACCAACCCCGACAGTCGGTAGCCAGCTATTTTCAAAGAGCTCGTGATAAGTTGGTGCGATATTACCAGCACCTAGCCACCCAACCACACCATGGCGATCTGCAATGGTATGGCGAATTTCTACTTGTGTAGAAAGCTGGTGCTTATCGCGATATTGCCCTTGGTAGTAGCCACGCATACGCTGGTCATCACCTAGCTGGGCGTAATCAAACCAAGGTGCGTCACCGAAAATCGATTGTGAATATACCTCCATTGCAATAATCGTCGTGTCAGACCATTGTTGGTAAACACGATAGTTAGCAACGAGGTTATCGTAGTCTTCATCACTGCCGAGTGAATCTCGGTTAGCAATCCATTCAACATCGAGAAACTGCCCCCGCATTGGGTTCGGTTCGAAATCACGAGTGTCGTATTCCATTCCGACTAAGACGCCACTGCTAGTGGCATCGGCAACTTCTGAAGGAAGAATATCGCCATCGACACCGTTGACCTTACTGAATGACTGCCATTGCCAACCAAGTTTGGCGTAAGTATTTGGCGCGACTTCAACGGCGATTTTTGGGCTCAACTGTAAACGTTGCCCTTCATACTGCACTTTGTTGTTCTCGTTTTCAGCGGCTTGGCTGCCAATACCCCAATAGTAACCGGGGGTATGGCTTATCCATGCCTCACCTAAAAGACGCACTTTGTCATTTTTTAAATAGGTGCGATTGTTTAACCCCAAGCCGTAAGAACCTGAGGTTGAACCATAAGAAGTAAGGGTGACGGTCGAGTAAGGATCGCCTTTTTGCCAGTCGTAAGGCGTGTACAAACCTACTGCGGCAACGCCAATACCAAACCCTTGTTCTGGGTTAACAAAAGGACCAGGTAATACACCCCAGTCGATTAATTTAGATTCATCCACGGTTTCACTTGAACCAAGCTTGGTCAGGATGTCATCCATTAAGCTACTTTCGTCTTTTTCCATAGCAAAAGCGTATGACGAACTAAGCAGCGCTGTTAGCGCAAGGGTATAAGAGGCTTCCATCTTCTTGTTACCCTAGAAACGACGATCTAAAGAGAAGAAGATGCTTTGACGATCACCAAAACCGGCTTCACCCAAAAGGTACCAATCTTCATTGATTTGGTATTGCATGCCAGCGATGGTGTTCCATTCAGATTCTAAACGCTGTTTTACTTCAAAACGGGCATCTGATGACATTAATCCGCTTAAAGATGGCGGTAAGCCAAGGTCTTTGAGTGAGCCAGAGAGTTCTTGCTCGACATCTTGATACATAGCGCCAACCCAAAAACGAATCAGTACGCCATTTTGATGAAAGTCGTAACCGATACGAGGAGAAACTACAACTGCATCAATTGAACCATCAATAACGGTTAAATTGGTTTGAGTGTAACTTGCATCGACCAATGCGAACCATTGGTCATAACCGCCAGCAAGCACAAAACCAAGGCCTTTAGTGTAGCCATCGAGATCTAGGCGGAAATTTTCAATACGTTGTGGTTTCACAAACGGCAACTTAACCTTTACGTTTACATCGGTTTCTGAGTAGCCATCAAGCGTACCGATCAAGCCATAAACGTTTAGGAAAGGGAACAGCCAGACATCGGCGCGTAATGTCATAACGTCAGTGGCTTGCTTACCTGGTTCTGCTTGCATATCGACTAACTTTTCAATCCCGCCTAAACCTTTTAGTGCGATAGAGTCGACATTGATGCCTTGTTCCATACTCATATAGCTGAGGTTTAAACCAAAAGGTTTTGGTAACTCGTAGCCAAGTGCTTCTGCTTTCTCTTTCCATATCGGCAGAGAAATTGAATCCGCATTCGCGACTCCGGTAACGAGGCAAGAAGCAGCAACAAGCAAAGAAGGTAATTTCATAAGTCACTTCATTAAGCATGGCGATCATTATATAGCCAGAGCCGTTTTGAACGGGGTATGAATATCTAATGAGCATCACGGGTAAATCACAGCTTTATCATGGAGAAAAAGCACTTTAGCGAGAGATAAGGACTGCTGTTTTTTAACGGATCTAGAGCAGCTTCTTAACTTCGGCGAGCGCATCTTACTCCTAAAATTATAAAAGTAAACTTTAAAGTGTACTTTGTATTGTTGTGCGCTATACTCTGCAGCCACTTACATGAGGTTGGTGAATTTAGAACGATGAAGCTTTCAGAAAAAAAACGGATTGCGCTGATTGAAGCCGCACAACAAGAATTTATCGAGCATGGCTTTTCAGGTGCCAATATGGACAGAGTCTGCGAGCGAGCCGGCACTTCCAAACGAACTCTATATCGCCATTTTGAAAGCAAAGATGTGTTGTTTATTGATTCCATTCAAGCAGTGATGGAAATTCAAAGGGCACGTCTACAATTTCAGTATTCACCAGAAGAGAGTATAGAGGCTCAACTTCGCACTTATTTACTCGCTAAGCTCGATTCGATGTATGAGGATTTTGGTTTGCCACTAGCTAAGATGGTTATTAGCGAGTTTATGCGCACACCAGAACTTGTGGAAAACTATCTGCATCAACTTCAGAGCCAGGATGAACAATTAGAGAAGTGGTTTTCTGAGGCAATTGACGATCACAAAGTCAAAAACCTAAATCCGGCTATGATGAGTAATATGTTGATGTGTCTATTGAAAGGTAACTTTTTATGGCCTCAGTTGATTGCTAACCACAAGGTGCCAAACCTTGAACAGCGCAAGAAATCGATTGAAGATATACTTACGCTGTTCCTAGATGGGTATCGTTGTTAAATAGAGCGTTCTGTTACCACTCTTTATGGCTCAAACTGGATAGTTGATTGTGATCCCAAATCCATAGGTTTGATTCTCGGACTTGCATGCCTCCGACCCAGTAGTTTTGAGTTATGGGTTGGCTTCCCTCTAGACATGCTTGAGCGTGCTCAGTAATACAGACTTGTTGCTCCCACCAGTTTTTTTGCAATGAGTCGATGCTAAATAGTGGCTTGTCTCTGCGTGTCAGTGGGAGGAGTAATGCATAAAACATCACATCACCCAACGTCGGAAGAGGCTCTTTTTCTTGGTATTCCTGAAACCAATCTTTAACGGTGATTGGTGTGCTGTGTTCGGCCAATGCCTCTAGCGCCAACTGTTGGGTGAAGCTCAACCCTGACTCCGAGTGAGGTAACTCTTGAAGGTGTCGTTTCATCGCAGCTTTAATATTTGGCAAACAATCTAACTCATGCTGCGAAAGCAATTCGATAAGGGATTGAGGAGTCGGTGATGTCAAAGTCTGCCAACAACGCTTAGCTTGGCTTCTAAGCTTTGATGTGACGGGCTTTCGATGCTGCCAGCATGAGCGAACCGCCTCTGCAGGGAGTTGCCCAAAGCCAATAAAACGCTCGGTTCCCGGAAACTGATTGAACTCGATGATCTCGATGACTTTTCCTTCGGTTTCTTCTAAAAGTGTTAACCCTCGAAGTAACATGAACTGATCATAGGTATCATGTTCTACCCAAAACACAATTCGCTCAAACTGCTCATCAAGCAGAGTATTGATATTGTTCTGCTCAGATAGGGCGATGTCTTGCACCGAGCCTTCACGCCCCATTACGGGTAACAACGTATCAACGACATATTGTGCTCGGATTGCGACAAAAGCCGTTTCATCATTTGGAATGGGGCCGATGCACAAAGGATCAATCATGGGCAAGAATTCACCTTCAAAGCCACAAGTTTTCAATTGCTGCTGAATGTCATGCCCACATCGAACGTGCAGAGTTTTTAGTTCCGCATCTAGAGGCTGTTCTCGGTTATGGATGGCGAGCTTGTGAAATTCCAACTCTTCTACATGCGTCTTTAACTTACTCCAACTAGGTAAGCCGAGTTCTCTTGCTAAGGCATGTTGAACATCTGCTAGTTGAATGGACTCTGTCGTAAGCTTTTCTGGCTGAGTATGAAACTGCTTAACTTGCTGTAAGGCACGCTCATCATTTTGGCGGATCGCTTTTAAGCGTTTTTTGGCCAGAGACTTTTGCTGGTTGAGGTTAATAGAGAAGCTATTATGAGATTGCATTTTTCACCTTTCTTATCTCTTCCACACTCGCCTTATTAGAAGTTTAAAAGAAGGTAAAAACAGATTGTTCCTGCTAACAAGAGCAGGGAGGTTGAGTTGCCGTGAACCGAGTTCTTTCCGCGAGTGTTGGGTGCTTTAGGCTTGAGCTTCTTGATACTAGGTGCTCTAGCCTTGTCGTGCAATCAAATGTCCAAGATTCCTGTCACAAAATATGCATTTGAAGTCTCGTGAGCGTATAGGACTAAATTCGTGTTGAGGCGCTTTTAAGTAAGGTTTGATAGAAAGCAAGCGTTGCGGAGCCGCTTCTAGGCCCTTTAGGTAACGTAAGGTGCAATGCGACTTGATATTGGTTCGAATGCTCTAGGTCAATTACTTTGAGGCGGTCATTTTGGCGGTATTCAACGAGATGTTTTGGGAGGCGGCAGAAGCCGACACCTTGCTCAACCGCTCTAAACGCGTGGTCGAAATTGTCCACAGTGATTCTTTGTCGCGCGCGCAGCCAGCCTACGTCTCGCTTCTCTTTGTCTGATTCCCCCAAATCTCGAACCACAATTTGGCTGGTGGTCGCAAAGTCCGCCAATGAAATATGTTCCTTCTTTGCTAGCGGATGTTGAGCTGCGATCACAGGGACCATAGTGGTAGTGCCAAACGCTTCAGCAGGGTAGTTGGTGATCGGAAGGTTGATGATGGCGATGTCCGCTAATTCATTGATCACCATGTCTGTGGTTTTACTCAGAGAGGTTTCTACGACTTGAACTGAAGTTGTATTGTTTTGTGTGAGAAATTCGCTAAGAGGAGTATAGAGCCAACTTGGATCGCACAGGTGATCGATAGCTACCGTAATTTGCGACTCTACACCGCTATTTAGCTGTTCACTGATCATTTCAAGTTCACGAGCCTGCTCAAGCATTGATTGCGCACGGCGTAACATCGTCTTGCCGTGTTCGGTTAACCCCGCCTTACGACCTTTTACTTCTATTAGCTTGATACCAAGCTGGTCTTCGAGTTTTTTCACCGAATAGATAAGCGTGGTATGGCTTTTATTGAGCGTTACTGCGGCTGACTGAATGCTTCCCGCCTGTTCAATTGCTTGTAGTGTTTGCCACTGCTCTAAGGTTGTTTTGAGTCTCATTGGTCAGTTTTTTCCACAGTTAATGGCAAAATTATGAACTTTTTTGTCAGTTTTATAAAGGTAATAATCTTCCCATCGAAAGCGAGTCATAATAAGAGGAGACTCAAGATGGCGAAATTACTGCAAGTTGATTTTGAATTTCATGGCCCATTTGGTGAAGAGATGTCGAATGCTTTGGTCGATTTAGCTAAGTCAATTAATCAAGAGCCGGGCATGATTTGGAAAATTTGGACGGAAAGTGAACATGACAAACTTGGCGGTGGCATCTATCTTTTTGAAGATGAAGCAACGGCGCAAGCTTATCTCGAAATGCACACTGCTCGTCTGAAACAGATGGGTGTCGAGGAAGTAAGAGGTCAGATATTCGATATTAATACACCGCTAAGTAATATCAACCAAGGTCCAATCGGAGAGTAATGTTATGACTAACCGCACCTTTCTAACCGTTCATGGTGTCATATATACGGTATTCGCTTTTGCGCTATTTTTTGTGCCAACCATGATGTGGCCGATGTATGGCGTACAAATTAACGACCAGTACGCGCTGTTTTTATCGCAGCATACGTCGATCTTTTTAGGTGGGATTGCTGCGGTCAGTTTGATGCTACGTGATGTGGAACCTAGCAACACAGCCAAGCAACTGTTCAAAGCGCTGTTGGTCACGAATCTCTTAGGCGTGGTGATCACCACTTACGCTGGTATTACTGGGGTGTTTGTTGGCTTTGGTTGGAGTGACCCTGCTTTCTTCTTGCTATTGAGTGTGCTCACTTTTCTTCAATGGAAGAAGCAGTAATAGAAGCTATGTTAATTAGATAATGATTAAAAAGCCCCGCGATAACTGCGGGGCTTTGAGTTTCTATTTAATGGTTATACCCAAGGATGTTTAAATAACTTGGGTGTATCGACATTACTCACTCTTGTAGGCGTAGTTGTAATAACCATAACCATATGAGCTCGCCGCTTTCTTCTCAATTGCGTTAAGAATGACGCCTTTGACTTCTACACCTGATTGTTCAAATCGACTGCGAGCTACTTCAAGCTCTTTCGATGTCGTCTGGTCAAAGCGAGCAACCATCAGGGTGGTACCTGCAATCGCACCAACGATACTAGGGTCAGTTACTGCCAATACTGGCGGCGTATCGATGATCACTAAGTCATATTCTTGCGATGCTTTTTCTACAAACTCAACAAATCGCGGGTGCATCAAAAGCTCTGAAGGGTTTGGTGGCACTTGACCACGAGTAATAACGTCCAAGTTATTAACTTTAGTCGGTTTGATCACTGTCTCTTGACCAATCTTGCCACTCAAGAAATCAGAAAGACCGTTATCAGCTGTCAGACCGAAGCATTGTTGCAGGTAGCCTTTACGCATATCCGCATCGACTAGCAGCACTTTTTGACCTGTCTTAGCTGCTACTGCTGCAAAGTTTGTCGATACGAATGTCTTACCAATTGAAGGCGCAGGACCAGAGATCATAAGTACGTTATTTTTTGCTTCCATCATCGCGAAATGAAGACTGGTACGAAGTCCACGCAATGCTTCAATAGAAAGATCCGCAGGGTTTTCTTCTGCTAGTAGAAGTAGGTCTTTGTTACCTTTACGCTTAAGCTTGTTAGCCACTTCCAGTTGTTGTACAGACTTAGGAACGCTTGCGTAAACAGAAATACCCGTTTGTTCAATCTCGTCTGGAGAAGTGACACCGCGGTGGAAAGCGGTTTTAACCAGAACAAAAGCAACGGCAACCATACCGCCTAATAGTGTTGCTAGAACAACGATAAGAGGCTTTTTAGGCTTCACCGGGATAGCGTAAGACTGTGCACTATCAATAATGCGTACGTTACCAACGGTACCAGCTTTAATAATGTTCAACTCTTGAACTTTGTTTAGAAGCTGGATGTAGATCTGTTGGTTAACCTCAACATCACGTGTCATACGTAGGACTTCACGCTGCGTTTTTGGCAGCTTCTGAACTTGTCGGTTCAAACGGGCTTTTTCTTGCAGTAACGTCTGACGTTTATCCAATAGTGATTTGTATGCTGGGTGATCCTGCGTGAACTTTTGGCTAATTTCACTTTCTTTGAATGTCAGTTCGTTCAGTTGCGCTTCAAGAGCGACCATCACTTTGAGTGTTGATTGCGCTTCAAGGTTTAAGTCGATTGATTCGTTTTCTTGTCTAAAACGATTCAGTACGTCTTCAGAGCCTGTCAGTTTCTCTTTGATTTCCGGTAGGTGATCTTTTAGAAAGTTTAGGCTCTGTTCCGCTTCCGCTGAGTTTCTTCTTACATTCTGTAGGAAGTAGTTTTGCACAACATTATTCAAAATTTGTTGGTTACGCTCAGGGTATTCGCCTTCAATGCTCAGTGACACAATACCTGTTTTCGCACCACGCTCTGAAATAGACAGTTGTGAAGCCAATCGGTTGATCGCGTCAAGCTTGCTAATTTTTCCGATTGAAAAACTGTCTTCGTTTTGTGCAATCAGTTCACGTACTTTGATGCGGTAGCCATTCATTTCAATCGTTTGACCAACAACGCCAGAAAGCACAATTTGATCTTCAAGCATCAGATCAAAACTGCCTTTTTCTGCATCGGTTACCACAAGCTGATGCTTGTAGCTTTGCGCGGTACGGGGCATCTCGAAAGTTGAAACTGAGATGTAATCTTGAGTGCCATTGATGCGAGCCAGACCTTTACCGATAAAAGGAAGGTAGTCCGGAGTTGCAATCGTCGTTAGGTTAAATTTATCGACGGTATCACCAAGGATCATACGTGACTTGATGATCTCAATCTCAGTCGTTGCCGACGATTCTGCAGCAAAAAGCTCGCCCATATCGCCGACCATCGCCGAAATGCCACCAGAGCTTTTCTGCTCGATCTGAATTAGAGCATCAGCTTTGTAAATTGGTGTAGATAGCAATGCGATCGCAATACCTAATGTTGCAAATACGAGCGTAACACCGATGATCAACCATTTAGCATCTATTAAGATGCCAAACAGTTTCCCAAGATCGATTTCATCATCGGTTGGTGCTGATGAACTTATAGTTTGGTTAGCCATTGTTTTTTTATTTCGCCAAGTAATCTGAAGTTATATTTTTTTTGCCCAAGCATGAGCGGATTGTTCAATCAAAGAAAAGGCATGATCAAATGCTTCTCTGCTTTGTCTGTATGGATCTGGAATGTCGACAGAATTCATCCAATGCCCAAACAGCATAGTCTTGCCTCTTGCTTCTGGAACGATCTCTGTCAATGCATCGATATGCCCTTGTTCCATTACCAAGATAAGATCTTGTTTCGTACATAACTGCGCAGTAAGTTGTTGCGCTTGGTGATTTTCGAGAGAAAAACCTTTTTCCGAGGCAATTAGCGTAGCTGTCTCATCCGCTGGTTTCCCAGTCAGGCGACTTTTCTCAACGGCAATACCTGCTGAAGAAATGTTTTTATTCGGAAGAAGTTGTTGAAGCACTCGTTCTCCAGTCGGAGAGCGACAAATGTTACCTACGCATACGACAAGAATGTTTGAAAACATGGTTTGTTCCTTATCAGTAACTATTGGAAAGGGCTTACCTCTTCATATAAGCCCTTTCAAGAACGTTTGAACTACGGCCAGTTTTTAACGCGTAGAACACCTTCTGTCAGCTCATTGAAGCCTGAAATCGTCGGTACTAACTGTGCAATAACGCGGTTCCAACGGCTGACTGGTGCAGCAGTAACATACACAATGTCATAAGGCTCCAGATCAAATTCAGTACCAATCACTAACGCCGCTGCGTCAGATACATCAAGTTGGTAAATGTCGCCTAATGTTTGATTATCTTGAGATTTTCTGATGACAAAAACGCCAGTTGCATCTGCAGAGAGTTGGTTGATACCACCAACATTGCTTAGAGCTTCGGTCAAACTCATGCCAGCGCGATCCATTTTCAGTAGCTTAGGATCGTTAACTTCACCCATAACAAATACTTTTTGAGTGTCGTTTCTTGGTACATGCACGATGTCGCCAGGTTGAAGTAATCGGTTTTCAGTAAGGTTACCCTCTTGCATTAGTGCATAGAGAGAAATGTTTTCGACTTTGCCTTGACGTGTCAGTGTGACGTTACGCCAATCTGCATCTTGTGCTAGACCGCCAGCGCGGTTAACTGCATCAAGAAGCGTGAGTGGGATATTGGTGATAGCTTGTTGCCCTGGCTTGTTGACTTCGCCAGTGATGTAAGATTTCTTGGAGCGGAATGCCGCAACACTCACATCCACTTGTGGACTCTCGATGTACTTCGCCAACTTGTTAGCAATAACTGAACGAATTTGACGAACATTTTTACCCGCAACTTCAACAATACCAATGTATGGATAGAATATGGTGCCATCAGCATGTACCCAGTTCCCCGCTTCTTCAGAGCTACGGTAAGAGCCTGCTGGAATGGTGAGTTCAGGGTGATCCCAAATCGTGATATTTAGAATATCGCCAGGACCGACTTCATACTCGTAAGCCGCGAGTTGATGGTCAAGCGTTGGGTTAGCTTTGGTCTCTACATCTGAGCTTTTTAGCTGCGAGACTTTATCAAGAGTCAGTGGAAAGACGTTAAAGTCTGCTGCCGTGTTGGCATTGCTATCTTCAACGATGTGCTTTCCACTCGTGGATAAGTGACTGCCCGGTACTGTACATCCAGCGAGAAGTACAGAAGAAAGGAGTAAACTGCCTAGCTTTATATGGTTGAAATTCATGCTTTTTTTTCATCTGACGTAAAGAGCGAGTTGTTAAGAACAACATTATTTTTTTGCCTAAACAGCAACACATTACAATTTTATTGGCCAGTATTAGTTGTTTTAATTTATAAAAAGCTCAATAAGAAACCAGTTGCATCTGGCCGGCGCACTCTAAAGAATTTTTTGAGGAGGGGCAATAGACGATGAAATGAGAAAAAGCTAACCATATATTGCTGAATTTTATATTTCTGTGAGTTGGGTAACGAAGAATTGATAAAAGTGTTTGCTAATTAGCTCTAATTTATCGTATTGGCTCACGAAATTTGGGATTTTGCTGATTTTAAAGAAGTTAATATTGCGGCTATTTTTCTAAAAAAATTTATGTGTTTTGCCTTAAATTGTGACCAGTGTCTATTTTCTTGTCCGGCGTCAATAGTGCTTTGTTATGTTTTTGCCAAAAAGCTGATGGCTTATGGTCAAAATATGATGTGGGTTCAACAAAATGATGGTTTGATGAACGATTTCATACAATAAACCATCATTTCAATGATATTAGCGTTTTGCTAGCCTCTTGCTGTTCAAGTACGGCAGGATATGAGGGCGAGATTCTCCCGCGAGCTTACTGGTGACTTCTTGTGACCATGTGCTTTGTTTTTGATTGCTTGAACGGCTCGTATAATAGTCTTGCATGGTTTGATCATACGTTTGGATATCTTCAAGATTTAGCGGCTGGTACTGGTTTTCATGTACGATGACATCAGCTGGTAAGCGAGGTTTTACTTCTGGGTTTTGATCTGGATGACCTAAACACATACCAAATAAAATGGCCGTGTTTTGCGGTAAGCCAAGCAATTCATCAACTTGGGCTGCGCTGTTTCTTAGGCCGCCAATATAGACGCCACCTAACCCCATTGATTCTGCCGCCAACAAGCAGTTTTGTGCCATGATGCCAGCATCTATGGCGCCAATTAGAGTGAGTTCGGTAAAGTCTGCCTGAACTTCTGGGTTGATAGTGACATGGCGTTGATAGTCAATACAAAACACCAAGAACTCAGCAGCGCTTTCTACATAAGCTTGGTTGCCAGCGTATTCGGCCAGCAGTTCACGTTTTTCTATATCAGTGACTCGAACTATTGATACAACCTGCAACATGCTTGAAGAAGAAGCGGCTAAGCCTGCTTGGATGATGGTTTGTCGCTGCTCATCGGTAATAGTATCAGAGGTGAACTTTCGAATGGAGCGATGACCGAGTATGGTTTCAATCGTGCTGTTCATGATGTGCTAACTTCCTTGGGCTGCGTTTATTTGGTTGAAACTTCACCATAACGACATTTAAGTGGAGCGTAAACCAGTACGCACCACAAACTGTGTTACAGGGCAGAACTTGACGAACTTGAGCAAAGTAAATTGAACGTAAAGTGACGATATTTATAAACTTCGGTATATACTGATTTTAATAATCAATAGTTTACTGAATGTGGAGAACATGAAAGAGCTGATACTTCATACGGTCACAGTGTTTATGGGCTTCTTTGCCATTATGAACCCGATCGCCAATATTCCTATCTTTCTAAGTCTAACGGCAGATGAAGATAAACAAACGGTTCGTTCAATCGCATTTCGATCTGTCTTCATCGCCTTTGTTATCGTCGCTGTGTTTTCGGTGGCTGGCAAAGTCATATTCGATCTATTTGGGATTACGCTATACGCCCTGCGCATTACGGGCGGCATCTTAGTATTTCTAATCGGTTTCCATATGCTGCAAGGGGAATCGACCCACAAAAAGACCAAAGAAAAAGCTTATTCACCTGAGCAAGAGCAAGCGGCATTGAGTATTGCTGTTTCCCCATTGGCGATGCCAATTTTAGCGGGCCCTGGTACGCTCGCAACTGCCATGAACTTTGCAACAGCTGGTGGTATGACAGAGACCATCATTACCATTGTGTCGTTTGCCGTCCTTTGTACGATCACTTATGTGATGTTCTTATTTGGGGACAAGTTAGTAAAAGCCGTTGGCCCAAGTGCACTCAACGTTATTACTAAAATGATGGGCTTAATCTTGGCCGTTATCGGTACTCAGATGTTCATTGATGGCGCTGCAGCCGCTTATAAAACGGTTTTTGCATAGAGCCTTTTCTTCAAGTATGCCCGGCTGGTGAGTTAAGCCGGGCATTTTTATGGCGGTTATTTAGCTTAAGTAGTGTCACTGGACTTAAACCGAGCGATGGCTCGGTACTTATAACTTAAAGCTTCCTATTTCTTTGTTCAGGTCACCTGATAACCCAGATAGTGCGACAGACTGCTCTTCCGCAATCACGGCTTTTTCCGATAAATCATCTGCAGCATCTCTGATCATCTCAGTATTTTTGGTAATTTCATCGGTCACAGACGCTTGCTCTTCTGCTGCAGTTGCAATCTGTGATGCCATATCACTAATCTCGACGACGACTTCATTGATTTTCCCGAGATTGTAAGCGGCAGCCTCAGCTTCACTCACGCTTTTCGACGCAAGCACTCTACTCGTCTCCATAATGCCAACCGCATCCGCTGTCGTTGTCCTAAGTGTCTCAATGGTTTCTTGAATTTCTTTGGTCGATTTATGGGTATTTTGGCTCAATATTCTTACTTCATCTGCAACTACAGCGAAACCTCGACCAGCATCGCCCGCTCGAGCAGCCTCAATTGCTGCGTTTAACGCCAGTAAATTGGTTTGTTCAGCAATATCTTGAATGGTTGCGAGTACGGCGTTAATCGCATTTCCGTGGTCTTCTAGCTTGAGAATGATCTCTGTTGCGGATTGAACTTCGTTTGCCAATTCATTGATGGATTCTTGGGTTCTTACCACTTGAGACTCGCCATCTTTACATTTAGCCACAGCATTATCCGATGCGGTTGCTGTTCCTTCGGCGTTCTTGGCGATTTCTTGTGTTGCGCTAGCCATTTCATGAATTGCGGTAGCGACCATATTCACTTCGCCTTGTTGGTTCTGAATGAGTATTCTTCTCTCACCTGATTGAGTGTTCATATCATTCGCTTGACTGTTTAGGTTGGTGGATACCGAGCTCAATCTAGTGACTATGCCATGCATGTTTCCTACGAACTTATTGAAGTTTTCCGCTAGGGCACCGATCTCGTCGTGATTTTTGATATCGATACGCTGTGTTAGATCGCCATCACCATCAGCAATTTCCCCTAGGGCGTCGGAGACAGTATGTAAATCTTTTAGTAAGACTTTTGATAACCAAATGATGAACAGAGCTGAAGCGAAAATCAGTACGATAGATAACAGGACATTTTGGATAATAATGGCGTGAAGTGATGCCATTTCGGTGGCCTCATCCAATTCAACAGCAATGATCCAGTTTGTCGACTGTATTGGCATGAAGTACACCAATTTTGTCTCTCCACCAACGTCCACGTGATGGATTTTTCGATCAGACTCGAAGTCAGTCAGTTTGCTGGTGGTGAATTCTTTGGTGTATTCGGTGGTTGGTTTGTATAAGAACTCACCTCTAGAGTGCGCGATAAACGTGGCGTTGCTTTTATCTACTAAGTAAATGTTCGCTTTATCACCAACCGTTATTTCCGATATCTCTTTAGAAAACTCGTCAACGAATAGTTCGACACTTATTACGGCATCAAGCCCTGTTGGGCCAGTAATCGGTTTAGCGATAGCAATGGCCATTTTGTTGGTGTCATCGTCGAGATAAGGGCTCGTTATTATGGTTTTACCACTTGTCATCGCCCCTTTATACCAAGGCCGTGTTCTCGGATCGAACCCATCCTCTGGCATCTCGTCTTCGTTTAGTGCGGCTCCACGATAATGGCCGTTACTCTCACCATAAAAAACATCTTTTAAGTCTGCGGACTCTATTGCCTGATCTCCGGCTTGTTTAAAGTCCCCTTTAATATCGACACCATTAAGTACAGAGATTTTTGAATCGACCCACTTTGCCACTAACTTATCAGTCACTTCAGCCACAGATACTATTTTTGTCTTGATTCCCTTCTCTGTTAGAGATGTCATTTTGGATGTGCTCAATCCAATTATTGATGCCGATAGCGTCGCGGATATAGCAATAGAGGCAAGTGCTATTTTCCCTCTGAGTGATAGATTCATTTTAAGTCTCGCAATTATTAATGTTTAATTTGTCTGATGTTTAATACATAAAAGTTTTTTATTTATTTTTAGTTTTTAATAGCCCTTAAGTTCCTTTTAATGACAAGAACAGACTATTGACCATTCCCAGTTATTTTTGGCGATAGGAATAGTTATAAATAAAAGCTGAGTTGTAAGATCTGGGTGACAGAGGTTCGAAGAACCTAATCGACTTGGCTTTCCTCTATACGAACTAATCCCAGACTTTTAAAAAAGTTAAACAGTGCGCTCTTCTCTCCCTTGTCAAAGAAGAAGTATTGGCAATCTCCCACTTCATCATGCATATAATGAAAGCCAATTTTGATCATCTTGTCGTAATCGGAAATCTCAACTCCAACGCGGTTTAGTGACCATTGGACACAAACGTTTTCTCCCCGAAGCATGAGGACGTTAGGTAAAACATTAAAAACGCTAAATTCAATATGCGTTCCCGATTTTAGTCTGGACGCCAAGTAATGACTTTTGCAGTTAGTTTCCATAGTAAGTAACTCATTAGCGGCCTTAGTTAGGCTTTCCTGATGCCAGAAAAGTATTTATATTGGACTAGAATTGAATTATCCATGATTTGATTTACTGGCTTGGTATTCTTGTGAACATGCATATTCAATAATATTTATAAATGCTTTGTTGGCTAAATTATCTTTATATATTACTTTCAGCTATATTAGATTTAACTCTAATTCTTTTATGCTGGTCTTAATTCTATCTGTACTAAGACTGAACGCTATAATCATCATATGTACCTTGTCGGCATTACTAATAATGATTGATTCGGAATGATACACACGGATTATTGGTAAAGAGTGATCGGCGTACGGCTGTTAATTGCTGTATAAAACGAAATGTCAAATATTAGAACTTTATCCCGTAATTATGATCTAAATTGGACATTTGAAGAATGTAAGAGCCTTAGTTTCGAACGTTAACTGGATTTTAACGGCTTTGATGTATGTTATTAACTTTAATTCAATTGTTTGAAGATTGACCATTCTTAAAGGTGAGGGGACTGAGTTATGTCCAAGTAACCTGAGATGCTTCGCGCTTGTCACTGGCGCAGCCTTTGGTAAAGAAATAGCATCGTCAACAGCTTGGAAAGAGCACGTTATTACCCGTACTAAGAAGTAGGTGTGATCTGATACTTTGTCCATCATAATCAAAGCTTTTTAAAGGTTTTGCACATTTAGTTTCCATAATCAGTATCAGATATACATAGACTTCCTCTATTTCAATAATAAGAATAACCAATTGTTGTTGTAGCACGAATTTCAGTAGTCTTTTTCGGGTATTTATTTGGGGGAAACATGGCAACAAAAGCAATAGTCGTTGAAGGCGGAGCAATGCGTGGAGTCTTTGCTAGCGGTGTGCTAGACGCATTTTTAGAACAGGACTACAAACCATTTGATTTTGCGATTGGCGTCTCGGCAGGGGCATCAAACTTGATCGGATATCTCACTGACTATCCGCACCGTAGTATCAATGTGATCACCAAGTTAGCAACCAGCAAACGCTTTTTTGATCCCACTCGTTTTTTAAAAGGCGGTGATCTGATCGACGTAAAATGGTTGTTTGAAGAGTCAAATCGTTTGTATCCAGTGGATGAAGCAAAGCTGTTTGAAGGTATCCCTTTTCTAGCAACGACGACTAACGTTAATACGGGAAAGGCAGACTATTATCGTGTCAATCGTCATAACTTTCATAATGCGATGGAAGCGACGACTGCACTGCCTATTGCTTACAAGCACACGCCGTGTTTCTCTGGTGGTTGCTATACCGATGGTGGTGTCGCGGACTCAATTCCTGTACGCGAAGCTCATCGCCGTGGCGCTCGGGATATCACGGTTATCCTTTCTCATCCGTTGGCATATGAAAAGAAGCCAGTCAAAACAACGTGGTTGATGAAAAAGCTGTTTGCGGAACATCCCCAAATGGCAGAAGCGATGCTGCATCGTTCGCAAAACTATAATGAGTCTTTAGCGTTCATTCGCAATCCACCGAGAGGGACAAATATCCGAGTTATTGCCCCCCCAGAGGATTTCAGTGTGCAGCGCTTATCAATGCGACAATCTGTGTTGCTTGAAGGTTATGAAATGGGCTTAAGCGCAGGGCGTGATCATCTCACCAACCTTGCAGGACAGCATGGACTGAGTAGAGAAAATTGCCATTTCTGTATTTAGGCTTTTCCGCGCTGTGCCGCTTTTTTAGCAAGCTTGGCTGCGCGTCGCTCTTCACGTTGTTTTGCACTTTCACCGCCGACGTGTTGAACGCCATGAGCCGCTGCTAAAACCACTTGCTTTTCGCGTTCTCGGAAGCGGGCGATTTGCTCTTCACTGTGTTTACCAAAACACTTCGGGCAACTTACGCCTTGTTCGAACAGTTCAGATTGCTTGTCTTCTTCGGTGATTGGAAGGCGGCAAGCATTACATAAATCGTAGTCTGCCTTTTCTAGCTGGTGATTAACTGCAACGCGACCGTCGAATACGTAGCAGTCACCTTCCCAGAGGCTTTCTTCTTCCGGTACTTCTTCAAGGTATTTCAGAATGCCACCTTCTAGATGATAAACCTCATCAAAGCCTTGCTCCTTCATGTAAGCAGTCGACTTTTCGCAACGAATACCGCCAGTACAGAACATGGCAACTTTCTTGTGTTTCTCCGGATCCATGTTCTGTTTTACGTAGTTAGGAAATTCACGGAATGTGTCTGTATTTGGGTTAACTGCATGTTTAAAGGTCCCGATCTCGATTTCGTAGTCATTACGAGTATCAACAACAAACACCTCTGGATCAGCAATCAGATCGTTCCAGTCTTGCGGTTTTACGTACGTACCCACAACATGACGAGGATCGATGCCTTCAACGCCCAATGTTACGATCTCTTTCTTCAGTTTTACTTTGGTGCGGTTAAACGGTTGAGTGTCTGAGTACGACTCTTTGTAAACAATATCAGTTAGGCGAGGTTCGGCATTTAACCAAGTAAGTAGTGCCTCAATACCTTCGCGTGTCGCTGCAACCGTGCCATTAATACCTTCACTTGCCAGTAGCAACGTTCCGTGTACGCCATGGGTATTCATCAAGGCAAGTAATGGCTCGCGCAACTCTTGGTAGTTTTCCAGTTCTACAAACTTATACAGGGCGCAGACAACATACTTACTCATGATTCTTCCTTACACTTTTTACGGTTCAACGGTATGCCGATGATGGGGTTCTATACCTAATAATTTTAGCGGTTTGGAGTATACCTGAGTAATTTAGTCGGAAATACGGACAAACTTTGCGGATATTGGTTGCGTTCATTCATAGGGGGCCAATGAGAATGGTGAGTTGGAGCGACTTTAAACTTTGTGGATGTTCAAATTATCAGTAAAAATCAATCAAAGTTCTGAAAACAAGCTCGACATGAATGGTTGAAATTTGTACTGTTGTTTCGCTTCACAACCTTAAAACTTCTTATTCGATAATCAGTTGAAGCGACGTCCTGTGTCGAATGCAGGTCGGTTGGTAAAGGAATACAATATGCAGCAGTTTCATATCAGAAGACTAAGAGAAGAAGATGTCCCACTGTTGAAAACACTCTTGGTCGAACTTGACACTTCTCACTATGAGGCAGAGCCCGACTTCTATCGTTCGCCGGATGAAATGGCGAAGTTGAGGGAAGAACGTAACATCTTCGATAAATACTTGGATGGAAGCATCACGGCTTTTATTGCTTGCTCACATCGACAAGCAGTTGGCTTTATCTCTGGCACGGTTCGAGACGTAAACTCGATGCTTTCTCCAGAAAAGCGCGTTGGCTATATTAACGAATTGGTAGTATCTGAAAGCCACCGTAATTTGGGTATCGGTTTGTCTTTGATGGACAAAATCGAGAGTGACTTGTGCAGCCAAGATATCGAAGAGATTGGTTTGACAGTGGCGTCATTTAATCACGAGGGGGAAGACTTCTATCATAAGATGGGCTACCGCGTGATGACCAAAATGATGAGTAAACGAGTCAAAGACTAGCGCTAATTTAAACGTGAATCGAATCAAAAACGCCTCTCTATCTTGTAATAAAGAGGCGTTTTTCTATCTAGGTTTTTAGCGAATCCTGAGCGTTAGCTGCTCACTTCAACCTTGCTGCGGTTTGTTTACCCATCGCAATCAATTTATCGAGAATACGCTCGCCATCAGCGCGAAGGCCGTTGTGCTCGTATTCATTGGTGATCCACGCTTTTGAGTTTGGCATTGCAGCGAGTGTTTCGCGGCTAATGTCCATTTCGACGAACATATCGTCTGCATAGACTGCGCAGCTCACAGGCACTTGGTTTTTTGCCAGTTGCTCTGCGTCGTAAAGTGGCGTCCAATCGGCTTTTTCAGCCAGTAACTCTGCCGCTTGTTTCAGTGGTTTTAGGTTCACGTATTGGTCGAACATCCAAGGGAAGACCATTTCTCCGGTGAAGTAGAACGGTTTGCCTTGCTCGTAGTTGAAGGCATTGTGCTCTTGACGCACTCGGTGCGCACTCCATTGAGAAGCAAAACCTTGGCAGTAAATTGACTCATGCAGAATCGCGTAAATCGGATTGGTCTGGAAGTTTTGCTGCGCCAGCATGTCGTTAAGGAATTCGTAACGAAGCTGAAGTTTACCGTTCACTTCAATCAATGCACTTTCTAGCCAGTAGTAAGTTGGTAAGAAGGTGTCACTGATGCCAAAGTTAATCCCGATTTGTTGGAACTGTTCGACAGTAAAGCGCTGACCATTTGGCAGAAACTCTTCGTGCTCCAATAAGTGATTAGCAATGTTTTGGCATAGCTGCTGTGCTTGTGGAAATTGTTGGAAGAAGGCTTGGTTCTTTTCCATCGTGCGCTTAAAGGTTGCGTGATACACGTCATCGGCATGGCGAGAAATCGAAGGCACACCGCCCGTGATGAAGCTTTGCAGCAAGCTGTTTGGGAACAACGATAGGTAAGTTAATGAGCAGAAGCCACCAAAGCTCTGACCCAAAATTGCCCATTTCTCGACGCCAAATTGCTCACGAATAAACTCTGCATCGCGAACAATGTTGTCTGCACGGAAGTGGCTTAAGTATTCTGCTTGCTGCTTTGGAGTGAGGTGCGCTAGCGTTTGGTGATTGATAACACTGCTGTTACCCGTGCCGCGTTGGTCGAGCAGCAATACGTGATACTCACTCAGTGCGCGTTTGATCCAACCGTTATTGCCGTTTGGTCGAGGAGAAGGGAAGCCTGGACCGCCCTGAAAATATACTAACCACGGTTTGTCTGAGTCTTCATCGCCCACTAAACAAACGGAACGAGCGAAGACATTGATCGTGCCTTTGTTTTGATCTTGGTAATCCAATGGAACGGTGAACGAGTGGGGGATGTAATGCAATCCTGCGTCGATAAATGATTGAGCGTTCATTGTTATGGTCTTTCCTTGTTTGTAGTCGCTTTACGATATCGAATTCCTTATTAGAAACAATAGATTTGTTGTAAGAACTCGATTTTTGAAGCTTGAATGGCACTCAAAACAGAAACTCTTCGATCTTTCCGTGTTGGTATGCACTGAGTGAACTATGATCTGATAGTGGAAATCACACTCTTACCGTTTTTATGAAACGAGACATTTGGCGGTCATTGACCATGGAGGATGCTTGATGAACACGTCACTAACCCGAGTCACGCTCGCTTGTTTACTACTACAGACTATTAGTGCTCCCGCCTTGGCGGTGGTGACTCCGGATCCGCCTCAATTGCAGGCGAAAGGTTACGTACTAATGGATTTTCAATCCGGCGCTATTATTGCTGAGCAAAACGCGCGAGCTGGGTTAGCGCCTGCTAGTTTGACCAAGCTAATGACGGCTTATGTGGTGGGGCAAGAAATTAAAGCAGGGCGACTCAATTGGGACGACACTGTGACGGTGAGTGAAAACGCGTGGTCAGCTAAATTTCCTGACTCTTCTAAAATGTTTATTAAGCCCAAAGACGAAATTACCGTAGCAAACCTAATGCGTGGCGTGATTATTCAATCGGGTAACGATGCATGTGTCGCGCTCGCTGAACACGTTGCCGGTAGTGAAGGTGCATTTGTGGCGTTGATGAATGGCTGGGCTGACAAACTTGATTTGCAAGATACCTACTTCGTTAACTCGCATGGACTAGATAGCGAGGGCATTCAAACCTCGCCAACAGATATGGCCAAGCTGATGCAATCCATCATCAATGATGTGCCAGATGTTTACTCGCTATATAGTGAAAAGGTATTTAAGTGGAACAAAATCACTCAATACAACCGCAATAAGTTGTTATGGGATAACTCGATTGATGTCGACGGCGGTAAAACAGGGTATACCAGCAATGCGGGCTACAGTTTAGTTAGCTCTGCCAAAGAAGGCAAAATGCGTCTGATATCAGTGGTGATGGGAACACCAAGTAAACAGTCACGAATCAGCCAGTCGAAGAGTCTGCTCAACTATGGTTTTCGATTCTATGACACGAAACAAGTGGCGAAACTGGGAGAGGTGCTGGCTACAGCCAAAGTATGGAAGGGGAATACCAGTGAGATTGAGTTGGGCTTTTCACAAGACGTGTATCTCACGCTGCCTCGCTCGTTAACCGCTGGGTTGGATAAAAATGTAGTCGTTAACGAGCCGTTGATTGCACCTATCGAAAAAGGGGAAGTAGTTGGTAAAGTCGTGTGGAAGAGTGATGATAAAACCGTGGCGAGTTATCCACTAGTGAGTAATCAAGCTGTCGAAGAAGGTTCGTGGATTGGTAAGTTATGGGACAGTTTAGTGCTGTGGGTGAAGTCGTTGCTTAATTAGATTCGTATGGCTATTTCAGGGGTATTGAAAAGCAGCTCGAGGGTGAGCTGCTTTTTGGTTTTAGTACAGGGTCTTAGTGACTATTCAGATAAGCTAATGATTGGTAAATCATCCCAAATCTTGCTCTCATCCGACGCACCACCAGAGAAGTTCCATGGACCTTTATCTTGCTCTAATGGGCGGTAAGTGGCAGATAGACCATCCAAATCCCAGGTCGTCACATAGAATCGGATACCATCAAGCGAGTCAGGACGACCAAGTGCGTCACTCGCAAAGTCCATCGAAATGGTGTTGTTGGCTTTATCTACGGTTACCGTCGGTGCTGGTGTGACTGCCTCGCCCCATGTTGTCGCATCTGCACCTTTAGTGTTGTAGATAGAGCTCTGCCAGCCAAATACAACGGCGTTGCGGCTCCAAGTTCCACTTGGCATGCTTGCGTTGATTTTTGGTAGTTCGGATAAGTTCGTTGATGCTTCTTCTGGTAAGTCAATGAAAATGGTGAAACCAACGTGGTCAAAACCGTTTGGCGGCAACCAAGTATCAGTGATCTTGTCCATGGTGAAGGTCAAGCGTACGTTACTGCCGACAGTGAACACCTCAGCTTTATTGATTGCCAGCTGGCTGTTTTCTTTGGCAAACGTTGGGTCGGTTGGTAGTGAGTAGTTACCATTTTGACCGCCCATACCGTCTTGCGCATCGCCAGCATCATCAATAGTGTCGTCTGGCGTGTTCGACCAACTCAGGTTCGACACAAAGTTTACGTCTTCAATACCCGATTTTTTGTCAGTTGAGTAAATTGCAAAGCGGTGTTGCTGCTCGCCAATCGCAAAGTGACGGGTAGATAAAGTCGCACTGAATTGACCGTCAGCACCCACCGTAATAGCTTGCGCGGTTTCTAGGTTACCATCGACGACAAGGTTCAACTTCTCATTTGCGTTGGCACTGCCAGTGATCACGATATCATCAGTGATAGTTTGCCCTTCCCAATCTTGCGCCAGTTGGATGTTGAGGTCTGGGGTGTCTCCCGATTGCGTGTCGTTTGTCTTTGAGTAAATGACCGCAGACTTGGCAGGTAGCTCGAGTGTTACATGACCATTTTCATCTGCCACTAACTGCTCTGGTGCATCCGCCCAGTTAGACATGATTTGCTGATTGAAAACGGTGCCGCCAGTTTGCTCCACATCGAGTTGGTTCATCAGCATTGGTGAGTTTGATGTGTTCATGACAACCAGCACTTCATCGTTGTCTAATGTGCGAGTAAACGCAAAGACACCAGCGCCTGCTTTATCACTACCAATCACTTTGAGCTCACCATGCGTCATGACTTTGTTCTCAGTACGTAGTTTGGCAAGTTCTTGGATGAACAAGTACATTTCGCTGTTTTGGTCAAATGAATCTACATAATCACCATCTTCACGGTAGCCACCTGCAAACATCGCGTCGCGAGCTGCAGACATTGCTTGTTCTGTACCTTGGTAGATGACAGGGATTCCCGGAATTGCCATCATGGTAATCAGTGCTTGTTTCATGTCATTGACACTGCCCTGCGATAGGAAGCGCGGCATATCATGGTTATCAATGAAGTTTGGCATGATGTATGGATTTGGGAACATCTCCATCATCTTCTCTAGGCGGAAGCGAAGATAATCAGTTGGTTGACCAGAAGCAAACACTCGAGTCATAGTCGCTTGTAGAGGGAAGTTTAGAACCGAGGTCAGTTGTTTCGGCGATCCACTTTCACCAATGTATGTCAGCATCTTCGCTTCACCTTCCGTATTGTAAGGTGTGGAAGCTTCGAAGACTTCGCCAAAGGTAAGGAAGTTCTCACGTCCAGTATCTACAGCCTGAGTCATCACACCATCATCTGCGTGAAGGAAGTCGTTCCAGAAATCGTGCTCAACAAACTTAACCGTGTCGATACGGAAACCGTCGACGCCCACTTCACGGATCCATTTGCGGTAACTCTCTTTTAGGTATGCACGTACCTCAGGATCGGAAGTATTGAGATCATCGAGATCAGACAGTTGCCAGGTTTTCTCTTGTACTGGGTCATTGTGATCAGTGATGCTTGGTGTCCAGTGGTAGGAGCCTGTGCCGTCTTCTTTGCACTCATTCATGTTAAGTGGATAAGGCAGTTCTTGTCCTGCTGGTAGCGCATTTTCAATGATACGGAACCCTTGGCACGGTAAGCTTGGGTCGTAGCTGTATGGATTATCATAAGTAAAGAAGTTACCGACGTGGTTGGTTACGATATCCTGGATTAAAAACATGTTTCGAGCATGTACTTCACGCGCTAGCGCTTGATAGCTCTCTAAATTGCCGAAGTGTTCATCCACTTTTTGGAAATCGCGAGCCCAGTAACCATGGTAACCACCGTAGTTTTGTTCTGCGTCCCACCATTGGTTAGCAACTGGTGGTGTAATCCAGATAGAGGTGGCACCCAAATCTTCGATGTAACCTAATTTGTCGCTGATACCGACAAGGTCTCCACCGCTGAATTTCTTATCAGAAGTTGGATCGAACTCATTTTGACCTTGATCGTTAAGGGCATCATCGCCGTCATTAAAACGGTCGATCATCAAGAAGTAAATGATCTGGTCTTGCCAATCAGGAGATGCCACATGGCTACCTGAGTCTTGTGTTGTGGTTTCGTCACTACCACAGCCAGATAGCGCAAGCGCAATAGCTAGAGGAAGTATCTTTATTTTATTCATAGGGTTAGATGAGGTTTCAAACACGGTTATTGTCTCCGTTGTGCAGCAGTGCGAAAACGATAAAGTAAATGCTTGAAACTTAGAGTGTCATTCTGCGCCAAAACAGACGTGAAAAGATGTCACATACTAACGAATATGATCTAGGCAACAGTTCTAACTGAGTGATTGCACAATTGGATACTGTTTAGGATAGTGTTCCTTCGCTAATTCAGCTCCTGTTGAATCATAAAGGCGAAATTGGCACTTCTTGGCTGTACTTGGTAATGGTAACTGCAGCGTCCAACAGGTATATTCTTCCGAGCTGTGTGTGAGCGCCATTGCGTAGGGCTCTGATTTCTCATCAATGAAGCAATCTACTGCTATCGCTTCTTTGATGCGGCTTGCCAGTTCAATAAACAGAGTGTACTGCCCATTGCAGCGGATAGCTTGACGCGTGGGAACGATATACTCGGTTGTTCCAATCAGTAGGCCTTTCGATACGACATAATCACGTTGGTGGTTGTTATCAATGTAGCGCTCGCCATCGACTTCATAACACAGTCTAAAAGTAAGTGGGTGAGCGACAGGAAGCTCTGTGGTAGCCCAAAGTTCGGTACCGTTGTTTAAGAAACGCTCGAAGAATGCGGGGTAACGGCGCCACACACCATCACGGTCTCGACACTCCACCGACACGACTTTTTCGAATGCGATGTTATCCACTTCCATCCAGATTTTACCGACTGGCTGATCAATGTCGTTCTCGGCTAGGGTATTGGCTTTGGCGTAGTTTAACCGGATAGGTTGTAGGTTGATTTGAGCTCGGTTATCCAAACACTGTTGGCGATATTGCATTGGTGAAAATGGGTACCAACGGCGAAAGGTTCGATGAAAGTTAGATGGCTCTTCATATCCGAGCTGATAGGCGATCTGTTGAGTGGTCAGTTGGGTGTCGGCAAGTAGGGTTAGTGCGTGCTTTTTCTTGGCAAAATCGACGCATTGAGAGTAGCTCATCTGTTTTTCTTGCAGTCGACGCTGCAAAGTACGTTTGGACACGCCTAATTGCTGAGCTGCTTGTTCTAGTTTGAGGGCATAATTGCTGTTTTTGACGAATAGAGCATTAAGCACACTCAATAACTCTGGTTGTTCAATTGGTTGGTGTGAAAGCAATAAATATACATGTTTAACCAGATCAAATACGCTCGATTGACTGGTGTTGGCTGCCTTTTTTAATACCAAAATATCGGCAGTGAATGGAGAGTGGACTTGGGGATTCAATTGCACCGACGGATTCAAATTGAGTAGTTCTAATTGCATGCTCAAGAGATCAAAGACGGAATCTGCCCAACTTGGCACTTCAGTGGTGCGACATTCAACTTGCATTTGGATTGTATTTTGGATTCGTCGGGCGTTGACGTACAAACGACGATCAAAAAGTGAGATGGTTTTACTCCACCACAGAAGGCCTTCCTCTAAGTTAGGGGCTTCACTTAGCATTATGCACTGCAAAGCAACTAACTTTTCGATATGCCAATATTCACCCGCTATTCGTAGGTGGTTATGACCTAGTTTTTTGCATAGAAAGGTCGTTATGGTGTTATTTTCAGGCAGCATAAAGTTAGTGACGTCGCGGAAAACGAGCATTATTACTCATGGTAATCTCAAGTTCAGTGAGTCCGCTCAATCCCCTAAGATTTTCAAATTTATTTTGAAGATGTTATTAACTAACGTCGATTTTTCTCTTGGACTGGAAAGTATAAATTGTTGGAATACATAAACGTAATTAAAGAGATTTAACCATGATCCATCTAGTCGCAGAAATTAAAGCTTTTCCAAATCACATTGAACAGGTTACCCAATTGCTGACAGATTTACTTGCGCCAACTCGAGAAGAAGAGGGGTGTTGCCAATACGAATTGTATCTGGACCAGAATATCGAAGGCTTGTTTGTGTTCCAAGAAATTTGGGCATCGCAAGAAGCATTAGATAAGCACCTACAAAGCCCACATATCGCAAAATGTTTTTCTACATTAGAAGAAAACGCGTTGCTTGAATACACGCAAATCCGCCCTTTGAGATTTGTTGGTTAACGATTCGGACAGAATGTTGCCAGTACCTTTTCTCTCTGCTGGCAGCACTTTTCCTGAATGAAATCACGAAAAGTTCGAATCGTAGGGGTGAGCAAACGGCGGTCAGCACAGACCATATAAAGGGGTACTGGACCACAATCCCATTCGGGTAATACGCGTACCAATCTTCCCTCAATCAAATCTTGACTGATGTCCATTAGTGATTTGTTGGCAATGCCTTTCCCTTTAAGTGCTAAGCGATGTGATAGATCGCTGTCGTTGCTCAGTAGTTTGCCACTTACTGTTACTTGTTCAGTGTTACCTGCGCGTGTCAGTGTCCATTTGTTATAGGTGGAATCTGCAACCATATAGCACAAACAGTTATGCAGAGTCAGGTCTTCTGGTTGTGTGAGTGGAGGATGGTTAGCGACATAATCAGGTGATGCACATAAGATACGCTCATTTGCACCGCACAATGCCAAGATGATGAGGTTAGAGTCTGAAGGTTCGCCATAGCGAATAGCGATGTCGACTGGCTTGGTGTACATATCTGTCAGGCTATCGGAGAGCTCCAGCTTGATAGAGACATTTGGGTAGAGTTCAATAAACTCATCAACCCAATCAAGCAGCATGTTACGACCAAAATCAGACGGCGCAGTAATGTGCAGTTGACCCGATAGCTCACCACGCGCGCTGGAAATCTGATCCAAGCCTTCTTGTAAGGTTGCTAATGCCTGGGTGGTTTTATCTAAAAATAGCTCACCTTCTGAAGTTAAACGCAAACTACGAGTTGAGCGTACAAATAACGGAAAGCCAATTTGCCCTTCAAGGCGTTTGATCGATGCACTGATGGCTGCTGGTGTCATATCCATACTGTTGGCGGCTCTCGAAAAACTGCCTTGGCGTGCGGTTTCGACAAAGATATTGAGATCGTTGAGGGCTTTCATAGTGAAAAGGGCTTTTTAGAAGTTTGAGCTACTATAGGGGAGATACCTAGGGCAATTCAAGGCTAAAACATTAGGTGGCACGGCGAGTTTGAGTTAGATTAGCCGGCGACTTTACTTTACCGGATCAATAGCATGAGCCAACAGCAGCCGAATAACCCACTTCACGGGTTGAGTTTAGAGAAAATCGTTACCCGTTTAGTGGAGCACTTTGGGTGGAACGGAATGTATGAGCGCGTTCGTGTGAACTGCTTTAAGAAAGATCCGTCTATCAAATCTTCGTTGAAGTTCCTGCGCAAAACGCAATGGGCAAGAGATAAAGTGGAAGCGCTGTACATCGAAACTTTCTGCTAATTGGTCTTGGTGAAAGCCTAAAAGAGAGATTCCGGATGGCTCGCTTAGACTCGTCCGGAATGCCTTTCTAGATGGTATGTAGAGCATAGAACCCAAACGAGATTCATCATTCTGAACAGTGAGGAATGATGAATCTTCTCTCAGGTTATGTTGCGTTTATCGATCCCTCTATGGTTCACAGTAAGCCGTAAGTAGATTCTTAGTCTCGCCTAGGCTCGCTAGAATGACGCAACTTTTCTTATCGCGTAGGCTGGAAGAATTCCTCAGCATCATTCCCGATTGCGACGAGGTGCGCAGTCGCGGGAACTCTTACATCTAAAGCGAGATTCCGGATGGTTCACTTGGGCTCGTTCAGAGTGACTTTCTAGATTGTATCGTGGAGTTAATACCTAAACGAGAACCGTCATTCTGAACAGCGAGGAACGAGCGTGATTCAGAATCTACTCTCAGGTTATGTTGCGTTTATTGATCCCTCTATGGTTCACAGTAAGCCGTAAGTAGATTCTTAGTCTCGCCTAGGCTCGCGATGTATGGACTCCCTCCCTCAGGGGGGAGCTAGAATTTATGGTGTCAAAGCCTAAATCTAAGGAGTCCATACATGAAAAAGTCTACTACTATCGCCATTGATTTAGCAAAGCACTCTTTCCAAGTTTGTAAGCTTCAAGGAAGTTCTGATGAGTTTAATAAAGCATTTACTCGCGATAAATTAAAAGCTTGGTTAATACAACAACCTCCAACGACCGTGGTTATGGAGGCATGCTCTACTGCCCATTATTGGGGACGGTTCTGTTGCAACCATGGGCATTCGGTTCGCCTCATTGCTCCAAAATATGTCACGGCATATCGAACGGGACAAAAAACAGATAAGAATGATGCAACAGCGATTGCTGTTGCATCTCAGCAAGCTAACGCCCGTTTTGTCGCTTTAAAGTCTATTGATGAACAGGCACTACAATCAATCGATAGGATAAGACAGCACTTGACCGATTCGATGACAGCGACAAGTAACATGGTTCGTTCCTTGCTTTCAGAGTTCGGCTTCAATATCCCCAAAGGACATAGCGCCTTTAAAAAGCACATTATTGAAATTCTGGAAGATGGTCAGAACTCACTTCCTGATATCTTAAGAGAGCACGTAGCAAACGCATTTCATTTGCATGAGACCTTGGCAAAAAAGAGGGCAGATTTAGAAACGAGCTTAACCCAACACCTCAAGCACCATAATGCATGTAGAAAACTTGAAGCTCTAGAGGGCGTTGGTCCAGTCAATGCTTTAGGGCTTTATCTTTCGTTAGGAGCCAATGGCGGTAACTTCAAAAATGGTCGAGAGGCTTCGGCTTGTATTGGACTTACTCCAAAACAGCATAGTACTGGAGGAAGAGTTACCCTTCTGGGTATCAGCAAAAAAGTTGGACAGAAGAAGTTACGTTCAAGCTTGATACAGGGAGCACTTGCTGTTGCGAAGGCTGTAGATAAACGAGAGCCAAGGAATGTTAAAGAGACTTGGCTCAAGTCACTGATTCAGCGTGCAGGGTTAATGAAAGCCGCGGTTGCTTTAGCAAATAAGACTACAAGAACGGCTTGGGCGTTGCTTCATTATGGCAGTGAGTATCAAGCGCCTCTATCTTACGAGTAGTAAGTCAAAGACGTTATTTACATCTTGATATAGCGAAGAACAGGTAAGACCGACCTTGAAGAGCCAGATCATTCCTTTGGATTATTTCCGCGCTCGCGAAATGGCATCAAGGTGCGAATACATCTAGGGTCGAGTTAGCTACTCATTAAAACCCGAATATACGCATGCATCTAATCTATTCTAGCTAAATAAGTTGTAATAACTAGGGAGTCCATATACTAGAATGACGCAACTTTTCTTATCTCGTAGTCGGGAATCTCGACTCTAATCTCCCGCTTCTCGCCTCTTTATTACTCCAAATGATGCGTACTGCCCACGGAGCCTTCCAAGTCTAAAATCGATTGGCGTACGTGGTCTGGAATCGATGCCTTCTCGTTGTTTTTAAAATCAAACATCACACCAGTAGCAGTCGCAATCGTCGCAATCTTGCCCCACTTTTTACTCAGTACCTGGTATTCCATCGTAATGCGGTCTTCTTGCATGTCGATTACCCGTGAGCCAATCAAGAGCGTATCCGGAAACGTCACGGGTAGCTTATAGCGACATTGGGTTTCACTTAGCACTGGACCGATATGGAAGGTCTGTAAATCAACCAGTAGATTAATCTTGTTGAAGTAGTCTAAACGCGCGGTCTCGAAGTAACGAAAGTACACGGCATTGTTGACGTGCTGAAGGGCATCCATCTCTCCCCACGCTACTTTGATTTCGGTAATCACTGGGAATTTTTTTAATAACGTATCCATTGCTCATGTTCCTTTTACATCGTTGTTACTGCAATTTGCCAAGCGACTTATCACTTTGAGTATTTATTCTAGATGGAACTGATTAAAATGTAATAAAATTGTGTGTGAGATGTGAAATAAGATGTTTACTTGTTTTTGTAAGCTAATTACTTTACATAGCCTATTGTGAGGCGTAGGTTTAAGGAAACGTAACCAAAAGGAGATGTCCAATGACAGAACTGAAAGGTTTCAATCTTGCCAGAGTAGAAAAACGAATCGACTGGACAGGTGAGCTGTTTAGCTTAAGGGTTTCTGGTGCGCCTCTCTCCTTCAAGGCTGGACAATTTACCAAACTCGCCTTGCTCGACGAACAGGGCAACCCAATCAGCCGAGCTTACTCGGTAGTGAATGCTCCCAGTGAACAGTTTGAATGGCTCGAATTTTTAGTCGTAGCTAATCCAGAAGGGTTACTTACACCAAGGTTGCAACAGCTTCAATCCGGCGATAGCATCTACGTTGGTGAAACGGCACATGGCGATCTTATTCACGATACCATTCCCAAACATGCCAATGATCTGTGGTTGCTGTCGACAGGCACTGGTATTGGACCATTTCTCTCTTTGCTAGACGACATAAACCTGTTGCCACATAGCGACAATATTGTGCTTGTTCATGGTGTGCGTTATGAAAGAGACCTAGTCTACAAATACCTGATTGAACAGCTTCAACAACGTTATGAAGGTCGTCTGCGTTATGTGCCAATTGTCAGTCGTGAGAGTGTTCAAGGTAAGCTACAAGGTCGTATCCCAGAGCTAATTGCTTCAGGAGAGCTGGTTAATCGTGCTGATTTACCATTTTCTAAACAAAGCAGCTTTGTGATGATGTGTGGTAATCCAGAGATGATCAAAGACACCTCTCCGGTACTGCAAGGACTGGGACTAGAGAAGTATCGTACTCGCACTGGTGGCAATATTATATATGAAAGATATTGGTAGCTGTTGAGTACGGCTACAAACCAATTAAAATCAATAAGAGTTGGTATGCATTGACAAATAATTAAGTCTTTCGCATGTTTGGTATTGAACCTATCGTTTCATCTAAACTTGCGATCGAATCGTCTTCCCATATTTCTGTTCCTATGACTACAATTATCTTAAGAAATAAATTCAATAGCTTAGGATTCAAGGATGATGAACAAAGCTGGTTGGACAGTGTGCCTCGCTACTCTCATTTCTTCTGGCGTAGTTGCTGGAGAATGGGAGATTGAAGTCGGCGGATTTTTCTCTCGTACCGACACCAAACTTAACGCTTACGACCCTTACCTCGACCAAATACGCACCATTGATTTCGAATCCGACCTTGATTTGAAAGAGTTTACCGTACTGCCTTATTTGGAGGTGGAGTATCACTTCAATCCAAAACACAGTGTGTACGTTGATTGGCGCAGTCTCCATCGAGAAGCAACACGCAACGTTGTAACTAAACCTTTTGAAATTACCGTTGATGGCACGACCTACGCGGTGCAGGCTGGCTCGAAGCTTACAACTGAGTTGAATATTGATATTGCCCGTGTCGGGTATGGCTATCAGTTTTACACCAGTGAAAAATGGGCTGTAGATGTGTTAGCAGGCTTGCACGTGATGTGGTTGTCATTAGGACTGGACGGAAAGCTAGGCGCAAAAGTGAGTGGGGTAGACGAGATCCCGGTGATGTTTGTTGATGAGGCGGTTTTGAATGATGTCACGGCACCATTACCTGACTTGGGTATTCGAGCAGAATACTCACTGACAGAAGATTGGATTTTGAAAAGCCATGCGCAGGTATTTTATTTAGCCGTGGATGATATTAAGGGTTATTTACTGGAAGTGGACATAGGTGCTAAATACTTCTTTACCGATCAATTCAGTATGACGGGTTCATTCAACTATTACGAAGTTGGCGTCGATTATGAAAGTGACAAGTCTGCGTTAGATGTGACCTATCGGTTTTATGGCCCAATGCTGACGATGGCGTACCGCTTTTAATGAACGGGAGTCAGTGATAGTGCTCTGAGTTCTTCATGTTGAAATCATTTGGCTATAGCACCACCTGACTTTTACTTAGGTTCCAGTCCGTAAGGGATATCCTTAAATGCTACGGAATGGCGATTGAAGTAGGGGGCTTGATTCACTTTTTGCCAGTCTAACAACATGATTGCGAGAACATTTCGGTGTTCTCCATACTGAAGATCAAACTCCCCATCAACGGAAGGGATCATCCCTTGTTCTAAGTTTATTGAACTCTGAATGGCTTCTCTTGTTTTTGTCACGACAGGATCGTCTTCCAGCCCAGCCAGTAGAAAAGTGATACCCACTTCAGCAATCACATCTTCCTTTGCTCTCAGCAAGATTGTGTCTACATTTTCACGGAAGTAGTCGTAAATCCATTGGTGCTTCGCTTCATCTACTTGGTTTTGGTAGTAACGAGAATCAGCAAAGACAATGTGAGTCATGCCATAGAGCTTGTTCATATACTGCTGTGGAGAAAGCTTTTTGTCACTTTCATCAGGATAAGTTGCACGAAATGTACGTGTAAACTCATCGACTACGTCTTGCTCTCCTAACTGACGTAACCAATATACTTGATTGGCTAGTTGTGCAGCCCAAGCCTCAATCATTTCAGGGTCGTTTGCATAGATTGAAAAGTCATAGCGCTTGATGATTTCTCTGAGTTTTTGATCTTCTATATGTCTCAATCCATATTCATCTGCTCTTGCTAAAGCCCCCAGGAGATCAACGCCAAGGAAAATGTACTCAGGGTGGTGTTTTGTTACTGTATATCGTCTTTGGCTTCGCTCATCTTGTTTCTTATGGTATCCAGCTAAGCGCTTTTCAGAATATAGAATGATCTGTTCAGGGGAGTGTACTCGGGCAGCAATGCGATTTAAGCGACTTGCCACTTGTGCCATATCAGTCCAGATTGCCGGAATATACTTTTCATCGAGTGTTTGACGGTACATGCGAAGACCAAAGTGTCCTTCTTTGAACGCGCTAAGAGAAAAAAGTTGGCTTTCGTAAGTGGTCTTAATGACCTGAGCTGATTGAGAGTAAGTAAGAGGGGGCGTCTCCTCGACAGCTAGAGCGTTGGCCACCAGAGAGCCAGAGAGAAAAATAACGATGCCAAGATGCTTGCAACGCATAACAACATTCCATAACAAGAAGGGTGGTTTACAGTACCACTGATAATCTAGTGAAATGTAAGCGATTGGTCAGGCTAATGTTTTGTTTTACATCACGGTTTCTATCGCTTACTTAATCATTCTATAGGTAAGGTTGATGCGCTCGCCTTTCTTTAACTTTGTTTTCGGCACGCAGTGTTTCCAGTGATGTTGTATTTCACCTGCCATAATAAGTACTGAGCCGTGGGTTAATTCAACTTCAATGACTGAATTGTTGCTTACATGCTTAAGAAGAAAGCGCCTTGATTCGCCGAGATTAATTGAGGCAATGATTGGGTTTAGGCCTAGCTCTGATTCATTGTCTTGATGCCACCCCATCGAATCCTGACCATCTCGGTATAAGTTTGCGAGAACAGAATTGAAAGGTGATTCACATAGACATGAGACTTGTTCTCGTAGCTTTTCTAGCTCAGGCGTCCAAGGGTGAGGGGGCATAGTTAAACCAGAATAGGTGTAAGAGCGATCGCCATGCCAAGATTGTAACCTAGGTTGTAAGACGGATTTACCAAATAACCTAATAGATTTTTGTTGCCAAGGTAAGCCACTTCGAAGTGCATTAAAGTAAAGGTCAGCTTCAACTGATGAGAGAAAATCTTGTTGAAAGTAGAGTTTCCCATTTGGAATGTGCTGCCAAAGTGAGCTTTTAAATAAATTTTCCCGCATCTGTATCTCATTTTTTTTGTGAAAGTGATAAAACTACCAACTAGGTATTACTTTTACTATTTTCGTTGGTTATTCTTAAAATTAATAACTATTTTAACAATAATAATTTTCGTGACTATCACGAAACAGTGAGGACCCGATGCGATATTCGTCGAAGAAACGCTATGGTTTTGCGTTGTTTTTCCTCACTTTTATTGCTTGTTGCATTGGTGGAATTGAGCTTTATCAGCACAATCAGCATTTGCTCTTACAAGAGCGACTTCAAGTAAAAGCGAGAGAGAAATTATCCATCATTCGCTCTAACCTAGAAGCAGAAATGATGGCAGATATTTATGCCACTAGCACATTGGCCACGCTAGTAACGCTATCATCCAGTCCAGATGCGTCAGAGTTGGAGGATGCTTCTAATAGAATCCTTTTAAAAAGTAACCATATTGAAATCATTGGGATCGCTAAAAATGATGTCATCCAATATGTATACCCACAGGAAGGTAATGAGCGCATTATAGGGCTAGATTATAGAAAAGTGCCTGAACAATGGACTCAGATCCAAAAAGCAAGAGATATTGAAGAGATCTTTATTTCTGGGCCAGTAAATTTAGTTCAAGGTGGACGAGGCCTTATTGTTCGTGTTCCTGTGTTTGTCGACCCTCCAAAAAACAATGAGTATTGGGGCTCTATTAGCACGGTGATTAATATGGAAAGCTTGCTAAGAACTTCTGGAATTCTTGATTACTCTATGTTGAGTGATCTTGTCATTCGGGGTTACAACAGCATGGGATCTCAGGGAGATATCTTCTTTGGTGATAAATCCAACTCAAAAGAGGTGATTGCTGCTGAGACCGTTCGTTTTCCTTATGGTAGCTGGGCATTAGAAGTATATGAGAGCCGTGATTTATATCATAAGCTTCCTTGGTATGAGTTGAATGTAGCAAGGTTAATCGGTTATCCGGTGCTGTTTTTTCTGGGCTTTTTCCTTATTACTATTTATCGATTGTATTTGATTGCTGATAGTCGGGCTTTCCACGATGAGCTGACGAAATTACCGAATCGACGTTACTTCATGAAATCCTATCGTCAGCAATTTGAAATTGCGAAACGTTACGACAAGCATTACGACTTTGCGCTTATCAATATTGATTTAGACCGATTTAAACACATCAATGATACCTATGGTCATGATGCAGGTGACAAAGTACTCGTTGCATGTGCTGATAGAATCAAAAATAGTCTTCGACGTTCTGATATTGTTGCAAGAATGGGAGGGGATGAATTCTTGGTGATGATGCATAACCCTAAGTCAGAAGACAATATCCAAAATTTGCTACAAAAACTCAGGTATATTCTTTCTTCTACGCCTGTGATTTATGAAGATGAGTTGATCTATATTCGAGTAAGTATGGGATACGCAATTTTCCAACCCTCTTTAATGTCAGCGGAACAAATGATGAAAATCGCTGATGAGCGAATGTACAAGCAGAAACACTTTGGATTGTAAAAGCCTTGATAATCAAGGCTTTTGGCTTTTAGATTTGCTAATGAACTAACTTAAACTTGCTGAGCTGCGTATTCAGCTCCTGAGTATCTTTTTGATACCCCAAAACCACTTCGCTGAGTGTGTCAGCTTGTTGGCCTGTTGTTTTGGCTATCTCTGCTAATATGTCGACATCTTTGTCGACAGCTTCGCAAGCTTTAGACTGCTCTACTGTAGAGTGGGCGATAGTGTTGATGTGATTATTGACATTTTCAATGCTGGTTTCTAACAATGACACGCTATTGTCAACGCGCTTAACTGCCTCAAAAGTAATATCACTGGCATTTTTACTTTTGGCCATGTTTTCCACAGAAAATCGCGTTTTTTCAGTGATCTGATCTAATAACTTGCTGATATTTTCTGTTGCTTCTTGGCTACGTTGAGCTAAGTCTCGAACCTCAGAAGAGACAACGGCAAAACCTCTACCATGATCTCCTGCCCTCGCGGCTTCAATTGCTGCATTGAGCGCTAACAAATTTGTCTGCTCTGAAATACCATTAATCGCTTCAACAATTTGGCCAATGCTTTGTGTGTCGGATTCCAGCTCAGCCATACACTGTTCAGTCGCTTGGATTTGCTCAAGTAAGCTTTTTACGGAGACGAATGAACGCTCACTCTGCTGCTGACACTCTTGGACTTTATTATTCATTTCACTAGTGTCACTCAACGCTCTCTCCGTGGATTGAGCGATCTCAATACTTGACTGAGCAAGTTCTGTCATTGCAGTGGCGATATTGTCACATTTAGCAATGGTTGAACGGCTACTATTGTCTAGCTCCTGAGTTGAGTCGACAATACTATTCAAACGCTCGGTGTTGTGAGTATTTGTATCCGTTACATTGAACAATAAGTCTTTAATATTCTTGGTTAACTGGTTGATACTGTTCGCAATAGCAGATATTTCATCACGTCCATTGTGGGTGAGCTCAACAGTAAGATCATGTTGTTCAGTCATATGGCCGAGTTTCTGTTTCATGGAGCCAACTCGATATCTCAAACTACGTACTAGCGTCGATACTAGACCCAGCAGCAATATTGAGGTGATTAGGGTGACGCCAATAAGGACATTGCGGTTGAATACCGAGTCTTTTAGTAAAGCTTCAGCATGAGCTAACATGTCAGATTGCATTTCATTGCGAAGCTGGTTCAATAACCCAATTCGTTGTGTTGCAACCGGAAACCACTGAGTTGCCGAAGGGCCTTCTATTGATCCAAGATTGTTTTCTTGTGCCAAAAAACGAAGTTGGATTTCTTCTACATTTTTCCATGCAGGTTCTCGTTGAACTTGCATTAACTGCTCTTGGTATGACGGCAACATCGCAATATGAGCTGCTCGCAGGGCATAGTCCCCTGACTGGATGTAACTTTTAACACTTGAAAAAAGCACCGGGGTTGCGGTTTTGCTAGCAAATACACCATTAAGTGCCCCACGAACTTGTCCTGCTCGTTCTTTCATTGTCACGATTGCAACAAGGGAGTCGCCTATAAGAGTGAGTTCGTTACTCTGAGTTTCGGCGATCACTATTTTAATGTTGTCGATGATGAGTTGGTTGAGATTTGAGTAGTAATGAAATGGTGAAATATGAGGTGCCAGTTGATCAACACCACTTCTGACTTTGCTAAGTTGTGCTAGTTGTAGGTGAATATCTTGTGCAAGTGATGTAGTCAGCTTGCTATCAAGCATGTCAGTATTAGATTGGGAGAGAGCAGAGACGGCAAGGTCGACTTTTAATCTTTGTTGGCGGAGTTTATTCACAATTTCTGGGTTTCCTTTGCTACCCAGTACTCCTGCTGTGAGCCCTCTTTCTACTGCCAAATTATGCGCCAAGTTATCGTAATTAGTGGCCAAATCTACCAACTGTGTATCTCTTATTGCTATTTTAGCTTGTCGCTCTAAAACTAGGACATTTTGGGTAGACAGTATGATGGCAATCACAAGTGGAATTCCTGCCACGATGCATACCACTACATATAAAGGAAATCGGCGGAGTAAGCTTGTCATTTTGGTCTCCAACTTGGGTTTTATAACGTCGATGCGAGGTCATTTTTCCTCAGTTAATCAAAGTATAGGAGAGCCTTTATGGGATTAATTGAGTATTCGCTTTGGCGTCCGCTTTTTTTGTTGATGAAGTGATTAATATCAACAAATTGAGTGGCAGAATCTGGTTTGATTTGCAAAATGAAAATGCATTTTGCGAAAGGTTTGTTTAAATACTCATCAATATGCACTAAAAAACAAGGAAAATGAGCTTTTGCAAAGTTGGCACGCATCGTGCTTTATACAAAGTGACCCTTATTAAGCCGAGGGTCACCTAGCCAACTGACGTTGTTAGTGAATACATATTGTTCACAGTTATATACCGCCAATCACAATATTGTGATTGGCGTTTTTTCTTTCTAAAGATCAATAATTTGTGCTTCGTCTCCAGTCTCACCTGATTCTCCACACTTACTGTAACAACTTGGTTGTCGCGGGCAGACTGCTCCTCTAGAGCAAATCAATCTTGCTTGAGTTTGAATACCACGCTCTATCCAGTTGATATTAAGAATTTTTGCGATGGTAGTGAGATCTTTCTTAATATGCTGGGGGATAACCGTACTTCCACCTGACGTCACACACAGTGACTTAAGCTCTTCGGCTATCTCAATGGCATCCCCACCTTGTGCAGAAATGGCAGGGTTAAGATCAATACCAGCACAGAGTACACGGTTGTTACCTGCAGGATCGAAGACGTTGACAGACTCACAGCAGTAGATTCTTGGTTCATCTCCTACGTTGAGGATGGAAATTTGAGCTGAGCTCGTATCTAGTGGTTGTGATAAGCGGCGGAATACCGCCCAGTGCTGACAAGGATCGTTCACTTTACGCATGTTGCCCCATGGGAGTGGGATACCATTACCTCGATATACGGCTTTGAGCTTACCTGGACCATAGGCATCAAAGTAATGCCAGTGCGGATAAGGAGACACTACCGTCATACGGCGCATCGCCACCGAAGGTGAAACCCCCGCTTTTTTGTGCACATCGATTTCATAGCCAGAACGATCAAGCAACTGGCGAAACGGCACTTTTGGACATAATAGTGCGCCTGCAAAGAAGCTCGATTCAAAATCACGCCAAGCTTGCAGAATGTCTTGTGAGTTGAGCTCAGAATTAGAGACCTGTGCGCCACTTTGCTCCCAGTTGTTCTGGTGACCAATAGACAACACGTTACTCATGCCATCACTGCTGTGCAGGACTCGATGGCCGATATACACGGCTAAATCGTACTTCAAACGAGTAGGGTAATCGCGCATACGTTTGTTTAAATAGATGGTTCCAGGTGCTTCCATAAAGGAAGTAATCAACTGCTTCGCACTCACACCGAGTTCGTCGATCACATCTTGTGGAGAGCGATCTATCCAACGAATGTCTAGCCCCATCGATTTAGCAATATCGATTAAATCCTCTACCGACAGGTTTAAACGCTTCAAACCAACTTCTTCGGCAGCTCGTTCTAGATCGGGGAAGTGGTTTTGGTGATTTTCTTGGTGCGCCCGAATTAAGAGATGCGCGAACTGACGCCCGGTGATACCGGTCTGTGAGAGCATTTCAGGTATCGCGATTTGTAGGATTTCATTAGAGAATAAGAAGCTTGGCTCTAAAGCCATACCACTGATGCCTCCTCGATTCCCCTTGTTAGGTGTAATGGCTTCGAGTTCAGGCTCATCATCCAGAAACCAAGTAGGTTGTTTTTGGAAAACTTCAGCAATAACTTCCAACATATCAATACTTGGAACGCGTTTTCCCCGCTCAATCATAGATAAGTAAGATACAGAAGGAGCATACTCTGGATTAATTCGTACGCAGCGCGCGGACAAATCCTCCATCGTTAAATGGTTGTTTTTCCTTAGGTTGCGAATTTTCGTCCCTAAGAAGTGAGATTGGCGTATAAGACTTTTTGACACAGACATTTTGTAAAATTCACATTGTAAAATTTTTGTTGTGAAATTGTAGTCAATAATTCGCTAGTCTACATAATGAGCAGGCAAGGAAATTAACCATCTACTTCACAGAATTGTCTGAAACTTAAACAAAGGTTTTAAGTTTTTACTCTAGGAAGAGTGTTTAAGTGCGAGGAAACGACGATGAATATGCTAAATTTCGATAAAAATGACATCCAACAACAAGAACGCCCATTTATCGCTGAAGCAGTATTTGCCGTCGAGGCGGTATGTGCTGAGCAGCAGAGCGAGAAACAAGTTAAGGCGAAGCAGCTACTAGACCGCATGTTCCCATTAGAGAGCGGCTCACATCAAGATGTATCAAGCTACGTTATCGACTACCGCCATGTTATGGCTTACTTCAAAGACGGAACACACAGTGGTTTGAAAAGCCCAAAACATTTCGTGGCATATACAGGTGAAAAAGAAGATCCAAAATCAATCCTATTTAAAGACGAATCTGGCAGTCACGCTGAAGTGATGTTTGGTTGTCACAAGGGTACTGGCTGTGTGGAGTTGATGGATATTGATGATATCCAACTGGAAACGAGAACAACTTTTAGCCCAGAACTTACTGGTAATGCTCCAACTGCAATGCGTCATTGGATCAGCCTAATCAAAGGCGACAAGAAAGGTAAACCAATGGCATGCAGTGAAGACAAAGAGTACACCGCGAAAAACGGCGATGATTACTTCCTAAGCTACTGCTACAGCATTGATTAAATCATCGATAGCTTAGCCGACTAACTAAGCAGCCCAAGAAAAGCAAAACCCCAAGCACGCGCTTGGGGTTTTTAGTTCTGTTGAACAAAGCATTTTTATTGAAGCTCAGTTTTACAACGGCATCACTCGGTTTCTACCTAACTGCTTGGCTTCGTAAAGTTGCTTGTCCGCACGTTCGACTAACGCTTCCGCACTATCACCTACACGGTACTCTGCCACACCAAAAGATGCAGTGATACTTTCGATCTGTTGCCCTGAACGCTTATCTTTAACTCGAAGTTTTTCTATGACGCGTCGCAATGTATCGGCATATTGGCGTGCAATTCGTAAAGACTTGTTCGGTACGACCAATGCGAACTCTTCACCGCCAAATCGATAAGCACTAATGCCTTCTCTGCAACTTTGCTGGAGCTTTTTGGAAATGGCTTTGATAACGGTGTCACCAAACAAATGGCCATAGTTATCGTTGAAAGTTTTGAAGTGATCGATGTCCAGCATAATCAAGCTCAGTGCTTGATTGCTACTAGTAAGCATACGTAAATCGTTATCAAACGCACGGCGATTGTACAACTGACTCAGTCCATCAAACAGTGCGTCTTTTTGCACCTCTGACAGTTGTTGCTTCAAGCGTGAGATTTCTTCGCTTGCATTGCTAAGCTGGTTGTTCAAAAAACGGGTGGAATGACGAATTTCTCTTGATTCTGAAACTAATTGACGAATTACACCCATGACTTCTTCAATGCTCAAACCGTCATCTTCCACTTTTTCCAGGCGGCCAAAGCTTTTATCTACCATGTCGGAGAAAGAAGAAGTGTCGGTCAACGTATCCGTCATAGAGCTTGCAACCTCACCAAGCAGAACCTCAACATTTGTCTTTAGCTCTTCTAAACTGGTTTCAGACTTACTGGCTACATAACTGTTGTATAACTGTTTGTTGGTTGCTGGTGGGCAAACTTCGTAGTTTTCAAGCACCATATCCAACTCCTGGTTTAACTCAGGAATGGTTTTGTCCACGTAGGTATACCAAAGCGCATAGTTAGCTGGAGTGGCAGCTACGTGGTTTTTTATCATCAATGGGACTGCTTTTTTTAAGTTTGCAGTCGATTTTTTAAATTCGTCACTCATTGTCGCGAAAGCACTAGCAAACTGTATTGCGCATAGGTTAGCGAATTTTGGTTAATATCGCTTTAATTTTTGTCATTTTTAGTCCAAAAATTAAAAAAAACTTGGCTCACTATCAAATAGTTTGCTGAATGATGTCAGGTAAACCATATGCAATTACTATTTCAGTACACCTAGACAAGAGCTTCCTATTGCCATGTTCTGACACAGTGATCGATCTCAGGCTCTACTCGTAACGTGTTGAGAGAGTTTAATTAAATCTGAGATAAAATCATGAGTATTGGCTTATATTGGTTTACCAACGACTTGAGAGTGCACGACAACCCAAACTTAACTAAAGCTACTTCGGAAGTTGATCTTCTTGTCTGCCTTTATTGCTACCCCAAGATATCTTCTTATTTAGCTCAATATGCGCAAGTGTCTCAGTTTGGTGTTGCGAAACAACAGTTTCTGGATGAGTCATTATTTTGCCTCAACTCATCTTTAAATACATTGAAGCAGCGATTATTGGTGGTTATTTTGCATCCTTATCATGCGATAAAGCATGCTATTGAAAACTTCGGTGTCTCACGTCTTTATGTCAGTGCTATTTCGGGTTGCGATGAACAAGCCGTGCTTGCGAAGTTACAAGTTGAATACCCGCATATTTCTGTTGTCCAACAAGAGGCGCAAACTCTTTTTTGTGCTAGGCAGTTGCCATTTAAAACAGACGATTTACCAGATACTTTTACGAAGTTTCGCAAACAAGTTGAAGCGCTCCATATTTCAGAGCCAGTCGAAAAAGTCTCTGCACTCCCACCTGCGCCGGAAACTCTCCCGATATCAACACTGAGCCTAACTCGCGACTTGAAGCCAGCGCTATTTTCAGGGGGAGAGCAAGCTGGGCTTGAACACAGTCGCCAGTATTTTTCCTCGACATTAGCCAGTGAATATAAGCAGACGCGTAATGGCTTAGATGGTATGGATTACTCGACTAAGTTCTCCCCTTGGTTAGCCCACGGTTGTCTGTCGCCGAAAACTATTTATGGCATGTTGAAACGTTATGAAGCGGAGAATGGCGCAAATGATTCAACCTATTGGATTTACTTCGAACTGCTTTGGCGTGAGTACTTTTATTGGTATGCACGTCGATACGGACGACGGTTATTCCGGTTTGGTGGTATTCGCAATCAAGTTCCTTTGACGAGCTTTTATGCACATCGTTTTCAGCAATGGAAAAAGGGAGAAACCCCGTTTCCCATTGTGAACGCTTGCATGCACCAACTTAACGAAACGGGCTATATGTCTAATCGTGGCAGACAGTTGGTCGCCAGTTGTTTGATGCATGAGCTAGGGCTCGATTGGCGCTATGGCGCTGCGTACTTTGAGTCACAACTGGTTGATTACGATGTGGCATCGAACTGGGGAAATTGGCAATACCTCGCGGGCGTTGGTGCTGATCCTCGTGGCTCACGACAATTCAATCTCGAAAAGCAAACCGAAATGTACGACCCGCACATGGAGTTCATCAACCGATGGCAAGGACGCAGTGTAGACGCGTGTTCGGATAGTGTTGATATGGTTGACTGGCCAATCATGAATGAACGCACTGAAAAGTCGTCATCGCAGGAGAAGTCATAATGCAATTTGAAACCCTACGATTGGTCTTGGGTGATCAACTCAACAGTGAGCATTCTTGGTTTAAGCAACCAGATGACCGTGTTCTTTACCTGGTGGCGGAGCTCAAGCAAGAGAATACCTACGTGACGCATCATATTCAGAAAGTGTGTGCGTTTTTCTCTGCGATGGAACAGTTTGCGAAAGAGCGTCAGAGTGAAGGCCATCAAGTTTTGCATCTCACGTTGGATGACACACAATCCTTCGACGATCTGGAGCAAGTCTTAAATCACTACGTGAGCGAAGTTGGTGCAAGTAAGTTTGAATATCAACGCCCCGATGAATACCGTTTACTAGAGCAGTTAGCCAAACTAAAGCTTGATGGGGTCGTGGCGCGATGTGTTGATTCGGAACACTTTTTGTTGCCGTTTGAGGAGATAGAATCGCAGTTTCCTCAAGGCAAACACATCATGATGGAGCACTTTTATCGCCGCATGCGCAAGCGCTTCGACATCTTGATGCAAGACGGCAAACCAGTTGGCGGGAAATGGAATTACGATGCCCATAACCGTAATAAGCTCAAGGTCAAAGACATTGAACAACTGCCACAACCTTTGATGTTCAGTACCGACGTACGTGGCATTATTGAGCGGTTGGCAAAACATGACATCAAAACCACCGGAAATCTTGGGGGTGACTTGCTGTGGCCGATTAATCGCGCGCAAAGCCTCTCTTTACTCGCACATTTTTGCCAAGTCTGTTTGCCATTGTTTGGACGTTTTCAAGACGCCATGATAGGTCAGCACGATGCTAAGTGGAGCTTATACCACAGCCGAATTTCGTTCTCGCTGAACAGCAAGATGCTGCATCCGAAAGAGGTGATTGATGCCTCTCTTAAGGCGTTTCACTCCAACGCGGACATCGACATTTCTCAAGTCGAAGGGTTTATTCGCCAAATCTTAGGTTGGCGAGAGTACATCCGTGGCGTCTATTGGGCAAACATGCCTCATTACCCGAAAAAGAACGAGTTGGGCGCAGAAAGAAAGCTGCCAGACTTCTTTTGGAATGGCGAAACCAAAATGGCCTGTATGCGCAATGCGATTGGTCAGTCTCTCGATTACGCCTACGCACACCACATCCAACGTTTGATGGTGACTGGTAATTTTTGCTTGTTAACCGAGATAGATCCAGACCAAGTGGATGAGTGGTATCTCGGTATCTATGTTGATGCAATTGAATGGGTCGAAATGCCGAACACTCGTGGCATGGCGTTGTTTGCGGATGGCGGCATTGTTGGCACCAAGCCTTACGCGGCGAGTGGCTCTTACATCAACAAGATGAGCGATTACTGTAAGGGTTGCCATTACGACAATAAAGCGCGCAGTGGCGAAGGCTCGTGTCCGTTTAACAGTCTTTATTGGCGTTTTATGAACAAGCACGACAAGCGTCTCGCAACCAACCCAAGAATCGGGATGATTTTCCGCTCTTGGGACAACATGGAAGAACAACAACGCCAAGCGATACTCGATACCGCAGAGCATTACATAGAAAACGTGGAGAACTTGTGATGGAAATACTCATCGTCGGTGGCAATGGTGGAATTGGTTTGGCGATGGTGCAAGAAGCCGCCGCTCGGTTCCCTCAAGCGCGCGTGCATGCCACTTATCGTAAGCAGCAACCAGATTGGCAACACCCAAATGTGATTTGGCATCAACTGGACGTGTCGCAAGATGAGCGGGTGAAAGCGCTTAGCGCGCAGATTGAACATGTCGATTGGTTGGTCAACTGTGTTGGTATGTTGCACACCAACGAGAAAGGCCCTGAGAAGAACCTTAGCTCGCTCGACGCCGACTTTTTCCAACAAACCATCGCAGTGAATACGCTACCCAGTGTTTTGTTAGCCAAATACTTTACGCCCAAACTCAAACGTAGTACTGCACCCAAGTTCGCTACCATATCGGCCAAAGTGGGGAGTATTAGTGATAACCAGTTAGGTGGTTGGTACAGCTACCGAATGTCGAAAGCTGCGCTAAATATGTTCCTTAAAACCATGTCGATCGAATGGCAGAGAATGGTCAAACATGGCACGGTGCTTTCACTTCACCCAGGTACTACGGATACCGCTTTGTCGGCACCTTTCCAGACCAATGTGCCAGAGAGAAAGTTGTTCACACCAGAGCGAGTCGCAAAGGATCTATTTGGCTTGATAGAAAAAGCAACCCCGCAAGGTAGCGGGGCGTTTTGGGCTTATGATGGGACGTTATTGCCTTGGTAAAAGCGTTATTACAAAAGCAAAGCAGCACGATGTGCAGAGAGGGTCGGAGTGCCCTACGTTTTCGTTGATCTATTTCTTCGGCAACGCTCAGAACAATAAACGATTTCCTCCCAATTTCGCGCCCACTTCTTTCTCCAAGAAAACGGGCGCTGACAGACCGGACAGACTTTCATGGGAAGGTTGGATTCAAAACCTTTCATCGCGCTGAATGTTCACTCCTAATTTGGTTAAAACAGGGGGCTATTTACTTATCAAATAGGTACAGGTAATCGCCGTAGCCTAAACTCGCCATCTTGTTCACTGGGACAAATTTCATCGCAGCGGAATTCATACAGTAACGTAAGCCGGTTGGCTTTGGGCCGTCCTTGAAGACATGGCCGATGTGTGAGTCACCAAATTTACTGCGGATCTCGGTACGCGGATAAACCAGTTTGAAATCGGTTTTCTCAACGATGTAACCCGGATTGATCGGCCTAGTAAAGCTCGGCCACCCTGTGCCGGATTTATACTTATCGGTTGATGAAAACAAAGGCTCACCAGTTACGATGTCTACGTATATTCCAGCTTCTTTGTTATCCCAATATTCATTGTTGAAAGGTCGCTCGGTGCCTTCTTCTTGAGTGACGTAGTATTGAAGTTCAGTCAGCTTTGCTTTGATCTCTTTGTCTGAAGGCTTTTCGTAGACCTTAACTTTTGTCATCAGGTCTTTTTCATTAATGAGCTCACGCAGTGACTTCGGGTTGTCTTTACGATCATCACCAAATACTTCGTCTAGGTATTTATCGCGACCAGACGCGTAGCGGTAGTATTTATACTTCAGGCTACTCTTCTTGTAGTAATCCTGATGGTACGACTCCGCAGGGTAGAACTTTTCAAACTCGATCAGCTCTGTTTTCAACGGTTTTGGATAGATCATCGCCTTGTCGATTTCCATCATAAACCGCTCGGCAACCTGTTTTTGATCGGCATTATGGTAGAAAATCGCAGGGCGGTATTGGGGACCACGGTCGACGAATGAGCCTTTGTCGTCAGTCGGGTCGATATGGCGGAAGAAGTAATCCAATACTTGCTCGTAGCTCACAACAGCAGGATCGTACTTCACCTCAATCACTTCAATATGGCCAGACTTGCCAGAAGAGACTTGTCGATAAGTTGGGTTTTCTAAATCACCACCCGAATAACCAGAAATCACGTCTAACACACCTGGTAATTGCTCTAAATCCGATTCGGTACACCAGAAACAACCACCTGCTAATGTTGCGATGTCAGCTTTTTGTGATGCGTTCATCTTATCCATGGTATCGGCAGTACCTGTTTTACTTAGCAAGATGAACAGTACAGGCAGTGTGAATGAGAATCCCACCAACAACTTAGATACTTTCTTCATAACTTCCTCAAACGTCATTTTCTCAATGAATCTTACGTAACAGGACAGACTGAAGAGCGAAAAAATTACAGTGAAGATGAAAATTTCTTTGCCCTTTTTTTCAAGGGGGCTACAGTAACGGCATAAAATACACGCTCATCGGAAGACAATCATCGGTGAGGCAGAAGCATTAATGAGGGAAACCATGCAAGCAGAAGTAAAATGGGTCGAAGACTTTAAATTCCTAGGTCAGTCTCAATCTGGTCACTCAGTCGTGATGGATGGTAATGGCGGTGCAACAGCGCCAAGTCCGATGGAAATGGTTCTTATGGCCGCAGGTGGTTGTAGTTCTGTAGACGTTGTTGATGGTCTAAAAACGGCAGGCCAGAAAGTGGCTTCTGTTAACGCGAAGCTAACCACTGAGCGCCGTGAAACCGCGCCACGTATCTTTACTCAAGTAAACATTCACTTTGAAGTTTCTGGTGATGCACTAGACTCAGAAATCGTGGCGAAAGTTGCGGCGGATTCACTAGAGAAATACTGCTCAGTGTGCTTAATGTTAGGTGAAGGGGTTGAGATGACCCACAGCTGGGAAATCGTATAATCACTCACGTGAAAAATTGAAAAAATAGGAAAGAGAAAAGCCCGTGCTTTTCTCTTTTTTTATTCCCCTTTTACGCTAATCTGGCTTGGTCAAAAGTTGTAGGAATGATCCAGTGACCGAACTAGAAAAAATGATGTCTGGCCAAGTGTTTGATGGTGCAGATAAAGAAATCGATGCGATCCGCACTCACGCAACCCATGCGTTGATGGCATTTAATAACAATACCGATGAATCTCAACGCGACGTGTTGCAAAAGAATCTATTTGGTAAAGTTGGGCGAAGCATCATCCAAGCTCCGCTGCATTGTGAATTTGGTAAGACGATTGAAATTGGCGAAGAGACCTTCATCAATATGAATGTCGTGATGTTGGATGGCGCTAAAATCACCATTGGTAACCACGTTCTTATCGGCCCTAGCGTTCAGTTCTACACTGCTTCGCATTCTCTCGATTACCGCAGCCGACTCAAGTGGGAAACCTTTTGTAAGCCAATCACAGTTGAAGATAGCGTCTGGATTGGTGGCAATTCGGTCATCAACCAAGGCGTGACCATTGGTGCTCGCTCTGTGATTGCTGCTAACTCAGTGGTAAACAGCGATGTACCACCGGATTGTTTATATGGCGGTACGCCAGCTAAATTGATTCGTCGCCTAAACGAGGGCGAGTAAGCACACATACCCAAGGCGCTTATTCTCATAATCAATAAGCGCTTATTTACATATCATTCAAATTAATTTATAAATTTCATGTATTTATTTTTGCTGTCTATGAAATTCATAAGAAGAATGTATGAAATTGAATGTTGTAATGGCTTGCCTGCTGATGGCTGTTGTTTCAGTTGCTACTGTATTTTATCTCCAACCTCTTATTGATGGAAAACTCATCACCCCAAAATGTTCAGAAGAGGAAACCGTTACAACTTGGTTGAACTTCTATTTTGACGAACGAACACTTGACTACCTTTACGTAGAAGAAATAGAAGCGTACGTAGATCGCAGCATCCAGTTTTCTAACAAAACACTACAAAACTCTTGTATCCCAATGGAGCGAAAGAAAGCGTCTATTGAGTTTGTAGATTTGTCTGGCTACACCATCTTTGACTTTTCAACGGCCAACTATGCGCTAGAACAAGTACTGGGTGAGTACATTATGGCTTCCTACGAAGAATCTCCTGATCAGTTTTATATTTTGGTAACCCCTCCACTCGTGACCAATGAGTCGGGTGAAGAAGGAATGGTTACGCTTGGTAGTGCCTGGGTGGATATCAAGCCCCAGTTTGTCGTCATGGATCTTCGATTCTCGGATAACGTTTTGGAACACGAGTTAGGTCACTTAGCTTGGGCACAACACGATATCAAAACATTTGATAGACAAGAGAAAGAAGAACTCTTCCCAGTTAGGGAAAGCATTGCCATGTGGGATCTTCCCAAACTTAAGAGTTATGCCTATGGCGCGCTTTGTGGTGATGCCGGGAGCGTTATGAGCTACGAGGAAAAAGTATTACCTATCTACTCCAGTCCAAATATTACCTACCAAGGGGAGGTATGTGGCAATCGAAAAAGCGCAGATAATGCAAGGTTGTTAACGGAGTATGCTCGAGTATTACGAGACAAGGTTGATGCAAGACCTTGGTGAAGAGGGTGTCAAAAACTTAAGGAGATTAAGATGTCTAATAAGACAGAAGTTCTAATGTGTCCTTCATGTGGTGTGGAAACGCATCATGTCGTGGTGTTAGTCAGAAAGAAAAGCGCTTTTGAGGGAGATAAGAATCGCAGTAAAAAGGAATTCATTACAGGCTTTCTAAAAAGTACCGTTTTTGGTGCTTTTCTCGCTTCCATGGATGATTTTTCTCGTCACTTGATTTGCGAGAACTGCGGTCATAAAACCATACAAGATTAACTCATGATCATGATGCAAGACGGTGAGCATAAGTGTGCGTTTTGATTCGCTGACTATTCAAACCAGACCTTTATCGAGTTAGTGTTTTTGCTCTCAAGGTCTTCAATCGTCTGTAACTTAGTTTGGAAGGGATAAGAGTCAACTGCTAAGTTGCTGCTATTATTGATAAATAAGTCAAGTTTGTCAGCAAGAGTAGGGAAGGTAAGTAACGTTAAATCCCTTCAAATTCCAAGATTTCATGAGATAGATAACGCTTAACCAACAGTCAGTAGTGCGTCTCATTATGATTAAATGTGATTTGTATCACATAAAATTGAAATTTATAAAAAAATATTTTTTGAATAGAAATTCACAAATATGCAGCCCATCTGTGCTGCTATTAAATTGTCACGCCCTTATCTATTCATTGTGTGAATGTTTGATTAAATTTTATCGACATTTATGTGTGATTTTCTATTCAAACCACTCTGGCATCAATTCAATATATTAGAAGGTTCGAATTTGATCTTATTTCCATCTTTTGTTTTAAATGCGAAATTCATTATTAGCAACGGATGGTTTTGATGATGTCATTAATTTGTATTTTCCAGTTATAAGGCTTAATAGCTAACCTACCTAAATGACATAACAAGGATTGTTATAACAGAATGATGTTCTCATAACTGAGCTTTCTAAAGTGGCGTGTATTTTACCATCTCTGTTTTATATAACTATAAATATTATTCAAGTTGTTGATTGTTATGGTTCTTTGTTTTTCTTTCTGGTGACGGTATCGATTGCTTTATATGAGCTATACAATTTAAAAAGAATGATGGTTTTATTGTAATAGCAGTGATTTTTTACTCGATATAACTGTAAATAACGCGAATAGCTAAAATCAAATCTATCAAAAATAGAATAAGGATTTAACCATAAGAAAACTCTTATGGTTGATAGGTTTATTGGTCTAATTCTTATTTGGAATGCTATGCCAATAATCTGTTTGTCTTTAAGTTTATTCTAATAAACTTAATTTTCATGGAAGTTTTATAACATGCAGCACACAACTAAGTGGACGATGACCCCACTTGCTATGTTGTTAAGTACGCTATTTTCAATGCCGTCACTTGCAGAGGAAGCCAGCGTAGACGATAGCAGTGGGATTGAATCTACACAAAATGAAGGAGAATCGTCCTGCGTTGTTTGTAATCTGAGTGGGTCCGTTTACCTCTCTTACGATACAAACATCTATGACAAGGACGATCACCGTTCTGTCCGCAATTTCTCATGGGGTGGTAGTTTGGTCTATGCCTTATCTGATGATACCAAAGCTTACTTATCCGCTGGTGGCTATCGTGCACTTGAAGATGAAGTGGGTACTTACGCCACTGATACCGTTTTAGGGATGAGATATTCAAACCTATATGAATTTGGTGAGACGGGAAGTATTGGTGCTTCTGGTCAATTTACGATTCCAACTTCAGAATCTTCGCGGAAGGATGAACTACAAACCGCATTCCGTATAGCGATCCCGGTCTCTTTTTCTCTGTGGAGCGTCGACTTCTCTATCTCACCACGAGTTAAAAAGAACTTCCATAAATACAAAACGATGGGCGGGCGTTCGCTGACAGAGTGGACTTACTCACTGTTTTCGGTCGCTGAAAAGTCTTGGGACTCGTTTGCGCTAGGCATGACAGCTTTAGGCGGGAACACCATCAGTTATCAAGGAACTCGACGAAGCAGTTGGCACTATGAAGGTGCTCTATACGGAACCTACCAATTCGATGAAAACTGGTCACTACTGTTGGCAGCGTCTTCTACTGGCTTCTACCAAGATGCAGAACGAGGGACGCTTGGCAATATCGACTTGCTCGACCAAGAAAGAGCTTCGTACATCGCGACAGTGAATTACTCCTTCTAGGAAAATAAATAAAATTAAGGATATCAGAATAATGTTTAAGAAGTTGACACTGGTGTCAGCAATTACGGCAGCACTTGCAGGCTGTGGTGCAGACGATCAGGCTTATGATTATGTTGAAAGAGATGCAAAAGAGGTTGCGGTTAAAGACTTGAAGGACGGTCGATGGTTCTATGTGCCTACTACAGGTGCAGCGCCTCGGTTTGCGTTAAATCAGTTCCCTTTTCTTCAAGGTTCACCGCGCTATGTTGAGCTGTGTTTCACAAAAGAAGGCTTGGAAGTTCGCAGCTATGACAAAAACTACCCAGATGCTCATCTAACAAAAGATGAGAATAACTATTGTGGTGAAGAGAAATTCGTCGCAGATGATGATGATGTTAACTTTGCGCAGGTGTTAACCATTCCTGGTGACTTTGCTGCTTATCGTTGTCAGGAAGATTCTTACGGTGATTGTACTAACAAAGAAGAAACGAATGATGATGCTAGCTTAAACTACAAGCAGAAAACCCACTTTACGCCAAAGCCTGAAGATCTAGAGATTTCAGAGTTCAACATGGAAGATCTATACGGCGTTACCGATGGCATCTCTGAACAAGGTACACCAAGACTAATCTCATGGGATTTTGATCCTAAGAACGGTGTGCTCAACTTTGAGTTGGAGCGTACGTTCCGTATTGACCTGGATAAAATCTCCCAATACATCAACTTTGCTACTAAAGCGAGCCTAGAGGAAGCACTGGTTGACGGAGCGTTTAAATCTCGCTTCTATTACTCGCTAGTTCATGAGAGTGAGGTTGCTACAGAGGGTTACCAACCTATCTTGTATCCTGTAGGTGATGAGAATGATATTGGCTTTTTCACTACGTCGACTAAGCAGTTAAATCCAGTAACCAACAAGTATGATCGTGATGTCGTTTACCTAAATCGATTCAACCCAGATCAAGACTCGATCAAGTACTATTTGACCGATAACTTTTTCGAAGAGAAAAACAAACTATTTTTGGATGCGACACTTCAATCAATAGACAAGATGAACAAAGCGCTGAATGTGTTTGGTGCTGACGCAGGAAAACCAGAAATAGAGATTGTTAATAAAACAAAACCTGAAGGGGTTCATCCTGGTGACTTACGCTACAACGTTATCAATCTGATTGATGAGCCTTTAGCAAATGGTTTGTTAGGTTATGGTCCTTCAGTTTCTAACCCGATGACGGGTGAAATCATTAAGGCGCACGTAAACCAATATGCTGGTGTTGCACGAACTGGTGTACCTTTCTACTGGGATAACTTAGCGCGCTTCTATAACCGCAACCAACTTAATCTGGATGGCTTAGCTCCACTGCCAACTGAAGATCAAGGCGTAACAACTGAAGTAACAAAAAGAATTGAAGCTCTTTCGACCATGGCAGCGATGGCTAAGCTGAAAGCCAATGAAAATATCAATGTGCCTTTGGTATCTAAAGACGAAGTGGTAGCGGCATCTGCAACAACTAAGAACCCAACACAACTTCAGGAAAGCTTTGATGACAACATGGATTTTGAAGATGTTGTTAAGGCTGAGGAGAATCGCTTATCCTTCTGGGCTGAAAACAATGTTTATCCAATTGAAGCGTCTTGGGTCTCTTCTACCAACAAGGCTATGTTGGATAACCTGAAGCTGGATGATGAACGCTACTTTGATATCAAACGCGACGATGCAGGTAACGAAGTTTCTCGTGATCTGAAACGATGGAAGTACCTGCCAAAAGATTTGCAAGTCGAAGCTGCCAATGCAATTACCGTAGCGACCTACAGTAACACGCTAGTGCATGAACTTGGGCACAACATGGGATTGCGTCATAACTTCAAAGGGTCAAATGACAAGGCGAATTACTACACGCTAGAGCAGGCGCATCAACTAGGCTTAAACAATATTCCGGCGTATAGCTCAACAATGGACTACGCGCCAAGCATGTTGGATGAAACACCAACATGGGGTCTATATGATATCGCGGCGTTTAAGTTTGCGTACGGTCGAAAGGTTGAGACTATTCAAGATTCTTCAGGTGCGGCTCCTGCACCAGTTGTGAAGCCTGCAGACAACGCAACAGATGAAGAGAAAGCTGCCTACAATCGCTACCTAGCTGACAAGCAAGCATACGAAGATAGCTTTGCTTACAAGTTTGGCAGTAATGCATCAAATGAATCTTTGATGGTGTGTTCGGAAGTGAAACAACTGTCGGGAGATCAGGCTGGCAAGTCGCTATATAACTGTGATTTTAGTCGCTTTGATACTGCTGCGCTTTCAGATAATGCAGTACAGAGTGAGAAAACTCGTTATGGCGTACTGTACTATCTAGATAAGGTTAATGAAATCGAACGTAAATCTTACGACTTCTGTACTGACGGTAACGTGTCATTAAACAGTGACTGTAACCGTTTTGATGAAGGTACGAATCTAGAAGAAATTGTCTCTTATGAATGGCAGAACTACATCGATAGCTATGACCGTCGCAATCTAGCGCTGTACGGAACAAATGGCCTTTATTCTGCAGATTATCCGAGCTACCTAGTTCGTCGCTATATGGAGATGAGCTCAATTCGTGACAAGATGGAAGATCTTGAGCGTATTGACAATCTGTACACCAACCTAGGTTATGCCGCTAACACGGATAAACCTGGTGATTTCTTACTACGTATAGCATCAAACCCACAATACTGTAGCGAAGGCAAAGCAGACAATTCATGGTTCTGTGACTATACATACGGTGCGAAAAAATCAGCAGCATTCTTCTTGGATGTATTACGCACTCCTGAACACCAGTGTGTGATTGAGAACGAAGCTGGCAGTCAAAAAGTTATTTCGTTTGGTCAATTGTTAGATAACAATTCGCACCTGATTCCAGCTGATTATGATCTGCAAAGCGCGTCTTGTTTTGATGAGTTATCTGCAAGATTTATTGCAGACGCAGAAGCTGGTTATGCGGCAGTAGCTGAAACGAAAAATGGTCGCTTCCTAAACTCAATTGGTAGTTTTGACCCTGATTACCCATGGTCAAACGCTGTCTCTGTATTGGGTAATTGGCCTGACAAAGCACTTGCGAGTTACTTCCTTGCTCGTCGCTTCTCTAACCGTTACACCGATGAGGTTAGCTTTGCATCATTGCTTGATATCCCAGGAGTACAAGCTGAGTACGAAGACATCATGAACAACATTGTAGCTGGTGATGCGTTGAATACTCCAATTGAATTGGTGGACAAAAATGGTAACGCATACACTCAACTGAATGGTGTTAAAGTCAATCTTCATCTTACCGAGCAGATGGAGTCGTTACCGCCAATGCCGAGAGGTATTGCAGGCTTCTTAGGTATTGATAGCCGTAGTCGTGAGCGTATTGGAGACGTGATCCTTAAGATGGGTGTACGTCAAATGCAATCTAATGACTACAAAGTGAAGTCTCGTGGTAAAGCTCAATTTGACACCTTTACCAAGCAGCAAGATCGCTACGGGATCATTGCTGGTGATAAAGTTGAATTTGTAATTGACGGGAAGAAGTTTGTTGCAACCAAAGCAAACAAACTGGCTTACGATTATGCGAACCAGTTAGTAACATCAGAAGGTTACGATCTAAAAACTTACCTTGATAACTATGATGCGAGTCAGTTGAGTAGTATTGCTACAAGCATTGATACTGCTTGGGGAACGTTCCGAACTGATATTAAGTCTGCTTATCATGATGCAGTATTGCTTCTAGACGCCCCTATGGTCAATGCCATGAAAGCGACCATTGACAAGGATATTGCTGCTAATGTTGGTCAAATCAACGAATCATTCGCCAACTTTGTAGCGACGAATATGGCATCAGGTGATTTGGTGTACGATGAAGTCGCATCGACGATGAGCTTTAAAGGTGGTAAAGCGCACGATGAAGCTAAAGTTTATGCCGCGTATTCGGATGCGATGATCCTTATCTTCAACGACTACACAAGTAGCATGATGTTTGCGGTAGACAATGTTTACGCAGGCTACGCTAGCGCATCAGATTCAGATAAAGAGTTATGGATTAAAGACCTAACCCTTATTCAAGCTTACCTAAATGGCGACATCGGCTCGGTGGCAGGTGAGTACTACGAAAAATTAGATCGTTTGCCATCTGCGAGTGATTTTGAGTAATTTGAAAAAATGTAGCTAAATCGAAGGCCTGCGTCATAGCAGGCCTTTCTATTTGTCATGTGGTGCTTTTAGGCTTAAAACTTGAACGCCATGCGCAGATAATATCTTGCAGAAATGTCAGAATTTCACTACTCAAATGAATGCATAAGTTAAAGATGACCTAACAGCGTTGGAAGAAGGGAATGAAAACACCGCTAGATATTATGTTCGAGATGCTTCTTAGCCCGAGGGTTAACATTTTTGTCTGGATAAGTTTGTTGGTGATGGCCAGTTATGGGCATTTTAATCAGACTAACTGGTTCAAAAGTTATCTGGTTTACCTACAAATTTACTTCTTGATGCAAGCACCAATTCTAGTTCCTCTGTTTATTGATGGTGTCGTAAAAAAGGTTTTGCCGTTTGTAAGGGGAGGCTCAGAAGCTTTACCTTGGCTACTCTTCATTACGTACCCAACAGGCATTATTGCGATGCTAGCCTGGAGCCTATACTTAGCAGTCAAAAAATAACGCTAACTTCAGTTCACGATGTTCACCCATTTCTCCGAGAGTAAATCAATCTATCAGTGAGCCCTAGAGAAAGGGCTCTTTTTATTCAAGAATGGAAGATCACTTGTTCCTCTTCGGTCATTACAAGTGTCGCTTTGTTTTGCTCTATAAGCTGAGCGGCATAAGAAGGGGTCACGGCTTGCATCTCGCCTTTTGCTTTTAGCGTCAGTGATTCCCATGCTTGGTCACGATATTTACCCGCTTGGGTATATTGAATCAGTACTTTCATAGCTTCACACTCCGGTGTGGTTAACGTGCTACTTAAGTTAGCGCTCTAGTGATGGTTACGCACCTGTTAAAAATGAAACATTAGATTAACTAAATATAATCGCGCTAAACGATATCAAGTACCAGCACCTATTAGTAGCGATCCCAGTAAGGAGTATCGGTACCGAGCTTCTCGCTGATGAAGTCGATGAACACTCGTACTTTCAATGGCATGTGCTTACGCTCTGGAAACACTGCATAGATGGCATGCTCAGGGAGAGAGAACTCTTCCATCAAGGGTTTTAAGTTGCCTGCAGCAAAGTCTTTCGCGGCGATAAAAGTCGGTAGCTGCGCGATGCCAGAGCCTCTTAATAGCAACTGGCGAATCGCTTCGCTGTTGTTGACCACAAAGTTGCCCTTCGGCAGCACTTTGTATTCGTTACCGCTGTTGATAAACATCCACTCGACACCGCCTCGGAAATACGAATAACGCAAACAGTTGTGTGTCACCAAATCGCTTGGTTTAGTTGGTACGCCAAATTCTTCTAGGTATGCGGGAGAGGCGCACAGTACGCTTTTACACGGAGCAAGGCGCTTGGCTACAAGGTTAGAAGTCGCAAGTTCGCCAATGCGAATCCCCAAATCAAAGCCTTGTTCGACCAAATCCACCATGGCGTCTTCTAGCTGTAAATCGACCTCAATTTTCGGGTAACGTGCGAGAAATTCGCTGATAAGTGGTGCCACGTGCAACACGCCGAAAGACATCGGCGCAGTGATTTTGAGCCTGCCTTGAGGTGAGCCTTGTAACTCAGAAACGGCATCAACACCTTGCTGAGCAAGGTTCACTGCTTGTGAAGCATACTCAAAGTATCGACGTCCAGCTTCGGTAAGGCTGAGCTTTCTTGTGGTGCGATTAAGCAAGCGAATACCGAGGTCATCTTCGAGTTGATTAATGCGTTTACTGATCGCCGATTTAGTCAGGTTTAACTGCTTGGCGGCAAGGGAAAAGCTGCCGCATTCTACGACAGCGACAAATACTGGCAGTGACGCAATGGCATTCACGGTGTGCTCCTAGTTATATTGTTGAGAAAAACGATACAATCATTTTCCAATTATAGAGATTATCTTAAAGAAGAAAACAATTAGACTATGCGGCAGAAAACGACCTGGATATTGGAAAGAAGAAAATGAAATACGATTGGATCTTGTTTGACGCTGACGAAACCTTGTTTCACTTTGATGCCTTCAAAGGTTTGCAGCTGATGTTTTCTCGCAAAGGCGTAGACTTCACCGAGCAAGATTTTGCCCACTACCAAACGGTCAACAAGCCACTTTGGGTAGATTACCAAGATGGTAAAGTGACGGCAGATGAGCTCAAGCACAAACGTTTTACCGAGTGGGCAGAAAAGCTCAATACGACGACGGCGGATCTCAACACTGCATTCTTAGAAGCGATGGCAGACATTTGTACTTTGCTGCCGGGTGCGAAAGAGTTGATGGAAGCGCTGCAAGGTAATGCAAAGATGGGCATTATCACCAATGGCTTTACCGAGCTGCAAGCGATTCGCTTAGAACGTACAGGTATGACGGATTACTTTGAGCACGTAGTGATCTCTGAGCAAGTTGGTATTGCCAAGCCGGATCTAGGCATCTTTGAGTACGCGATGACGCAAATGGGGAACCCATGTAAGACGCGTGTATTAATGGTGGGTGACAACCTGCATTCTGATATCTTAGGTGGCAACAACTTCGGTATTGAAACGTGTTGGTTGAACACCACAGGTGCAAGTGTGGATGAGCGTATTGCACCAAGCTACACGGTGGAATCGTTGAACGAGCTTAAGAACATCCTTGTGGCTTAAGTGAACAAGTAAACGAAAAAAGCGCTGATTTCTCAGCGCTTTTTGGTTTTTATCGATGCTGTTTTGTATTCATCGATCTTGCTTATTAGCTAGCGTTGTTTTCAGCTAATTCACGTTGTTCTCGTTGCTCTTTCTCACCAAGCTTGAAGTAAACCTTACCGACGATGACTTCTGAAATCAGGATGGTAAACACCACCGCAAAGAAGGCGACAACACCGTTCCAAGGACCACTAAAGTCAACCTTGTCACCGAACATAATGTTAATGGCTTCCAGCATTACGAACTTCGAACCGACCAAGATAATGTAAGTCGAGATACCACGGTAAATCTTAGGTGCTGTACCCGGTTTCGATTTAAAGTACTCTGCGATTTTGTGTTCCGCTTTGATAGACAGCTTCAAGAGCAACTGAAGCAGCAATGCCGCGGCGAAAGAAATCGTAAACGAATCAATGGTTACGAAATCCCAATATTCGTCATAGAAGTTCAGTACCGTAAGGTCTACCAATACCGCCAAGGTATAACCAACAAACAGACGTTGTGGAGTGTTGAAACCGTAGACTTTATCCGATGCGCTCATAAGAACCCTCAATCAATAGTGAACAAGTTTGCAAAGCCATGCCTTGCGTCGATGGGTTAACTATATGAGTTCCTCGAATTGAAAACTTGCCATTTCGCGCCATCGTAATCATTGTGATGAATGATTGTTTTGATGGGATATATTGAATTCCAATAAGCGCGTTGAATTTGAAAATCGTCTACAAACTGACACGAAAACAGCGTTAGAATGGCTTCTAATCCAATAACTAATTTCGAAGAATCAAGCAGTAAGGACTCTCATGGCAGACATCAAGCAGCTCGACAGCAAAGTTGTGTATCAAAACAAATGGATGACGGTACGTGAAGATAAAATCCAACGTCCTAGCGGAGCCGAAGGTATTTACGGTGTGGTCGACAAGCCAGACTGTGCAGCGATTCTGGCGATCGATAACGGCGTAATTCACTTAGTACAGCAGTTTCGTTATACCGTAGGGCAACGTTGTTGGGAGATCCCACAAGGGGCATGGGAATCAAATCCAGATGCGGATCATCTTGAGTTAGCAAAAGGTGAGCTTCGAGAAGAGACGGGCATGCAAGCCAATAAGATGGAATACGTTGGTGCGCAGTTCATCGCTTATGGGTTCTTAAACCAGACTTGCCATGTTTATTTCGCTAGTGAGCTGTCTGAAGTGGGCAATCAGCTAGACAGTGAAGAAGAAGACTTGATCACGCGCTCGTTCTCAGTTGAAGCGTTCGAGCAAATGATGATCGACGGTGAAATCAAAGACTGTGTGACCATCGCAGCATATGGGTTAGCTAAACTAAAAGGTTTAGTGTAAGAAGGATCCGCCTGCTGAATACACCGTTATCTTAAATGCTGCTGATTTAGGTTCTGCTTTGATAAAGCTACCAAATCATCATTGCAAGGTTAATGAAAAGGGACGGTAAACCTGCGATAAAAAAGATAAATCCAAGCTGATAGTTTTTGTTTAAGTCTGTCTCCAAATGCTGTCGAGCTACCATTGAATGCACTTTATCAGTGAACTCATCATCGAATTCCGAATGGCGGGAGTACATGCCCCCTTCCCAAGTAAACTTCGCTAGTGCCCAAATAACTACAAGGACGAAGAATAGAAAATCACTTAAATGGGTGGATTGAAATTGAGGTATGTAGTGAGATAGCGCAAAAACCACTGCAGCAGCGATGATGTTAATCAGCGCCACAATTTGTAATAACCTTAACACGCAGGCTCCTTGTTCTTCTTATCTTTGTTAAACAACGCATTGGCACAATCTATAGACAATATCGCATTGCATTTTAGTTCATTGCGTTTGTTACGCTTGTTGTGAATGTTGGGGAACCTCTCTAATAAGAGAGGCTCCAATTATGTAGTTTAGAACGGGTGATTAGATAACTGATTGCTGTGTTCTAGCATTTGTTCTGCTACGTAACGATGTGTCGCCGTGGTTGGGTGAGTCACATCCCAGAACACAAACTTGTCTGAGCCAGAAGAGGCACACTCCGAGCGCAATGCATGATGATATAAGTAATCTGCTGATGAAGATCGGTTGATGTCTTGGCAAGCTTGGCTTGCATTCACAAAGCCATGTTGCTCTGGATTTGCGGTCAGGCTTTCAAACAGCGCGTGCGTATCGTACAAGGTAATGTTGTAACCTTGCGCCGTGTAGTATGCCGCTTGTGCTTTAATGAACTCGTTCATTTCCACGATCTTTGCACGGATCTTGTCGATTTCTTCTTGAGTCGAGTACGTAAATTGTGGCGCACGAGTGGCGTCTGGCAGTGTCATCAACAATAAGTTCTTCGCACCAGCATCGGTCAGTTTGATTAAGGCTTCAGCGTAGTCTGATTTCACTTCTGGAACGCTACGGTTGTAGTTCATGAAGTCATTCAAACCAAACTCAAGCGTAAACAAGGTATTGGCTGGCTTGTAGTTTTTTGCCAGTTTCGCATACGCCAAATAAGAGGAAACCTGTTCACCGACCCCCGTCAGCGCGATGTATTGGTTTTCACCGGCAGCACCACCAACCGCCCAGTTGTATAGCGGTAAGTTCTTCGCTTTAGCAATGTATTCCGTCCACACGAAACCGTTTGAGAAGTGCCCTAAGAACCAGCTATTCGGGTTTGGGAAGCGCCATTGTGAAGCATTAAAGATATTGCCTGTATCCGACAAACTGTCACCCAACGCAACCACTTTGTTGATTTGATCTGGTTGCATTACAGGATCGTTGCTCCAGATAGTGTGGTTGTATGAGAACCGGTTATCCGCTGCAAAGAAGGTGATGTCAGCGTTTTCATTCGCGAGATCAAGGGTTTGCTCACAACGTTGCTTGATGATGCTTTGTGGTGTGTCAGTGTAGAACATGTTCTTGAAAGAAACTGAACTCCACCAGTAGCCATCGATTGTAAAGTAACTGCCGTCAGGATTTTCTGCCCATTCCCAATCAGTCGCAGGCTCATCAAGTGAATAGCTCGTTCGATACCAACAACGAACATAAGTATACGTTTGGTGGCTTTGAGCACTAACAACTTGTGCTGCGGTGACCATTTCTGGAGACAAAGAAGGTTCTGCAGCATGGGCAGCAGCGAAAGGGAGTAATGCACTTAATAATGTGATCGTTTTTTTCATGATTGACTCTTCTGTAATGATTATCGTCATGATTTAAGTGAGAATATATCTCATCTACTACCCCATTTTGAGTAAAAGAACTAATTAGTCAAATATCTAAATATTCAAAATGTTGATTTTGGTACCACAATCTAGTTTCAATAGATTTAGTAAATGGGTTAATTTTATAAAATATAGAATAATTACTCACCAACATTAATTTAACATTCACTTTTTCGTTAATAAGTAATTGCTTTATAAGTTTTTTGTTATGTTTTTGTATGTTAACTAAATATGTTGTTTTGATGATCTTTTGTTCATTGTTGTGCATTCATAAAACAAATTGTTTGGCATTTTTAATCGATAATCTATAGCTGAGTAGCTCGTGTTAATGACGTGTAATTGATTTTTCATGAACACAGAGTGAATAAAAATCAGCTCAAAAAGGAATAGAGCAAATGCACTACACAACAACTAAATTAAATGGCTTGTTTTCATTGTCTGCCGTTGCAGTGGCACTGACATTTTCGATGTCAGCGCATGCGGCTCCTCTGACGGGGTTCGACGAATCTAACTTGCCGACTAAATACATCGTCAAATTTAAAGAAGATACGTCCAGTCCTTCAGCATTAGGTGGAAACTCATTCTGGGGGCCACGCATCGCGCAAGAGTCGGTTTTAGATCAGCTCAAAGCGCGTAAAGTGGAAAAGCTAGGAAACCGCGCAATCTACAGTGTGGAGATGGAAGACTCGGAACTGGGGCAACTGCGCAACCGCAGTGATGTGGAATACGTGGAGATTGACCCACCGCGTTATCTGTTAAGTGAGACTATCCCATGGGGCTACGAGGCGGTTAACGCTCAGCTTTTGGATGACTCGAGTGCAGGTAACCGCACTGTGTGTATCATTGATTCAGGCTACGATCTCGCACACAACGATCTGAGTGGTAACCGAGTGTCGGGTACAAACGATAGCGGTACCGGCTCTTGGAGTGTTCCGGGGAATAACAACGCTCACGGTACGCACGTAGCAGGTACGATTGCTGCGATTGCCAACACGGAAGGCATCAAAGGCGTCATGCCAAACCAAAACGTGAATTTACATATCGTTAAGGTGTTCAATGAAGCGGGGTGGGGCTACTCATCCAGCTTGGTGAAAGCGGTACAAACTTGTGCTGACAACGGCGCGAACGTGGTCAACATGAGTCTTGGTGGTAGCCAATCGAGTGTGACGGAAAAAAACGCGTTGCAAACCATTTACGACCAAGGCGTGCTGCTGATTGCCGCTGCGGGTAACGATGGTAATACTGCGCACAGCTACCCAGCATCTTACGACTCAGTTATGTCCGTTGCGGCGGTGGATGATAAGCGTGATCACGCGGCGTTCTCTCAAGCGACAGACCAAGTTGAAATCGCAGGTCCGGGTGTAGCAATTCTGTCTACGGTGACAGTTGGCGAAGGTAAGCTTTCAGACATTCGTTTGAACGGTGTTAGCCAGTTCGATCGTGGCATCGTTCCTCACAACCGCTTGATCCAATCGGGCGGCAGTTACGGTCCTGATCCAGTAGCCGGCTCTATCACGGCGACACTAGCAAGCTGTGACGTCTCTGGTAGCAGCTTCAGCTGTGGCGATATGTCGGGCAAGATCTGTTTGACTGAGCGTGTGGGTAACCAATCATCGGGCAACTACCCAGAAATCGATGCAGTTCAAGCGTGTTACAACGCAGGTGCAAGTGCGGCGATTGTGTATAGTAACTCTGAGCTTCCGGGTTTGCAGAATCCTTTCCTTGTCGATCAAAACAACGCGGCGCGTATTGTGTCGGTAACGGTTGATCGTGCCTTCGGTCAGGAGCTATTGGGCTACGTTGGTCAAGAGATCACGGTATCGACCACCAAGGGTGAAGACTACGAGTACTACAACGGTACTTCGATGGCGACGCCGCATGTAACGGGTGTTGCAGGTTTAGTGTGGAGTTACCATCCAACCTGTACTGCTGCGCAAGTACGTAACGCACTGATCAAGACAGCAACGGACATCGACGTAACAGGCCGTGATAACCGTACTGGTCACGGTCTGGTGAATGCCGATGCGGCGAAGCAATACCTAGATGCTGGCTGCAATGGTCCGGATGGCGGCGGCTCTGGCAACGACAACGTTCTAGAAAACGGTGTGGCGAAAACGCAGCTTTCTGGGGGCAGCAAATCAAGCACAGTATTTGTGTTTGATGTCCCTGCAGACGCAACGCAAGCGACATTCACCATGAGTGGCGGTTCTGGTGATGCTGACCTTTACGTACGCTTTAATGGCACACCAAGCACTAGCACTTACGACTGTCGTTCATGGGCGGGCGGTAATGGCGAAAGCTGTAGCTTGAACGTATCTGGCGCAGGGCAATATGAAGTATTGGTTTACGGCTACAGCGCGTACTCTGGTGTTTCTCTTGTCGCGACGCATAACGGTTCGGGTGATTCATCTGGTGGCGGCTCTACACCTTCTAGCTACACCAACTCGGACGCGGTAGCGATTCCTGATAACAAAGCGTCTGGCGTTGTAAGCTCATTAGATGTGGCTCGCTCTGGCGATGCAGGTTCAGTGACTATCGACTTGGATATCACTCACACCTACATTGGTGATCTTTATGTCACATTAACGTCGCCAGATGGTGGTCAAGTGGTACTGCACGACAATGCGGGCGGCAGTGCAAACGACATTAAAACCAGTTTCCAAGCGGATTTCTCTGGTTTTGAATCACAAGGCACATGGGAACTTAAAGCGGTGGACAATGCCAGAAGAGACACGGGCACCATCAACGGTTGGACTCTGACCTTTCAATAAGGAGTGACTATGAAGAAGTTGACCTTACTTTCTTTGTCTGCGGTAGGCGCTACCGCACTATTGGCAATCGGACTGAGCTCAAGCAGCTTGGCGAACAATCAAGGATTTCCTCTCGTGGATGAACGCCAAGATCAAGCCGAGCAGCAACCTACACGTTACTTTGTTAAGTATCATGAAGGGAAAGAGAGCGAAGTGAGAGCGCTTCTTAGTCAGCACAACATTGAAGTGGTCGACGCTCTGGTGAAACAACACGTGTTGGTTGTGGTGGGTGAACAGGCGGAAGTCGATAAACTCGCCGCTCACGATGCGGTCGAATACACCGAGCAAGAGCCGACAAGAAAGCTGCTATCTAACGGAAGTACGCTTCAATAAGCCAAACCTCCTTAAGATAGTGCCAAAAAGAAAAACGCCCCTCACGTAAGGGGCGTTTGTTTTCTTTTATTTGTGGAAGATGAAGACTAAGGACGCTCACCTGCCGCTAGGCGACGTTCGATATCTGCAACCACTTCTGGGAAGTCAGCGATCGTATCGATAAGGTAGTGCGGCGAGCTCTTGAGCAATTTTGCACGCGCTTTTTCACGAGCAGCATTAAGCGTTGCTTCGTCCGCAGCTTGGTATTCTTCAAACGTTAGACCTGCTTCGTTACCAGAAAGCAGCAAACCAACGGTCCACATACCGGCGTTGTGACCTTCATCGATGCCCGGTGCGGCGTCATCCACTTTGATACACGCATTAACGTCAGTAACATTTAGCTCAATCACGTTCTTCAGTGCCATAAATGGTGCTGGGCGACCACCTTGAGGCAGGTCATCCGTTGCTACTACGTAATCCGGTTTGTAGCCGTAATCCGTCGCCACTGGAATCAATACCTCCATCACTTCGCGAGGGTAACCAGAACAAGAACCGATCTTGATGCCTTTGTCTTTCAGACCGTTTACAACTTCAATCGCATTAAGGATTGGGTCTGCATGGTCAGCCACTTTTGCTTTTTGCAAAGGCATAAATGCTGCGTAGATTGCATCGATGTCTTCGCTGGTCATTGAGCGACCAAACTTCTCATTCCAACGCTTATCAACCGCAGGGATGCGACCCACAGCTTGGATGTGATCCCACTTACCAAGCCCCATTGGTTCGCGCGCTTCTTCAAGGTCGATTTCGAAATCAAAGCCTTGTTTGAACGCTTCCACAAAGATACTGGTTGGCGCAAAAGAGCCAAAATCGACGATAGTGCCAGCCCAGTCAAAGATCACTGCTTGAATTGGTGAAATGCTCATGTTCAATCCTTTTTTCTTGCTTGCCAGAGCGCTTGCCTACACGTTGGAACCGCGCTCTGAATAAATTGGTTTTTGTTGAGGTCTATTGACTCTAGGTTTTGTTGACCTTTTGCGGTTAAATTTTGTTCGAGATAAAAGCGTTTTAATCGCGGCGAGAGGTTTGTAGCCTAGTCATTCTAAGCACAACACCTCACAACAAAGAGTAAAACGCTTTTAGCCGAACCCATCGGGCAGCGTTTGTGGTTCCTTTCTCCTGCGTTATCGGCTTATCAGGTAGAACAGCTACAACTCAAAGCCTCTGCCTTGCATAAAGAACCCACAAACTGCTGCAAAAATCAGCTCAAAAGGTCAACAAAACCTAAATGTAGTTAAAGTCTTCGCACACTTTGGCGATGGCTTCTTCGAAGATCGCCAACGCTTCTGTTAGTTGTTCGCGAGTGATGATCAGCGGTGGGCTGAGTTGAATCACGTTACCTTGCGACACCTTGAAGCTCACACCATTGTTGAGGCATTGGTACAACACAGCTTCCGCTTCGTCATACGCGCGTGCTTTGCTTTCGTGGTCGGTGACCAGTTCAATGCCCCATAACATGCCGATACCACGCACATCACCAATCACTGGGTATTTGGCTTTCATCTCTAGCAGCTTTTCACGCATGAACTGGCTGTCTGTTTTGGCTTTATCTAGCAAGCCGTCTTGCTCAATGGCTTCCATGGTTGCCAGTGCTGCAGCACAACCGATAGGGCTTTTCTCATGAGTGTAGTGACCCATGGAGATTTGCTCGGCGGTGTTGTATTTGTCTTTGGTTACCATGGCTGCGATAGGCACTAAGCCACCACCCAAGCCTTTACCGATGCACAGCATATCTGGCTCGATGTCGTAGGCTTGGTAGGTAAACCATTCTCCGCTGCGACCCATGCCATTCGGGATGTCGTCGATGATCAACATGACATTGTGTTTGTCACAGATTTCTCGAATGCGTTTCCAGTAGGCTTTACTTGGCACTTGAACATCCGTGTTGCGAACAGCTTCTGCGATAAACGCGCCCACGCCGCCTTCTTTCTCAATCACGTATTCAAGGTAGTCGGCGTAATGCACGTCGCTGCCGTCCGCAACTGGGAAAGCGCCACGGTAAGATACGGCTGGTGGGATGCGTTCAACACCTGCCATTAATGGTCCCATGCCTTGGCGGAAACACGCTTCGCCGCCAACTGAGATGGCATCCAACGATGCACCGTGGAAGGAGTCCCACAACGACACCACCTTGAAGTTGCCCGTGATGTGTCGCGCTAGTTTAAGTGCCATGCCAACCACAGATGTGCCACCTGGAGCAAACAACACGCGGTTCAATTCGCCGCCACAGATTTGGGTGAGTTTTTCGGCACATTCAATCGCGGTTTCGTTGGTAAAACGACGTGGTGAAAACGGCAGTTTGGCAATTTGCTCTTGCACACGTTTAATCACATGCGGATGACCATAGCCCAACTGGTGAACGTTATTGCCATGGAAGTCCATGTACTTTTTGCCGGTAACATCTTGGATGTAGATGCCTTCTGCTGATTCCAATGTATCTAAGCAAGGCGTTGACATGGCTTGGTGAAGAAAGACCTTCGAATCACGCTTCAACAAAGCTTGCGTGCGTTCGTCGTCCATCGATGCATTCCAAGCTTGGCGCGCTGGTGTTGTGTTGACATCGCCTTCACTACGAAAATGGGTCGGTTTGATATTCTGAGTCATAACGCTTTCTCAATCAGAAGGCTGCTTTACGCAACTTGCCAGTACATTGCTTTTTCAATTGCACCGATTAAGCGATCGATATCTGCTGGGTAAACTTCGCCAATGTTGCCGATACGGAAGCAATCTGCGTTCGATACCTTACCCGGATAAATCACAAAACCTTGCTCTTTTAAACGTGTGTAGAAAGCTTTGAACTGGTAATCACTGTGCGTCGGAGAGTAGAAAGAAGTGATGATTGGCGAGTGAAGGTCATCACTCAGTAGTGGCTCAAACCCCAAAGAGCGCATACCTGCAACCAGTGTTTTCTGGTTAGTTTGGTAACGGTTATGACGAGCCTCAATGCCGCCTTCTTGTTCCAGTTCTAACAATGCTTGATAGAAAGCGCGAACCGTGTGCGTTGGAGACGTAAAACGCCATTTACCGTGGTTCACTTCCATGCAGTGCCACTGGTCGTAAAGATCAAGGCTCAAAGAACGTGCCTGACATTGGCACTTTTCTAGCTCAGTTTGTTTCGCAATCACAAAGCCAAAGCCCGGAACGCCTTGAATACACTTGTTTGCAGAGCTGATCATAAAATCGATGCCTAATTCTGCAATATCGATAGGAATGCCACCAAAGCTCGACATGGCATCGAGAATTACCACTTTACCGTGTGCTTTCGCTGCAGAAGCAAATGCCTCAATTGGGTTAAGCATGCCAGTGGTTGTCTCGCAGTGAACAATCGCCACGTGTGTGATCGCAGGATCCGATGCCAATGCAGTTTCCACCTCGTTCAAGTGTGGCTGTGATGTTTCGCCTGGGGAAACTACATGGCATGGAATATTTAGGTAATCAGCGATCTGAGCGATACGTGCACCGTAAGCACCGTTGTCGACAACCAACAACTTTCCATCTTTGCCAATGGCGCTGCCAATTGTCGCTTCTACTGACGCGGTGCCGCTACCTTGCATTAGTACGCTGGTATAGCCGTCTTGCTCCGTCGCCAGTTTTACAAGCTTAGTGCGGATCACTTCTACAATGTCTTTGTTGTATTCATCATCCCAAGTACACCAGTCTTTTAGCATGGCTTCACGTACTGTTTCAGAAGTAGATAGAGGACCTGGAGTCAGTAGTAGGTATTCGTTTTTCATCTCGATTTCCATCAGAATAGTCTAATTGGTCTACACCAAATTTCGAGTTCACTCTAGCGAGGAAGAAAAGGGCAGTAAATAGGCGAATCTCCAATTTCATAAAACTTTAATATCCAGAAAATGGCGGATCAATTGAACGATTATTCAGCGCGAATTTTCGTAAAACTGCCATTTAATGGTCATGATTTCGTCACAAAGGCTCAGTAGGGTGGTATTGTCAACTGGTACAGACCAAATGAAAACTTAGCCAAATTAACTGGAGAAAATGATGAAAAACCGTTTGATGAAAGGATCGCTGGCTGCACTTGTCTCTCTGCTAGCTACGAATGCAATGGCAGCACAGGAAGTCACGGTTTACACCGCTTTCGAAACTGACATTCTTGCTAAATACAAGTCTGCGTTTGAGAAAGATAACCCAGATATCAAGATTAAGTGGGTTCGCGATTCAACCGGTATCATGACGGCGAAATTGCTGGCAGAAAAGAACAACCCTCAAGCGGAAGTGGTTTGGGGTCTTGCTGGCTCGTCAATGGCACTGCTTAAAGATGAAGGTCTTCTTAAGCCTTACACACCAAAAGGTTTGGAAGAGCTGCATGCGAACCTAAACGACCCTCAATCAAACCAAGCTTGGTTCGGTAACGATGCGTTCTTTAACGCAGTTTGTTTCAACGAAGCGGTAGCGAAACAACTTAACCTACCGAAACCAACGTCTTGGGAAGACCTAACAAAGCCGGTTTACAAAGGTCACATTGCAATGCCGAACCCAGCGTCTTCAGGCACTGGCTACATGCAAGTTTCTGCTTGGCTACAAAACATGGGTGAAGATCAGGCATGGAATTACATGCGTGACCTAGATAAGAACATTGCACACTACACGCACTCTGGCTCTAAGCCATGTGTTCAAGCGGGTATGGGTGAAGTGGCTATCGGTATCTCGATGGCAAGCCGCGGCGCGAAGCTGAAAACACAAGGTGCACCACTAGCGGTTATCACACCAAAAGGCATTGGCTGGGAATCAGAAGCCGTTGGTCTAGTAAAAGAATCGGATGCAGCGAAACGTGTTGTCGACTGGTCAATCTCTAAAGCAGCAAACGAGCTTTACGTAGAAATGTACCCAGTGGTTGCACATAAAGAAGTGAAAGCGACCGTATCTAACTTCCCGAACGTTCAAGAGAATATGGCGAAGATGGACTTCGCTCAAATGGGTAGCAAGCGTGCAGAGATTCTAGCGGCTTGGTCTGAGAAGTTTGACGCGAAATCAGAGCCAAAGTCTTAATTGAATTTGCTTTGAGTTTGCTTTGAATTGAATGCTGAAATCCACCTTGGTTGAGGTGGATTTTTTGTTTTTAGAAGAGGCGAAAGTCAAAAGCCTAAAAGCAGCAACCCCACCTAACCTCCCCTTGGCTTTAACTTCGAGGGACTACAACAGTCACGCTGGTAAAAGGGAGGGACTGGTTCTGCATTCGCGAAAAATTCAATTCAAAATGCAACATCACTACGCGCTTCGAGTAGATTCTGAATACTCGCCTAGGCTCCTTCAGAATGACGTCGGGAAAGCACCGAACTCACTGCAGCAAAGAAAACTCTCCCTCTTGATAACGACATTCAAATGCTTGGCAAACCATGTCAAGAAAAGGGGGAGTTGGAGGGGGTTGTAAAAGCTGAGCGCAGCTGGACTGTTATTTCCCAGAGCGGCGGAGGAGTTAGTAGGCAATTCCTTAGCATTGTGCTTGTAAGAGATTCCGGATGGCTCGCTTAGGCTCGTCCGGAATGACGATCTTAAGTATATGGAGTGAAGGTCAAAACTTGTCGTTCTGAGCCGCGAATGTGATTTCAGAATTTGTAATCCACACTCACAACGTCATTCTCGAGAGTGACGAAGGAGTGAGTCGGGAATCTCGGAATATAGTGCCTGTAAGAGATTCCGGATGGCTCGCTTAGGCTCGTCCGGAATGACGATATTAAGGGTATAGCGTGAAAGTCAAAGCTCGTAATTCTAGGCAATGAGTGTGATTCAAAATTTATGCTTCACACTTACCACGTCATTCTCGAGAGCGACGGAGGAGCGGGTCGGGAATCTCGGAATATAGTGCCTGTAAGAGATTCTGGATGGCTCGATTAGGCTCGTCCGGAATGACGATATTAAGGGTATAGCGTGAAAGTCAAAGCTAGTAATTCTAGGCAATGAGTGTGATTCAGAATTTATGATCCACACTTACCACGTCATTCTCGAGAGCGACGGAGGAGTGAGTCGGGAATCTCTAATTACCACTTGAACAAACTTCATCTCCCTTCATCTATTTGTCATCTTCTGGCTATAAATTTGTCATTGGAACGTAACACTCAAAAACTAAAGTTGGTATATACCATTTGGAGCGTGTGTTATGTCAACTAACCAACATTACCTAAATATCGAAAATGTAGTGAAGCAATTCGGACAGTTCACTGCATTAAAGAAAATCTCGCTAGCGATTGAAAAGGGCGAGTTCGTTTGTTTTCTTGGTCCTTCTGGCTGCGGTAAAACCACTCTGCTACGTGCCATTGCCGGTCTAGACTTACCAACGTCTGGTGCGATTTTTCAAAACGGTCAAGAGACCACATTCCTACCACCAGAGAAGCGCGATTTCGGCATCGTATTCCAATCTTACGCGCTGTTTCCGAACCTAACTGTGCAAGAGAACATTGCGGTGGGTTTGAAGAACCAAGGTATGTCGACCAAAGAAGCGTTAGAGAAAGTAGATTACTGGCTAGAAACCATTGGTCTTCCAACCTCTGGAGAGAAATTCCCTAACCAACTTTCTGGTGGTCAGCAGCAGCGTGTTGCTTTGGCTCGTGCATTGGCGCTATCTCCGGGTCTACTGCTACTTGATGAGCCGCTGTCAGCGCTGGATGCAAAAGTACGTGTTCACTTACGTGATGAGATTTGCAAGCTGCAACGTAAGCTGGGCATCACCACCATCATGGTTACGCACGATCAGGACGAAGCATTGTCGATGGCGGATCGCATTGTGGTGATGAACCATGGCGTGATTGAGCAAGTCGGTACACCTCAAGAGATCTACCAACAACCAGCAACGCGCTTTGTCGCTGAGTTTGTCGGCAGCATGAACTTTATTGAAACCTCAGTCGCAACGGACTCCCAAGTACGCATTGCCGAAACCTTGATGCCAGCGCCAAGCTTGACCAATCGTAAGATCCAACGTGGTGACCGCTTTGACCTTGCGGTGCGTCCTGAAAGCATCAAGTTCGTTGAAAACTACAATAACTCTTTACCTGTGCGAGTTACCGCTACCGAGTTTCTGGGGGCGTTTTTCCGCATTGATTGCGTATTGCAAAACGACAGCTCAACGAAAACCATCGTCGTGGATGTGCCTGTGGAAACGGTTCAAAAACTCAATATCAAGGCGGGCGATGTACGTTACATCCAGTTTGCTGAAGAAGGGCTGCATGGTTACGCCGTGCCCTCGGTTGATAAAGCGCTAGCGGCGTAGGTGTAAACATGGATGCGAAGACAATGACGATGAATAGCCTGACCACACAAGACAAAGCAAAATCCCTACTCGGACGTGTTAGCCGCGACAACCTTGTGTTGTTCGGCTTGCTCGCTGGCTTGTCGACCATGATGGTGCTGTTCATCTTAATGCCGCTTTGGGCAATGTTGACCAAGAGTGTGCAAAATGCCAATGGCGAATTTGTCGGTCTGGCAAACTTTGCGACGTACTTTTCCTCTTCAAGCTTGTGGGTGTCGGTGGGAAACACCTTCACTTTGGGCGTGATTGTGACCTCGGTCGTGGGTGTGCTTGCGTTTGGCTATGCCTATGCGCTGACTCGTTCATGCATGCCGTTTAAAGGTTTGTTTCAAATCCTAGGTACTGCGCCAATCCTTGCGCCCTCTTTGTTACCAGCGATCAGTTTGATCTTCCTTTTCGGTAATCAAGGCATTGCCAAAGAGATGCTGTTAGGAAACTCGATTTACGGCGTGATTGGTATCTCGATGGGTTTGATTTTCTGGACCTTTCCTCATGCATTGATGATTTTAACCACTTCGCTGCGTACTTCAGATGCTCGCTTGTATGAAGCCGCCCGTGCACTTAAAACATCGCCCATCAAAACCTTCTTTATGGTGACGTTACCTGCGGCGAAATACGGTTTGATCAGTACGCTTATCGTCGTCTTTACGCTAGTTATCACGGACTTTGGTGTGCCGAAAGTGATTGGGGGCAGCTACAACGTTCTGGCGACTGACATCTTCAAGCAAGTCGTGGGACAGCAAAACTTTGCCATGGGTGCGGTGACTAGCATTATGTTGTTATTCCCTGCGGTAATGGCGTTTGGCGCAGACCGCTGGGTACAGAAAAAACAAAAGAGCTTATTCGACACTCGCTCGGTGCCTTATCAGCCAGAACCTAATAAAGCGCGCGACAGCATTTGTTTGGTTTACTGCAGCATCATTTCTATCGCAGTGCTGGCAGTACTTGGTATGGCGGTGTATGGCTCGTTAGTGACGTTCTGGCCTTGGAACAAAGCACTGACGCTAAACAACTACAACTTTGCCGAAATGAGCACTTACGGTTGGAGTCCATTCTTCAACTCGTTAACGCTGGCAGGTTGGACGGCAGTTATTGGTACAGCCATCATCTTTGTCGGTGCTTACTGCATTGAGAAAGGGCGTGCGTTCGGTCCAATTCGCCAGGTGATGCAAATGCTTAGCGTGGTGCCAATGGCGGTTCCGGGTATGGTGCTTGGCTTGGGTTACATCTTTTACTTCAATGATGCGAACAATCTTCTGAACGTACTTTATGGCACCATGGCATTCTTGGTGATTAACACGGTAGTGCATTACTACACCGTGGGTCACATGACTGCACTGACAGCGCTAAAGCAGTTGCCATCGGAGATTGAAGCCACAGCAGCATCGGTGAAGCTTCCTCAATACAAGTTGTTCTTTAAAGTGACATTACCTGTGTGTTTACCTGCGATTTTGGACATTGCGACTTACTTGTTTGTTAATGCATTGACCACCACTTCTGCGGTAGTATTCCTTTACTCAACCGATACGATTCCGGCTTCGGTCTCGATTCTGAATATGGACGATGCCGGTCAAACTGGCGCTGCAGCGGCAATGGCTGTCATGATCATGATTGCTGCCGCAATTGCGAAGATTGTTCAGATGACTTTGGGTAAATTGTTAGAGAATCGCACACAAGCTTGGCGCAAAAGATAAGGACACTTCGTGCAATACGTAAAAATTAAAGATTCGATTGTTGAACAGATTGAAGCGGGCATGCTATCGCCGCGTCAAAAACTGCCAGCAGAGCGTAAGTTGGCGGAGTCGTTCGATACTACACGCGTCACTCTGCGTGAAGCTTTATCACTGCTGGAAGCAGAAGGTCGAATCTATCGCGAAGATCGCCGAGGTTGGTTTATCTCACCTGAGCCATTGCGTTACGACCCTACCCAAACGCTAAATTTCCCGAACATGGCAAAAGCGCAAAATCGTGTGCCAAAAACGGAGTTGGTCGCAGCAAAAGGGACGTTGGCAAACAAACAAGCCGCGCGCTTGCTGGACTTGCAACCTTTCTCGGATGTGTATCGAGTCGACCGTGTGCGATACCTTGAAGATAGACCTGTGGTATTCGTAACAAACTACATTCGCCCAGAGCTGTTTCCGAACCTGCTGGATTACGATTTATCAAATTCACTGACAGACATTTACCGCGATCATTATGGCGTGACGTATCAAAAGATTCGCTACCGCATTTCAACCAGTACTTTGTTGGGTGAAATGGCTCAGGCATTGCGCGCGACAGCCGGCACGCCAGCGATGGTGGTGGAGCGCATCAACTACAACCAACACGGCGAGTTGATTGATTGCGATATCGAGTATTGGCGACACGATGCCATCAGCATTGAATCTTTGGCGGAACTCAATCGTTAAGTGGATTTTCTCATCATCTAAGGCTCCATCTCGGGGCCTTTATTTTATTCAGACAGGAACATTGAAATGGATTTGTTGGCGATTGGTCTCGTCGTTTTTTCTGCTGTTCTCCATGCGGGTTGGAATATCCTTGGTAAAAGCAACTCAGGCTCTGGACTCGCGTTTACTATGGCGGCCAGCTTTTCTGCATGTTTCATTCTTACCCCTTATTTGATTTGGTATTTGGCAACCATTGGCTGGACATCATTACCGAGTGAGTTTTGGGGATTGCTGTTCATTAGCGGCATTTCACAAATGGTCTATCTGGTCGGTTTGATTGTCGCTTATAAGCACGCAGACGTGGGTGTGGTTTATCCCATTGCTCGGGCGCTGCCTGTAATGATGGTTGGCGCAATCAGTGTGGCATTGGGGCATGAATTATCTAGTCAGCAGTGGCTTGGATTCTTGCTGATAACCCTTGGTTGTATGCTGGTACCACTGACGAATTTTCGTCAAATGAAATTGGGCTCTTATTTGAATGTCGGTGTGTTCTGGGCATTGATTGCCGCTCTAGGCACAACGGGTTACTCGGTGGTCGACAAAGAAGCGCTGAGTTTACTCACAGGACAAGCGTCAGAGATCTTGAATGATCAGTACAGTGCGATCTTTTACTTGGGTGTGCAGTTTTGGGCGATAGGTATTCCAGCTCTTGTGTGGTGCTTAGTTACGGGTAAGCCAGATGAGATTAAGACAGCTTGGCAGATCCGTAAAACCGCCAGCATGGCAGGGGTCATGATGGCATCAACCTACGGTTTGGTGCTGTTTGCTATGACTATGACAGACAACGTCAGCTTGGTCGTGGCACTAAGGCAAATCAGCATTGTGTTTGGATTGTTTATGGGGATTTGGTTTCTGTCTGAGAAATGGTATCTCACTCGGGGTATTGGGGTTACTTCGATTCTGGTGGGGATTATTTTGGCATTAACGCACTAGTTCATTAGCGCATTAATTAATGAGCGGGGTATGCGCCCGTAAATACAAAAAAGAAAAGGCAGCGAATGAGCCTCTAGCTGCCTTTTGTATTAACCTGTAAGACTTGTTTAGAAACGCAATTGCGCACCAAACATCACGCCGCTAGAGTCAAAATCGCTGTTTTTTGAATACACATATTCTGCATTCAAACCAAAGTGTTTATAGCTCCAGCCAATACCGCCAGCCACTTCACCACCAACACTTGAGTGTTCGATGTTTTTGCTCTGACCGTTTACTTTATAGGTGTATTCGAGAGTGTAGAGAGTGACACCTGCCTTGCCGTAAAGCTCGAAGCCTGAACCCAGTGGATAGCTAGCATAGCCACTTAAGCGAGGTCCGGAAAAGCTCGTATCGGTGACTTCTGAAATCGGACTCACGAGTATCGAACCAATACCTTCAAACGCGCCTTTGTAACCTGCTTCGATACCAAAGTTATGCGTTGGCATGTAGCGGTAATAAATCTCACCTAAGAACATGTCGCCTGATTCTTCGCTCGTCGGCGCGTTGTAGTTCACACCGCCATAGCCAATGTTTGTACCTATGATGTGTTCGCTGGTGGTTCCGTTGGCAGACAAAGAAAGAGTCGACAACACCAGAGCAGCAACGAATGAATAACGCATGAACGTTTCTCCTCAGCTTTTTAGCCTTTTAGCCTTTTAGCTTTTTAGTTTCTTAGTACTTGTTCGAATGTTGCTTTGGTGTTGTCTAGCCATTCATAACGACGACGGTACATCGAACGTTTTGAACGAGACATATCTTCGATATCTCGTCTTGGGGCATTCACCGCAAGGGAGTAGAAGTTCCGGTCGAACTCTATCCCGCCCAACTCTTGCCAGAGTGCGTCATAGTCGGTTTTGATTCTTCCTTTGCTGTAACGCTTAGCTGCGTAAGTATGAGAGTGTGTTTTTACGGCGAGGATGGTTTCTATTCCCCAAATTTGTGCCAATAGTGTTAGTAGGCTTACCATTAAACTTTTCGGTCTCTGACCATAGAGTTTTCGTGTTAATTTCTTTATTTTCAGGCTATTACTTTCACTGCTTGGCGCTCCCTGTAAGCCCCCAATCATAATGATGCGAGCACCTTGCTGAACCCCTAAAGTAAATGAAAGAGTGTAAAAGTTACCGTCTTCCTCACTAAATAGAACTAGGCTCATATCACCTTCTTTCTGGTAACGTGGTTCGTACACTAATCGTACAGAATATGCGATGTCGTCAATCATAAATTCGGTTAGCGTTAAACCCGCGACATCCGTGTAAATTTGTTGCATGTTCGATACAGAAAAAAGCTCTGAAACCTGATTGTAATGGCTTACTACAAGGTCTGAGCGGTTGAATGCGGGGCTGCTTTTCACTATGTAGGGACGAAATGGCTTTTCTAAAAATCGGTGTGTCCGCGAACATAACATTTCAAGTAGTGGAGCTTCTATATTATTAGTAAGGTGCATTAAAGCTCTCCGATAAAAAAGTGCCCGAGCGATAAATTTAATTCGATATACCCAAATTGGATTGTATGCTGCGGCGTATTCATCAGCGTAAATGGTCTTAGTGTGGTGAAGGATGGATTTATTCATGTTTTTTTGCTCCAGACTCCTCGTCTAAACTTTTTCGTTCCGACACAGGCAAACCAGAAACAATAGCTGTACATAGAACGCTTGCATGGGTTTGCTTTGATGTATTGGTTTTGAATGGTGTTTTTTATTTATCTTAAGAGAATACGAACGCGTAGTATTGTATGGGTTGGTAAGAGTATGTCGGGATTGAGATGGCTTACTTCGATTGGTTATAAAAACTAGGATGCTATAACTCATTTTCATAATGACGAATGCAACCTGTAGGCATAAATGTAAGTTTGCTTTCTGTTAATTCGATTGGTTTAAATGTACTTATAGATCTAGAGGAGTAACCAAAGAAATAATTACTGACAACTGAAATTAAATTGAATTTAAAAAGGTCTCTATATGTAACCTAAATAAATCGACTTCCATGAACTCGATATTTATAGGTAAGTAAGGAGAACATTATGAACCGTTTAATTTCTTTAGTAAGTATTATCGCGTTAGGTACAGTTCCAATTTTAGCCCAAGCAGGTGGCTATCATTGGGAAAATAATATTGAAACTATTCACGGTATTATCGTAGATAGCAAGCAAGCTGCTTATGATGAAGGTTTTGAAATGATTCAAAGTTATCAAACTAAATCATCACCGCAGCTTCGTGATGAACTTAAAACTCCATTCGAACTTGTCGATCGTCAATCATTTAAAGTTATAAGTGCAAAAGTTACTATTGATGAATTTCTCCAATCCAATGGACAAATATTATATCAGCCTGTACTAAGCTTAAAATATAAGTATCGCATGCGAGAATCAGGTAACCGATGATTATAAATATAATACTAAGTTATATTTTATCTTTATTTCATAATATATAAGCTTTTTGGTCTCGTCCACTAAAGCTTATATATTGTCTAAATGGTAGTGTATATGATTGATGTTTTTACCAGCATTGAATAGCGTACTTTTCTATTTTTAAACCCCTAGTAATTCTGAGTGAACTGCATGTTTTTCTCGCAAACAGATAGTCTAGAGGTGAAAGTAATAGGGGCTCTTGTTGCCTTTGTGTTAGCCTCAGTCTTTCAAGCTCAGATGCAAAGGTGAGTAATAGAATGAAAGTATTCAGCAACTTCGACAGTGGCAGCATTCACGTAGTGAAAGCGGACGACAAAAACGACATCCAACTTAAGATTCCTAACGACAATATGTCGGAATTCTACCAATGGTTCCACTTCCGTCTTGAGACAGAAACCGAACAATCACACACCATCAAATTACTCGACCTATCAAAATCGGCTTACCCAGAAGGCTGGCAAGGCTACGACGTGGTTGCGTCTTATGATCGTGAAGAGTGGTTCCGTGTTCCAGCAGAGTTCGATGGCGATACGCTGAGCTTCACTGTTATCCCAGAGCGCAACTCAATCTACTTCGCGTATTTTGCACCATACACCTACGATCGTCACCTAGACCTGTTACACATGGCACAAAGCGCGCACCATTGCCAACTAGAAACGCTTGGTCATACGCTTGATGGTAATGACATGAGCCTATTGACCTTTGGTGAGCCAGAAGAAGGTAAAAAGAAAATCTGGATGATTGCCCGTCAACACCCGGGTGAAACCATGGCAGAGTGGTTTATGGAAGGTATGATCCAACGTCTACTGGATGAAAACGACACGGTCGCACGAGCATTGCTAGAAAAAGCAGTACTTTACGTGGTACCAAACATGAACCCAGATGGTGGTATTCGTGGTCATTTGCGTACTAACGCAGTGGGTGTAAACCTTAACCGTGAGTGGCAAACGCCTTCGATGGAAAAGAGCCCTGAAGTCTTTTTAGTTCGTGAGCGTATGCTAAAAACTGGGGTAGATATGTTCCTTGATATTCATGGCGATGAAGCTATCCCTTACAACTTCGTGGCGGGTTCTGAAGGTATTCCTTCTTATGATGAAGGTATGGCCGAGTTAGAAAATATGTTTAAGCAAGCACTTCTGACTATTACGCCAGAGTTCCAAGACGAGATTGGTTATGACAAAGATGAACCAGGCAAAGCGAACCTAACGGTCGGCTCGAATTGGGTTGCGGAACAATTCAAATGTTTGTCATACACCATTGAGATGCCATTCAAGGACAATAACAACCATCCTGATCCGCTATACGGGTGGTCTCCGGAGCGTAGTGTGCTGTTTGGGCAAGATGTTTTGGCAGCCACATTGGCGGTCTCGGACAAGATTTAAGCCAATTCGTTCACAGCCCGCACTTCGCGGGCTGTGTTCTTTGTAGGACTTTTCCTCACTTTATGTGTGGTTTGTGTCAACTTTTTCGTCAACTAAAACAAAAATCCTTCAGTTTCTGGTGCTTATCTGGCTATTGATTAGAATAACTAATCGTTACGATAAGAAATTTAATTTACGATAAAGAGAGTTGTTCTGTTAAAGTCGCTTTTGAGATTTACGTCACAAAAGTTATCTAATCTCAACCATTTACAAATCATATGTATTCGATGTGTATGTTGGCACTCACTACTGCCAAAAGCTTCTCTAGTCACTATGTACACATGAGGCTCAAGTCGGATAGCCCTTGTCTTGGAAGTGAATGATCCGAGAGAACTGTTCTTTTTTGTTTTTAACTGACTTATCAGTGCAGGAAGAAAATAGAGATCGTTGTGGGTCAAGACCCTAGCCACGGTTTTGGGTGGGGAATACTTACTTAAGGCATCGTTTAGATGAGTATGGTTGTATTGTTGACGTAATTTTTAATCACTTGAAACAGTGTAGGTTCTGACTGTCGTGATGACCGCTATAGGTGGTAGAGAGTAGTCGGGTCACCTTCGTATTAAAGGTAAAAATAATGAAAAAAATCGCACTTGCAGTGGCTACCGTTCTAGCTGGTGGCGTAATGTCGAATGTTGCTCTTGCAGACACTTACATCGGCGGCAAGCTTGGCTACAACTCTCTAAATGATGCATGCCACCTAAATGCACCATGTGACGATGATAGCGTTGCTGCTAGCATGCATATTGGCTACAACTTCAATGAATACGTTGCAGCTGAATACGGCGTTGATTACCTAGGTAACTTTAAGGCTAACTTCAACAAGCCTGGTCTAAATACAGTAGACGGTGACCTATGGGCACTGACTCTTGCTCCTAAGTTCAACTTACCACTAACTGATTCTTGGAACCTATTCGCTAAAGTAGGTGCTGCATACATGATGGCTGGTGACGAGAAAGATTTCGTACCAACTGGCTCTCTAGGTGCTGAATACCAAATCAACTACAACTGGAGCCTGCGCGCTGAGTACCAACGTTACCAAGATATGTCTGATGACATTATCAACGATATGGATGCAGACTTCTTCGGTATTGGCTTCAACTACAAGTTTGGTTCTGAGCCAGTTGTTCAAGAAGAAGTAGCTCAAGAAGTAGTTGAAACTCGCCCAGCGACTCGTATTGTTGAAAATGAGTTCCCTGCTCAAACAGCAACAGCACAATTTGGTCTAGAAAGTGCTGAACTACAAGATGCTTCTGCGTTCAACGGTACTGTTGAGCTAATGAACACTTACCCACAAGCTCAAGTTGAAATCAACGGCTACAGTGACACAACGGGTTCTGAAGCTTACAACCAACAGCTAACAGAGAAGCGTGCACAAGCAGTTGCTGAGTACTTCCAAGCTGAAGGTATCGCAGCAGACCGTATGACAGTTAAAGGTATGGGCGAAGCTAACCCAGTAGCGAGCAACGAAACTCGCGAAGGTCGTGAAGAGAACCGTCGCGTAGAAGCGGTTGTTCCTGCATTCCAATATCAAACAACGGAAGAAGTTAAATAATTCGTTATTAACTTAGTATTTTTTAAAAGCCAGCGTTTATCGCTGGCTTTTTTATTTGCTAGCGATCCTGATTTATCGCATTTTCTCTTCTGGCTTTTAGTTACAGAAACAATAAATTGGGGTGCCTTTAACAAATCTAAGCTTTCAACTCAAAACTAGAGTTACTCTGATCAAGATAAATGAGCTTCACTTTACAACCTGAAACATTATTCCTCTCCTGGAGCAAAATTTGGGTGATAAGATGATTCGGTTCGTTTCATTTCCTTCGGGTTATTAAGGAGCAGTAATGGAAGTGTTAGAAGGTGGTAGAGGCAACGCTATTTATCGTAAAGGAGCTTTGGTCAGCAGACCTGCAAGTCACTGGACGATGACTATCCATCAATTACTCCAGCATCTTCATGAGCATGGTTTTACGGCTTGCCCAAAAGCGGTGTCGATTGAAGGTGGAAAAGAACTACTTACCTTTGTTGAAGGTGAGAGCTACAACTACCCTCTAGAGGGAAATATCGCTTCGCTCATAGCACTGAAATCTGCTGCAAAACTGCTTCGTCGTTTTCACGATGCATCGGAAAGTTTCCTCAAACAACATGCTCAAGATGTTCACCATTGGATGTTGCCAGCCCGCTTACCAAAAGAGGTCATCTGCCATGGCGATTTTATGCCATATAACGTGGCCTTAAAGGAGGAGGTTGTTGTTGGTGTATTCGATTTTGATACTGCTCACCCAGCCCCTCGAATCTGGGATATCGCTTTTTCTATTTATGGCTGGGCCCCATTTAAGACCGATGAAGATGACAAGATGGGGACGCTTGAAGATCAAATTCGACGGGCAAAAATTTTCTGTGATGCCTATGGTTGCACCCGATTAGAGCGCGAAGAATTGGTGGAAATGATGACACTACGTTTAACCGCTTTGGTTGACCATATACGGTTAATGGCAGCCAATGGTGATGCGCAGTTTCAAGTGAATATGGAAGATTGTCACCATACTGCTTACTTGCAAGATATTGAATACATCAACAAACATCATCAAGCAATTACTTTAGGCGTGTTGGGTCAAATCAAGTTCTAGTTTTGCTTTGAATACGTTTGGATGATGGATTGAATCACACGAAACAGTAATTAGTTTAGTGGTTCGTACTGCTGTAAACGATGGCAGTTCGATATTAAGAGGGGATGCAGGCATATGCATACTCAGTTCAGTTACGTGGGTGCAGTAACTAAGAGCTCTTGCTTTCAACTCTATACCTGAAATGGCCTGCTATTAGAACAAGAAACGGAAGCCAGTTGGCTTCCGTTTTTGCGTTTAGGTGAAATGAGCAATTAGTTTTGTTCAACTACTTCCAATTCAGTTTCGCTTTGTTTTGCTGCTTCAAGCATCTTACGAATGATGAATGATGCGCCTAGTGCGATAGCCACCATCACAACGGCAAGGATAGTCAGCAGCTGGAAGTATTCGCCGTACACGTGTTGTACGATCTCTTGTGTGATTTCTTGACCTTTTTCTAGAGCGATAGAAGTCGAGAATGCGGCGCCAACGATGCCACTGAGCGCGATGGCTACAGAGAACAAGCTTACAGAGAAGTTCTCAATGTGCTTAGGTGCAACCGATAGGATGAATGCCACTACCATAGAACCTACGATAACCTCTGCGATTGCTTGGAAGAAGTGAATCGCTAGGAAGATCTCAGGCAGGATGATTACATCTTCACCAACTGTTGTTACCGCGAAAGTCAGAATGCCGAACGCGATAGCGGTTAGCACAAATGCCAATGCAATCTTAGTCGCTGTTGATAGGTGAATGTCGCGTTTTTCTAGCATGCCAAAGAAGCCAGCAACGATAGGGCCACCAACCATACACCAAAGAGGGTTCATTGCCATTGCTGCTTCAGGTTCTAGTGGGATGAAGCCAAATAGAGAACCTTTCAGAGTGTTGATCGCTACCATGTTCATTGAAGTCATCATTTGACCGTAGTAAACGAAGAAACACGTGGTTAGGAAGGTTACGATAAGAATGGTACCCATCTTCAATGATTCCGCTTTGCTCGCTTTCAACATCAAAGAAACAAAGTAAAGAATAGCAGAACCGCCGATCGCGTAAACGATGTTTTGACCGATATCCATGTTAGAGAACATGAAGAATACCAGTGCAATCATCGCCACTGAGATAATCGCGAAGAAAATCCAGTTCTTCATGCTTACGGTTTGACGATCTAGATCAGAAGCAACGCCAACCAAGCCTTTACGGAACACAAGTAGCATGACCAATGCTGCGCCAGCCATCACTGCTGAAATAGTGAAACCACCATTAAAACCAATGATTAGCACAATCATAGGGAACAAGTATTGGCCTAGGAAGGCACCAACGTTATTCACTGAGTAGTTAATTGGGTAGCCTTTCTCGAAGTCTTCTTGAGATTTAAAGGTACGTTTGTACAGACTAGGGTAAGAAGGAGACATTAAGCCACGGCCGTAACTTGCTAGTGCGATACCACACATAGAAAGCGGCACGTTGGTTGCCGAAGCACCAAGAACAAGCAGTACGTAACCAGATGCGAATGCTAGGAAGGCAATCAATAGAGAACGGTAAGCACCTAAAAATTTATCAGCGATGAAACCGCCAGCAATCGCAAATAGCGGGCCAATTGCCGAAAAGGCACCCACGATCATCATGGTATCAGCTTCGTTGTAATTCAGATCCTCTAAGAAAAAGCGCGTTAGACTGACTAACACGCCGTAAAATGATAAGCCAAACATCATTTGGCAGAACATCATAGATTTATTTAGTTTATTCCACATAATTAAATACTCACTATTGCGAGAAAGGTAGTTATTATTTCTGTTAAATGTTACTTAAACGGGATGTTACATATTGAAACAATTGTCGCATAAAACGAATTTAATGCACTAAAATTTCTAATGCGAAACGTTTGCCTCACTAATGTGTTGTTCTAGATCAACTCGAAATTACGTGAATAAATGACCAAAAAGTAACAATTTATAAGATGGTTATTCTTGAGTGGTTTTTAAGGTTTTGAAATGTCGCTGAAATAATATGCAAGAGAGAGTAGGACAGGAGTTGGTGTAATTTCGGCATAAGAACAAAGACGTTGGCGGAATTTTGTCCGCCAACAATGAGAATTATCAATTAGCAATAACTGATATAAAGTATGCTATTCGCACGGTGGCGCCATATGAATCACCGCCAGACCACCAAGTGATGTTTCACGATATTTCTTATTCATGTCTTTACCTGTTTGGTACATAGTTTCGATAACTTTATCTAATGAAATAAGGCATTTGCTGGTCCGTTTTAGTGCCATGCGCGATGCGTTGATGGCTTTTATTGCACCCATAGCGTTTCGTTCGATACACGGAACCTGAACCAAACCGCCAATTGGGTCGCAAGTCATGCCCAGTGAATGCTCCATGGCAATCTCTGCAGCAATACAGATTTGCTCGTTACTTCCACCACGAAGGGCGGTTAGCCCGGCTGCGGCCATAGAGGATGAAACGCCCACTTCACCTTGGCAGCCGACTTCGGCGCCAGAGATAGAAGCGTTGGTTTTGTATAAAATGCCAATGGCTCCTGCTACGGCTAAGAAGTCTTTTAGCTGTTTGGTATCCAACTCTTTAATGAAGCGATGGTAATACATCAGGACTGCGGGAATCACACCTGCAGCACCATTGGTTGGGGACGTTACGACCTGGCCACCAGCTGCGTTTTCTTCACTTACAGCAAAGGCGAACAAATTAATCCAATCCATGATCTCCATCGGGTCGTTTTCTACCGCCGCGTTGGCTTCAAGCTTTTTAAGAAGGTTTGGTGCACGACGTGTTACGTTTAACCCACCTTCAAGGATGCCTTCGGTATCAAAACCGCGCTGCATACATAGTGACATTACTTTCCAGATCTGCTCTGCTTTTTGATCGATTTCTTCTTGTTCGCGGAAAGCCAACTCGTTTTGCAGGATCATACCGCCTAAGCTAAACCCGTTTTGCTCCGCTTTTTCTAGCATTTCGTCGGCTGACTTAAACGGGTAAGACACCGGAATTTCTGCTTCGTTGCTGCCGTTTTCCAACTCGGCGGCCGTTGCAATAAAACCGCCACCGATAGAGTAGTAGGTTTCAAAAGCAACTCGGTCACCGTTCACACCGAAAGCAGTAATCGTCATGCCGTTTTCATGCAGGGGGAGATTGTCGCTATGGAAGACAATATCGTGATCATAACTAAATACGATTTCATGTACGCCAGCGACTGAGAGCGTACCGTGCTCAATGGTATGTTGTAGCGCCGATTTTGCACTAGTCATTTTAATGGTGTCGGGTTTATTTCCCATCAGCCCCAGTACGGTTGCACGGTCTGTATGGTGGCCTTTTCCAGTTAGTGACAAAGAACCATAAAGGTCAACTTGCACCTTATGTACTTTCGCCATAGAGTCGTTAAGTAATTGAGTGAAATGGTAACCTGCGAGCATTGGGCCATTGGTGTGGGAGCTGGATGGGCCAACACCGACCTTAAAAATATCGAAAATCGACAGCATAATTGACTTCCTTTCTTTGCGGACCTTTGTCATGGTCTCTAGAACGACATTGTTAATTAGATGTTAATGCCTGAAAGGGTATTGGCAAAGCAAATTTTTGTATACAAATTGTTCGTGAAAGTACAAGTAATTGAGATCTCGGTAATGAAGTTAAACAAAGTAGTGATCATTCTAGGCAAGCGCTTGGTGCACGATAAGCTAAGTGCTGAGGGCCGTTCGCGTGTGGAAGCGCTGTCTAATGTTTTAAACGAGCTCTGTTTTGATACTACGGCATTGGTGTTTTGTGGTGGGATAACCCAAGGGCAGACTGTATCTGAAGCGGACGCAATGTATGGCTACTTTCGTGATTTGATTGAGGCAAAAGGAATCGATTTTCCAGAGCAGCAAGTCGTAATCGAGACCCGTTCACTCAATACTGTGCAGAACATGCAAAATGCCGCCACTGAATTATTGCGAAGTGGTCTTTGCCACACAGGACAGGCCCTAGAGGTTATTCTGCTCTCCAATGATTATCACCTAGAGCGAATCATTGAGATTCAAACGTTAATGGATGAGCAAGGTTTGTTGCGAATATTGAAATCGTGTTGCGCGGAAATGGGAGTATACCTCAATATTCCCCTCAAACTGTCTAAACATATTAGCGTGCCTTACCCCAATAAAGGTGTGTTAGCCGAGGCGTTTCTGCTGTTTGATGAGCTTACGACGTATCGAGTGTATCTAGAAGGAGTAAAGTGTGGCGTATTTAAGCGTGATTTGGTTGAGGTACGAGCAAAGCCTTTAGCAATCGCCCGTCAAGCTGTAGAGAGGCTTCAAGCGCTAGATTTAGGGCAAGATGTCCAAAAGCAAATAGCAGACATGAAAAAGGCCATCGAAATGACGGCCTTTGATGATTCAGTTTGTGCAGCAGAGCAAGGGCTAGCCGTGTTCCATCCGATGCTTACGTCGCTGAACCTACACCTTGATCCTGAGACAAATACCTAGAGAAGCAAACTAAACTTATTGGCGTTTTAGTTCACGGCGTGTACGTACCGCACTAAGCGCGATTAGGCTGTAACAAAGTAACTCGATGCCTTCTTCAGAGATGTTTTTCACATCGCGTACGTAGTGTTCACCCATTACGTGCTGCCAGAAGCTGCCCATGCCGTATAGGCGAGAGAAAACCAACAACAAGATCACAGAGCCGATAAGCAACTTCATGTATGGCAATTGTAGAATAGTTGCCATCTCATTCACGGTACCTTTACCACCTTGGTACGCTTTAGCGCAAGCTAAGGCTGTCACTGCAAGGGCAGGGAAAACCCATGAACCATGACGAATCATATCAAACCAGTAATCCAATTCACGGATCATCAATACAGCAAAGAAACCTGAGATAAGGATCGCTGCATGAGATACATGGCTTTCTTGTTTAGAAATGCGAAAGAAAGACCAAGAAGCGACGGCTAACATGATCAGTTGAAGCGTTTCAGTGACGGATGTTTCACCTAAGCTTGAGCCTAAGAGAACGTAATCTACACGAATACTTAAGTTCACTAGAATACTAATCGCAATGATGGTCAATGTACTCAACATCGCTTTGTAGATGATGCGCTTTGAGTCTTCTGTGATTTTTGAGTTTGTTGTAACAAGGTTGGATTGTGCCGCTTCGGCTTGTTTGACTGTATCTGTTTTCATCCTGACCACCCGCTCCAATAAAAATGTGGAAAAAACGTGAAATTTTGTGATGTGCGCGAAGAATTTTATTGACCACTTGGAAAGTTATGTCAGAGGAGTGTCAGAAATAAAACGCCGTTCGATATCGTATCGCTATGCGGTAATGCCGATAAATAAAGGGATAAGTGCCGTAATGTAAGGAGATTTGCGGTAAACAAAAAGGAGCTGAGAGCTCCTTTGTTGATGTTTTGCAATCTTAGATTGCGATAAGGTTGACGATACTTATGACTCGTCTTCTTGCTTGTGGTTTTTACGGAAGTATTCCCACTGCTCAACACGCTCATTTTCAGACAGCAGACAGTAAGTCACGCGTTCACCATTTTCGGTCACTGTCTCTAGCTCGCCGCCTTGCTGTACGCAGTATACCGCTGCTGGATTTGCTGCAGATGCATATTCGTTTGAGCGAGTCGCACCTTCATAAGTTGAACAACCTGCCAACACGATTGCTGCTGCCACTGCCGTTACAATAGTCGTCTTCTTCATTCTTGGTCTCCGCATGGGATTTACGAGTAGTGTGTTGATTATAGGAGAGTTTAAGTAAAATATTGTCTTATGTTTGTTAAAACCACGACGCTTATACAGGAATTGTCGCAATTTTAGAATTTGCTCACTGTTCGACCGAAACACGTGCATCATGGCTAAAATTGAAACTTGGGAATACGTATAAAATTCGGTAGTATGCGCGCAAAATATTCACAGCGGATCCTGCGATGAGACATTTAAAAACCACTACGCACCCAGACATCGAACATTTGGATGATAAAATCATATTCCAACGTAATGCAGCACGCGCTATTGTGCTCGACGGTGAAGATGTTCTGCTCCTCTATACAGAGCGTTACCATGACTACACATTGCCTGGAGGTGGTATCGATGAAGGCGAAGATGTGATTGCGGGTTTGGTTCGTGAACTAGAAGAAGAAACGGGTGCGAAGAACATTCACAGCATCAAGCCTTTTGGTATCTTCGAAGAATTTCGTCCATGGTACAAAGACGATGCGGATGTGATGCATATGACGTCATATTGCTACACGTGCAAGATCGACCGTGAGTTAGGTGAAACATCCTATGAAGATTATGAGGTGAAGAATGGCATGCGTCCTGTTTGGATGAATGTTCATGATGCGATTGCACATAATGAAAAGACAATGGCAGAAAGCCCGAAAAAAGGTATGAGCATTGAACGCGAAACCTTTTTGCTTCAGTTGATAGCAAAAGAGTTGTTGTAAATCAGTACCAACTAACGGTATAAACTCCAGCCAATAAAAAAGTCCGAGCTCCCCCCCGGAACCCGGACTCATTCCAGACGCGCAAGCGAAGCGTCATCTTGAGTTATCTTCTTTTAAAAACAATAGCCGTTTTATATTCATTGTGTAAATAATCATTAGGTCTAACCTGCTGGATTACACACCAATTACATAGCTATAGTGACAGATATCATAAAGCTAGCGGCTAGAATTAGCTTGTCTTGAGTCTAACCACTGTCAATTCTTACTTTCGAGATAAGATAACGTAACTTTTTTGAACATGTTTGCACCAAGATCACGAGTTGGAATATCTGTCTGCATGAAAACATAAAGTTACAAGATAGCTAGCACTAAAGGTTGATTAATGGAGGAAGTGGTTTTAAGTCAACCAGGGGCTGGTTCTGAGCTGAAAAGTTGGGCCCAAACAAAGCGTATGACTTCGCTTGTGGTGGTATTACTTCTTGTAAATTTACAATCTGATTTAATGCATAAAATCGTTCAACATACTGGATGGTTTCCTCAGGTAATACTAACGAGGAATACTGATTAGTTTTAGCTCGCCTTATTGCCCTGTCGACGCGCCCTTCACCTGCGTTATAGGCAGCCAAAGTAAGGGCTAGGTCTTCACCAAACTTCTGGTACAAAAAGGCTAAGTAACTGATCGCTGCATCTGTACTTTCAATTGTGTTAAATCTTTCATCTTGAGTTGCGTCTATTTTTAGGCCAAACCGTTTAGCAGTGGACGGTATTAGCTGCCATAAACCTGCAGCACCTGCGTGAGATATTGCTTTAGAGTTATAAGATGACTCGAGCATAGGAATGAGGATCAAAGATCTTGGCAGTGACTGTTTCGTCAATCGAGTAGCAATGTGCCCCACAATACCTTGAGAATGTGTAAGACGTTTGTTGATTTGTTCTTGATAGGGTTGAAGTAGCATGACCTGCTTCTGGATAGCTTGAGTATGAGGTTGTCCAAAGACAAATGTAGAGACAACTAGACTTGCTATGACTAAACAGGTGCTCGGCCAGCAACGTCGGAATGGTAGCCATGAAGACGAGCGAACCCAACTGACGCTAGAAGGTTTGTTCTTCATAGGTATGCTGAACAGGATGTTTGAGTTGATTCATGAGTTCATGAAAGGCTGCGGAGCTTTGTCCATTACGTTGGTTGAACGTTTGGCACTGCTCAATTAAGCCTTCAAGAGTGCTCCATTGAGCTCTAATTTTGACGTTCAGCTTTGCTGGGAGAGCATTAAATATTCGTTGCACACCTTGTTCATTGGTTGGAAGACGCAGTTTTCTCATGCACAGACTTCTTTCTGTCGCATGAGTACCTAGCTGATTGAGGATAGGCATCTGCTTCGCGATATTGCGATTCAACGCATCACTGTCGAAGGTTAGATAGATTGATGCTTGCTCTTGAAGGAGCCTTAGCAACTCTTGATAAAGTTTTATATCAATCGCAATACTTTTTACAAATGTTTGAATTAGCTGAGACGTTAGTGATGCCATACCGGTTTCCTCATCAGTCGGTTTATTCGTGACCAGTATGGAACTGCATTAATGCTTTGGATAAAGCTTTTGTATCTAGGCTTAGCTCACCTTTTGTTAAGGCATTTCGAATCTGTTCCACCTTCTCCATATCTACGTTAGGAAGCGAAGCCATCTCTTTTTGAGCTCTATCGATCGCAGATGTATCAGCTTGGAAATGATGTTCTTGAACTTGTGCTCTTGCAGGTGTTTCAAGAGGCTTTTTCGTTGCCTGCTGTAAGCTTGTTTGTGGTACATGTCCGCCAGCAACTTTATCGATTTTCATTTTGTAATCCTCAATCATCGTCTTCTATTGAACTTAGGCGACCATAAATTGACGATAGTTAAATCAAATTCATGATTTTTTATGCTCAAAACCTTCGCATCTTGAAACGTATTTTATTTCTTTACGAGCGGCCTTACTTAAAAGTGATAACTGGAGTCCAAAATCAAAATTGTGTGTTCGCTTGATTCAGTCCGGTAACAATAGCGTGAACGACTTTACCAGACGTTTTATTTTGTACTTCTATTTGTTCTCCTCGGTAACCAGTTTCTAGTGCGATGCCTTTTGTCGTGGCTGTAAATCCATCTTTAGTCGCGATCAAGACAATTTCATTACCTTTTTCAATCAATGCTGGTGCTTCAACGTTATTCTGGTTTAGCAACTGTCCGCTGCGAATACGCCTTGTTGCTTCATTGCCAGTGGCCTTAGCCATACTGGTAAAGATGTCATCCTGCCTTGAGAGTATCCGACGTTCAATTTTTAAATCATTAGTTGAAATTAAGGAACCTCGGTTAATGGTGTTGCCTGCCACAACAACATCTAACGACACATTAGACTTAATGGTTACATTTACACGCCAACTATTTGTTAAGTCATCGCAACTGACGGAACGCTTTAGGTTACCAACGGGTTGTGATTGATGATCTCGTGCTGAAACCACAAGAGGTTGGTTGCATTTAGGCAGATGATTTACTGATTTGGGTACCCATAAATCGTAACTTAGTTGGTAGTTACTCCATCCAGCGTTATTGCCATATCTCGCTACTTCTTGTTCAAACTGAGCGGAAACATCCTGTCTGATGATGTCTTCATTGGTTGCACCAATGGCGGAACTAGGAGCGAGATAAAGCCCCAACATCATTGGAAGCAATATTCGCGGAAGCGCCATCATCTTTCGCTTCCAGGTCCTATTGTTTTCTTCCGTAAGGCGGAAGTTTGAGTTCCCTTTGTTTGTGTAGGTCATTGATTTTTAGGTGTTATTTTGTTGGCACGTATTTTGTTTCTTATTAGTCAGAATTACAACGACTTAAAGGAAACTTGCATGGCGATCACATTTGATAGTGCTCTAGGCGTTCACCCAGACGCACTTAACTTCCGTGTTCAGCGTACCAAAGTACTCGCCAGTAACCTAGCAAATGTTGATACCCCTGGATACCTGGCAAAAGATTTGAGCTTTACAACAGTCATGAGCCAAATGACTACCGGCAGCGTAAACAGTCCTATTCCGAAATTACAGGTACAAACACAGTACACGGTGCCATACCAAAATAGTAAAGATGGGAATACGGTGGAGCTTGGTGTAGAGCAAGCGAAGTTCACTCAAAACAATATGGATTTTCAAACCAGCTTGACGTTTCTGAATATGAAATTTAATGGACTGGCGAAAGCAATTGAAGGACGTTAAATATGTCATTTACCGATATTTACTCAATTACTGGCTCGGCAATGAACGCACAGACCGTGCGATTAAACACTGTAGCGAGTAACTTAGCGAACGCTGATGCGGTATCCGCAAATCCCAACGATGCCTATAAAGCCCTTAAACCCGTTTTTGCTACGGTTTATAACAAAACTCAAATGGCGACAGAAAACGGTGCTTACCCTAATGCTGAAGTGCGTGTCGTTGACGTAGTACAAAGTGCCGGACAGGCAGAGAAGCGCTTTGAACCTCATAATCCTTTAGCGAATAACGAGGGTTACGTCTACTACCCAGATATCGATGTTGTGGCAGAAATGGCCGATATGATGTCGGCAACGCGTAGTTTTGAAACCAACGTTGAAGTTCTTGCCAATGTGAAAAGTATGCAACAAGGTTTGCTTAAACTCGGGCAGGGCAGCTAATGAGTCTTGCACAATATACCGCTCTATCAGCGGATACCCCTGTAGCCGTGGCTTCAAATGACACACCAGCAGTGTCCAATAACCCTAGAGACACAAGTAACCCCACGTCATTAGAGAATGAGTTTATCACTCTGATGGTCGCGCAAATTCAAAATCAAGATCCTCTGAACCCGTTGGACGGCACTGAATACGTTGGCCAGCTTGCGCAGTTCTCGCAAGTTCAGAGTATGGAAAACATGTCCGGCTTGATGCAAAACAGCATGGTATTGCTCGATAACATGCAGGTGCTATCTACCGCTGGCTTGGTTGGTCAAACCGTTTATGTCTCTTCAAATGAATTCGAACTCACAGATGGCGTGCAAAGTGGGCGCATTGAACTTGGGCATGCATCGAACCAAGTCACGCTTGTCGTTAAAGATGAGTATGGTCAAAAAACAAAGGTGCCACTTGGCGCCCATGCTGCTGGGGATGTGGATTTTTCTATAGACCCAGAAAAACTCGGTTTAAAGCCTGGCAAATATTCGGTTTCAGTTGAAGTAGAAGAAGGCCAAGCAAGCCCGAATGTTTTGTTGGCAGGAAAAGTAGAACAAGTGCGTATCCCAAGTACTGGTGGCGCAGCTCTCGTTAAAGTTGACGGTGTCGGTAGCGTCCCGTTTTATCAAATCTCTCAGTTTGGTGCTTAACCCAATAAGGAAAATATAGGTCAGTTATGAGCTTTAATATTGCACTAAGTGGCTTAAATGCTACTAACTCGGAATTGAATACGATCAGTAACAACATTGCGAATGCGTCGACATTCGGCTTTAAAGGTGCTCGAACCGAGTTCTCATCGGTTTACAGTGGAATGCAGGCTAGTGGTGTTGAAGTGGCATCAATTTCGCAAAACTTTGATAAAAACGGCACAGTAACCAGTACTGGTCGTGCGATGGATCTTGCGATAAACGGTAATGGCTTCTTTGTGACTAAAGATCACTCAGGGCAAACACTGTACACACGTGCAGGCATTTTCGCTCCTGATAAGAACAATTATGTTGTCGCTAACAATGGAGCAAAGCTGCAAGGCTACAGCGTTGATAGCAATAACCAACTTATGTCCGGTACTGTTGGCGACATTAAAATTTCCAATGCTTCTTTGGGTGCGAAAGCGACAGATAAAATGGACTTTGTAGCCAACTTTGACGCGACTTCTCCGGCTATTACCGCAGCCTTTGACTCAAAAGATCCAAAGACTTTTAGTTCTTCTTACACTACCAAAGTACATGACTCGTTGGGTAACTCGCACACGGTAACTCAGTACTTTACCAAGACAGCTGACAATACTTGGCAAGTGAACATTGAAGTTGATGGTGGATCCACGGCTTTGACAGCGCCGACTACGGCACAAACGGTTACTTTTGACAGCGATGGTAAGTTAGCAACGCCAACCACTCCTTTCAATATTGCATTTAAAGCTTCTGGTGCACAGGATATGAGCGTCAATGTTGATCTAACGGGTACAACCCAATTTGGTGCGGCATTCGGCGTCAGCACAAACAGCCCGAATGGATATGCATCAGGAGAACTGACTGGCGTTCGTGTTGAAGATAATGGTGAAGTTTACGCAACGTACACGAATGGCCAGTCTCTTCTGCAAGGTCAAGTTGTGTTGGCTGATTTTGCAAACCCTCAAGACCTTAACAAGGTTAGTGGTACTGCTTGGACGCAAAGCTTTGGTTCTGGTTCCCCTGCGGTTGGTGTTCCGGGTACAGGTGTTCTTGGTAGCTTAACTCCTGGCGCATTAGAGGGCTCAAATGTCGATTTGACTAACGAATTAGTAAGTTTAATGACGGCCCAACGCAACTATCAAGCAAATGCGAAAACCATTTCGACCAGTGACAAACTGACTCAAGCCCTATTTAACGCTGTTTAACGAGGTCTGATATGGATAGCTTGCTATTTACTGCGACGTCGGGAGCTAGCCGAGTACTAAAAGCTCAGCATGTACGTTCCAACAACTTATCAAATGCTGATACTGCAGGCTTTCGGGCGGATATGGAGAGAGTGCAGAGTGTTCAAGTGCAAGGTGCAGGTTTTGATGGCCGAACAATGGTCGTCACTAACTCAGCTTCAACTCGTTTTGATGCCGGTGATTTAATTAAAACAGGTCGTCCACTTGATATCGCAATTCGAGGAGATGGTTTCTTCGCGGTTGAAACTCCTGCTGGTGAAGAAGCGTATACCCGAGCGGGCAATATCAAGGTCGACACTTTTGGTGCTATGAGCATCAATGGCTTTCCTTTACTCGGTGAAAATGGCCCTCTCGTCCTACCTGACTATCAGAAAGTAGAAATCAGTGAAAGAGGACGAATATCCGTCACTCCACCAGGCGGTGGCGCTGAACTGGAAGTCGGTACTCTGAAAATGGTGAATCCACCTCAAGGGCAGCTGCAAAAAGAGAGTGACAGCCTTTTGCACAATGTTGACGGTGGCCCATTCCCGGTTGATGAGACGGTACAGATAGCCCCAGAGCACCTAGAGGGCAGCAACGTATCTGCGATTGATGAATTACTTAGTGTTATGTCATTGACGCGCAACTTTGAAATGCAAGTTCGCATGATGAAAACCGCTGAGACTCTAGCTCAAGCTGGCAACAAATTAATGGCGGCGAGATAGTTTCGCCTCCCAAGGAGATAAGCAATGCACTCTGCATTATGGGTAAGTAAAACAGGCATGGCAGCCCAAGATACCAAAATGACTGCCATTTCGAACAACCTTGCGAATGTCAACACGGTCGGCTTTAAGCGTGACCGAGTCGTGTTTGAAGACTTGTTCTACAGCATCCAACGCCAGCCCGGTGCACAGGTTGACCAAGTAAACGAACTACCAAGTGGTGTTCAACTGGGTTCGGGTGTTCGTGTGGTCGGTACACAAAAGGTATTCACTCAGGGCAACACACAAAATACCAACCAGCAATTTGATCTGGCGGTTATGGGACAGGGTTTTTTCCAGATTGAGAACTCTGATGGCCAAATCATGTATACCAGAAATGGTCAGTTTCATATCAACTCTGAAGGTTTAATGGTGAATAGCCAAGGCTTGCCACTAGAGCCACAAATTCAGATTCCTGACAACGCTGCGGCTATTTCGGTCGGTGTTGATGGCACAGTAACCTCTGTAAGTGCTGATGACCCAACGCCTCAACAGCTTGGTCAAATCACACTGGCGAAGTTTATTAACCCTGCTGGTCTAGAAGCGGTAGGCGGAAACCTGTTCAAAGAAACGGAAGCAAGTGGCGCTGCTGATGAACTCGTTGCCGGTGAAGATGGTGTCGGTAGCATTAAGCAAGGCGCATTAGAAGGTTCTAACGTGCAAGTCGTTGAAGAGATGGTTGATATGATCACGACACAACGTGCTTACGAAATGAACGCCAAAGTTGTATCTGCTGCCGATGACATGCTGAAGTTTGTCGCGCAATCAATGTAAGTAATGTGGTGATGATGAAAGACAAAGCAATCAAAACGCTTTCCCAAGCTTGGGTCTTAATCGCGGTGTTGTTAGTTGGCTGTGCTGGAAGGCAGGAGTTTGTACCTCCCTCTCCAGACAGCGAAGAGTATGCGCCGCCAAAATTAGACTATACGTTACCAGAGGCCAAGTCCGGTAGTCTTTATCGTCACCAATATACGATGACGCTGTTCCAAGATCGTCGTGCTTATCGTGTCGGGGATATTCTTACGGTTCTTTTATCTGAAGAAACGGAGTCGAGCAAAAAGGCTGGAACTCAATTTGGTAAGAAGTCTGGTGTAAATTTTGCTGCCCCGACAATAGGCACTCAAACCATTGATGAGCTGGGTGTCAGCATTGATGGAAGCCGAAGTTTTGATGGCAGTGCTTCTAGTTCTCAAGGTAATAAACTGCAAGGGGCAATTACCGTTACAGTTCATGAAGTATTACCAAATGGTGTGCTTCGAATTAGCGGTGAAAAGTGGTTACGACTCAATCAAGGTGATGAGTTTATTCGTTTGAGCGGCATTATCCGGGTTGATGATATCAGCCGAAATAACCAAGTGTCATCCCAGAGAATCGGTGACGCACGAATCACATACTCAGGCCGTGGCGCATTGGCTGATAGCAATGCCGCGGGTTGGTTGACTCAGTTCTTTAATAGCCCTTGGGTACCATTCTAATGAAACAACACAGAGCCTTTTTATCTTCACTCCTAATGGTGTTGTCTTTAGGAGTTGTCACTACGACTCAAGCGGATACAGAAATTAATTTGATGGATTTGGTGGATGTGCAAGGCATACGTCAAAACCAATTGGTGGGTTATGGCCTAGTGGTTGGCCTCAATGGGCAAGGTGACCGTAACCAAGTTAAATTTACCTCCCAATCAATCACGAATATGTTGCGCCAATTTGGAGTACAAATTGATGACAGTATGAATCCCAAACTAAAAAATGTCGCATCAGTGAGTGTGACGGCATCGGTAGACCCGATGGCAGGTCCGGGTCAAACCTTAGATGTGGTTATCTCGTCAATAGGCGATGCTAAGAGCTTACGAGGTGGCACCCTACTATTAACGCCACTGCGCGGTATTGACGGTGAGGTTTACGCGGTCGCGCAAGGGAATGTTGTGGTAGGCGGGTTGTCAGCTGAGGGAAAAAGTGGCTCCAAAATCAACATTAATATTCCAACAGCGGGTCGTATTCCTAACGGTGCAACGCTGGAGCGAGAGATCGCTACTGATTTCAATGAACGTGAAGAGATTACCCTCAATCTACGCAAACCAAGTTTTACTACAGCGAAAAACATAGCTCGCGAAATCAATAATACTTTTGGTCCTAATGTCGCGAAAGCTATTAGTAAGGCGCGAGTGGAAATGCGTGCGCCTATGGATACTCAGCAACGTGTAGTCATGATGTCCATGTTGGAAGAAATGAGTGTTGTAGAGGGAAGAAAGCCAGCTCGAATCGTCTTCAATTCACGTACTGGTACTGTTGTGATTGGTAAGAACGTCAAGGTGGGTGAAGCTGCTGTCAGTCATGGCAACCTCACAGTACGTATTTCAGAATCACAGCAAGTGAGCCAACCAAACGCATTTGCTGATGGCGAGACTAAAGTGGTTGATCAAACTCAAATCGACATTGATGAGGAGCAAGCTCAAATGGTGATTTGGCCTCCGGGCACTGAATTGAACACGATTGTCAACGCGGTCAATAGCTTGGGTGCAACGCCGACCGATTTGATGTCCATTTTACAGGCATTAAATGAAGCAGGCGCGCTCAATGCCGAGCTAGTCGTCATCTAAGGAGAATCAAATGAAGTTAGATAATGACCAAACTCAACTAACGAATGTACTGTATCACGACAATAGTGCGCTAAATAGAATCAAAAATAGTCATGATGATGAAGCGACACTTGAAGCGGTAGCTGGCCAGTTTGAAGCTATGTTTTTGCAAATGGTATTGCGTCAAATGCGCAGCAGTAGCGATGTCCTAGCTGATAAGGACAGTCCTTTTGCGAGCCAGCAGCAAGGCGTTTTCCGAGACATGTACGATGGCCAGCTCGCGATTGAACTCGCGAAAAAACAAAACTCAGGCATCGCAAATATGTTAGTGCAACAGTTAAGTCCTTCAATGCGAGAAGTTGAGCTCAGAGGGGCGTTAGCGGTCGGCTCTGCAAATGATATTAAGTTCCAAACGATGGGATTGAAAGAAGCGGAATCTACATCACAACTTTATCAAGATGGAGCACTAAAAATGGATGATGCTCTTAATTCTTCAGCTGAAGCGGTCGCCTCAGTAAGACAAGTACTAAGTGAGGCTGGGATGACAACGGCGTTTTCTCAGCCACTTAATCGAAAAGTGGAGCTGTAGATGAACCTGGTTAATATTGCACTATCAGGCTTAAATGCAAACCGAGTTGCGTTGGATGTGACAGCTCAAAACGTCGCCAACATCAATACCCCAGGATACAGTCGTCAGCAAGCGGTAAATGCATCGGTGGGCGCTGGATCCTATGATCGTCTGAGCCCAGGGGCTGGTGTTGAAGTGACGAGTATTCGACGCGTTGCAGATCAGTTCTTGGTGAAACAGACGTGGTCAACCAATAGTCTTGCAGGCTACGCTTCAAACTATACGGCTAGCATGACCTTGCTAGAGAATACCTTATCTGCAGATGGCTTTAGCCTTTCTGCTGGCCTAGATACATTATTTGCTTCGTTAAATGATGCGACAGTAAAACCCGAGTCTATTCCCTATCGACAACAAATCATTAATGAGTCGGAAGCGCTCTCACGTCGTTTTAATACTTTAAATGAATCACTGCATAATCAGCATAAAGACATGAGTGATCAGCGTAATGCTGCGACTTCACATGCTAACAGTCTACTGAGTAACATCGCACAAGTTAACAAGCAGATTACTGAAATGCAGGGAACCGGAGGGAATCCCGCTCATCTTATGGATGCGAGGGATGCTCTGATTGGTGAGCTATCACAAGTTATCGAAGTAAAAACGACAAATCAGCCTGATGGCACAATCCAAGTAACGTTAGTATCTGGGCAACCTTTAGTGATGGGCTCTGAAGCAGGGAAAATCAAAGCGAACCCAGATCCCGCAGATCCGTATATGGCCAACTTAAATGTTGAATTTGGAAAACAGGATTTTGCGATCTTAGGTGCTGTGGGCGGTAAGTTAGGCGCCATTACGGATTACCAAAATGACGTGTTGAAGCCAAATCAAGTGGCTTTAGATGATATGGCTAAATCCTTGGCCGACGAGTTTAATGCAGTACTGGCTACAGGAAAGGACTTAAATGGTAACGCGGGTAAGCCTTTGTTTAGCTATGATCCAGCCAACCCTTCTGCAAGTTTAACCATTACAGATATTCAGCCTGATGAATTAGCTTTCTCGAGTGATGGCACGCCTGGCAATTCTGATGTTCTGAGTAGCATTATTGATCTTGGCAATAAACCCATGGCGATTACGGGGTATGGGACATTGAGCTTAAATGATGCTTTCACGGCAATGGTTGGTGAGACTGCAATTAAAGCGCGCCAAGCAAGTGCAGATTTTGACGCCAAGTTAACGGTGAATAAGCAGGCCCATGCTGCTCGAGATAATGTGAGTGCAGTAAATAGTGATGAAGAAGCGGCGAATCTAATGACATTTGCCAATGCTCACAATGCCAATATGAAAGTGATTAGCACAGCAAATGAGCTTTTCGACTCCGTATTGCAGTTATTCTAGAAAGGAAGTAATGATGCGAATTAGTGACAGTCAGTTTAGTCAAATGATGTTACAAAGCTTGCAAGGTAATAATGCGGGCCTTGGTAAAGTGCTGCAACAAATGTCGACAAGTGACCGTTTGACAAAAATATCAGATGACCCGATGGCTTCAATCAAATTGCTCAATCTGGAGCGAGAAGGCAGCGCCATTAATCAATATCAGTCGAATATTGCCAACGTTAAGACCACTCTTTCTAGTCAAGAAACGCACTTAGATTCGGTGAATGAGAGCTTAAAAAGTATTCGTGATCTTGTGTTGTGGGGATCGAATGGCTCGTTAACGGATGCTGACCGTGATGGCATGATTACCGAGCTCAAGAGCTTGCGAGATTCCGTTGAGTCATCATTTAACGCTCAAGATGAAGAAGGTCATTATCTGTTCTCAGGGACGAAGACAGATACTCCTGCAGTAAATAGCGCTGGTGGTACTTATGTTATCGATGGTAACAGTGATAAGCGTGTCGTGACAGTCGCGAAAGGCGTTACTATGGAATCGAACATGACTGCCAAGGACATACTAGAACTGAGCGGCGGTAATAATGTACTCGACCAGATTGATGCATTAATTGTGGAATTTGAGACTCCGAGTCCTAATTTTAGAGCTACAGTAGACGCAACACTTCAAGTCATCGATGATACTTCTGCCAATGTTCTAGGTGCAATGACAGAGATTGGCGGCCGTCACAATAATTTGGATCTCCTTGATAGCGCTCATGGCGAGAACAAACTATTTGTCGACAAAGTAAGCAGTGACCTTTCCGCATTAGATTATGGTGAGGCTTCTGTTCGTTTGAGTAACTACCTTGCAGCTTTACAAGCAACCCAAGCGAGTTACGTGAAGATCAACGATCTTAATTTGTTTGACCGTCTATAAGGTTAGGAAGTTATTTTATGGTAATGAGCACAGTAGAGGTTAGGCCGCATAGTATTCGACTAGGTGGTCAAGAGCAGACCTCTATCATGCCAACTCGGTCGGCGGACTCTAGTAGCAAGATAACTCCGCGACCACAACCTTCTCAGGCTGGCACAACGTCAGCCTATTCTGTTTCTGGGGTACTACTGACCCAAGGGCAACAACAAGCGACGTCGGTGCAAATTGCGTCTAAGTCTTTGCAAGTCATTGGCAAGGAGCTTACTGCGATCAAGCGATATCTGTCGCAAGCCTTGAATGTAGGTGCTCAAAATGTATCGGGTTTACAGGACAACTTAAGTCGTTCAAAGCAGAACTTACATATCGCTCTGGAACAAGCTAGGTTTGACGGTAAAAAAGTAGTAGACAATGAACTTAATCTAAAACTTGATAGAGCTGATATTCGTCGTTTTTCAATTCCAGGGTTAAATGTTCATAGATTGAGTGAAAAGCCAGAACAGATTCGTTTAGATTTTCCGCAAGGTCAGTCGGTAATGATTCAATTCGATGGGCAAGCCGATGGGAACCGCACAGTAAAAATGCTCGATCGCAGTTTAATTGCTATGGGCATGCGTGCATCACTTGCCGAAGACGGAACGATCTTATTCGAGGCTCGAGAGGGCGCATATAGCCAAATGCAACAGCGTGTGTTTGTTACTGGTGAGGGGCATCGCTTCCCCGCGGGACAGGCTAACGCCTTGAATTTAAAAGCTGAGCCCGATGGTATAACAGAGCTCAGTTTTGATTTGGGTTCACGCGATGGCATCAAACAGTCTATTGCTAAGGTTAATAAGCATTTACAACACGTACATAGCAGTTTGGATCAAGCCAAGTCATTTCATGGCGAGTTACAAACTCAGATGCAGTCGATCCAAAGCCAGGCAAAAGTACTGCCAGTGGATAAAGTAAATAGTGCACTGGACAGCTTTTTAGCATCATCAGGTCAGTTTACATCAACGTTCCAAGCGTTGAATGCTCAAGCGAATGTTCGTCGTCACACAGTAGTGGCACTGCTGAAATAGCGCTTCAAGAATACAATAAGATTCCCTTCTCGATTCTATGTGTGGTTTCAAAAACCAGAAAAGAGTTGGGAATCTCTTTTAACCTCGAACTCTATTCTGCTTGCTCAGCAGGCTCCGCGACCGAACGATGGAGCTTTTGGAATAACCATCCTAATCCAATCAGTGATGCACCTAGGCCCAAGAAACTGATCGCACGCCAGAAGCCATCCAATGATCTGACATCCCACAAGAACACCTTAAGCGCGACGCACGCCAACACGGCTAAGCCAATGCGTTGAATCGTCATTGCTTTACGTGTTGCGCCAACCCAAGTCAGTAAGCCGCCGACAATCAAACCAGCAATCGAGTAAGTAAACAGCTCAGCCATGCCAGTCGGCTGAGCTAGTGTCATCGAGATAGGTTGCCAGAACTGGCGAATCGACATACCTAGCCAGGCCGCCACTAAGATAAGGCCAAAGCTTGCGATAATAGGGCGCGGTATCTGCAATGTATTCCAGCGTTTGTAAGCGGTTACTAGCAAAACTATCGCAGGTAGTAGCCAGCCAAGTGACAGCATGTTGAACACAGGCATGGACTCAGCGGAAACATTATTGATCATCAACGGTGACTCAATGCTATTGAGTAGCATCATCAACACAACAAATACGCCCCAAAGTAGGTAGCTGTAAGCTTGATAAACGCGTTCTAGTTGCTGCGCAAACTGGCTGCGATAGCTGTAAACCAAACCCATCACCAATGCTTGGTTAGCAAATACAATCGCCGAAGTGAAATCGATGTAGCCAAGGTAGCCGTATTGCCCCGTCAGCCAGAAGTTAGTTTGGGTGAATACCGCCATCAAGAATACGTGTAAGAACGCACCTTCAAACCAATTTGCGAGCTCTGTATCTGAGCGGTGCAATACCGTGCGAGCGTAAGCAAGAATCCCCAAAGAAGGCAGATAACTGATCAGCACCCAAGCCCAGTGTCCCGTATTGACAGGCTGCCACTCTGGTATAAACGGTAATAGGGTCAGACGAACGACCAAGATGCCCATTGCGACTTTGACTGCCCAACTAGCAGGGCGGAACAAATTAGCTTGAGTTTGCAGCGCCATCACCGCCACTTGAATCGAAATGGCAGTCGTGAGCCACGTGTCATTCAGCCAAACGAAAGCCGTCCCGGCAATGATGGCATGCATGATGGCAGAGCATTCCAGTGTCAGAGCTTTGAATTTTTGTCCGATCAAGGTGTAGTAAACCGCAATCACTGTGGTGAAGAGTGTCCAACCTAAAACATGACGACTCATAAACTCGTATGTGTAAAGCAGGGCAATCAAGGTCATTGCAGGGGCAAGCACAAGGAATAGGATGCTTGTCAGTTGAGAGCGATCACCGGCCAGTGTCTGGAATAAAGTTCGCAGTGCAATCAACGCAATACTAATGCCGAGCGCGATGAGTACCGGCGTTTGCCCCTCTGTCATATAGATAGACTCAAGCGCGATAGAAAGTAGCGTGATCGCGGTAGAAGGCACCAAAATCGATGGCAAATAGACTCTTAATGACCAAGTTTTACGAACGGCAGGCAGCCAAATCATGGCAGTAAAGAAGGCATAGAAGTAAATCATCTCAGCGGTGTCAACGCTAGACATGCGAGCCAATGCCGACAGCACTAATAATGTAATCGCGAGAGCAATACCTGTCGGTGGATGCGTCCATCTGCCTTGGCAATGACGGTAACGCGGTTTGAGTATCCAACCCATTCTTGGCACCGCAAACAGCAGGTACAAACTGAGTGATAGGAAGATCGCAAGCCATGCGAAAAGTTGCTCTATCGGCATGCTCTCAATCAGCAACAACATCCACAAAACATGTGGCACGGTAATCGATGGTGAAATCCAAGCGTGTCGGATCTTTTGCATCAGTAGCGTTGCGGCAACTGAAATTGCAGTGATATAGCCCGCGAGTAAGTAATAGTTGGGTTCTGCCCCACCAATCCAAAGCGGGGCAGAGTAACCTCCGATTAAACCGAGCACGGCCATCAAAGGCCCCTGGCGCAGAGAGAGGGCTAAGCTTGAAAATGCCGCGCCCGCCAAGATCAGCAGTGATGCACTTGGCGATAAGAGTTGATAGAAGACAAATGCAAAGATCACCGTGCAGTAAATCCCGGTTAACCCCGTTCCAGTAATGGCGGCAGGAACGTAAGTAAAGCCTTTTGCTCGTTCTGCTCGGTCTGGGGTTTTCTGTTCGCGGCGATGGAACCATTCACCAGCCACCACTGTAGCAAGAGAGATTGAGAATGCGATAGCCACACGCATGATTGGTGAAAACTCAATATGGCTGCCAATTACTTGCACGAGATAACCTCCACCAATCAACATGGCGAGCGCGCCAACCCAAACCAACCAGTTCTCTTGGATGTTGGTCAGCAGCTTATTGGCTTGTTTCTCGAACACGGATTCACTGCTTTGTGCCAGCTCACCAATGTGCACTTCATCGGCTGAAGGGAGGTTTGGTTCAACAATTGGTTGTGGCACTTCTTTCGCTGCTAGAGGTGCAACTTCTGACTCAGACTCCGATTCTGTCGCTGGTCCATTGAGTTGTTTGGAGTTGTCAGGTGGCGTTGGTGCTTGCTGTGACTGAGGAGCCTGTTGCTCAGGTTTAAAAATCGGTGATGCGTCTTTCTCAAACCAACGCGCACGCAGCTCTGCTAGTTCTTTATGAAGCTGAGACACTTCGTCTTCGAGCCTCGTTATTCGACCGACCGCTTTCAACGTGATGAGCATGGCGAAAACTGCCAAGATAACCGCTAATGAGATAAACAACTGCTGCACTCCCTATCGTTGTTTGAGAATCCTTAACTTTGAGCAACTTAGCTAAGCTTAGTTCACTGTGTGACAAGCTAACGGGATATATACCCAAGTGACTTCAAAATGCAGGATTCAGAGCGTTGTCATTGATTCCCTGTTTTTACCGAAAGCAAGCAAGGAAAACAACGTAGCGTAATAGCCTGCTCTTTCCAAGTTGTTTGACGCAGCAATCGGGTCAATGACACGCTCCCAAAGGGCGAGTTGACCGGGCTTGTATACTTTGTTGTCGATTCTTGATTTAGACCCACTAGACCTTTAAATCGCCGCCGCGTCTACAAACCCAGTCATTCTCGCTGAACCGAGCATCTCGAGGTTACTTGGGTATACAACACAGACCGATAATTTTGAGAGAGAGTCGCATATTTGAACGAAAACTGGCGGAGCATCCACACTAAACTAATCTTTTTTATAGAGTTAATCGGTTTTGGGTGAAAGCTCACCAGAACAATAACAAATTAGGTGATGATAAATGCAAGTGGGCAACGAAGCGCTGGTGCTGTCGGCGGTTGGGGTAATAGGTTTAGGTTGTCAGTGGTTAGCGTGGCGAATGCGCTTGCCTGCCATTCTGTTCTTACTGTTAGCTGGGATTATTGTTGGGCCTGTTCTGCAATGGCTCAACCCAGACGACATTCTCGGGGACCTACTTTTTCCCTTAGTATCTCTCGCGGTGGCGGTGATTCTGTTTGAGGGCAGTTTAACCCTTAACTTTAAAGAAATTCGTGGGGTGAGCGGTTCCGTCTGGAGCATCGTTTCTGTCGGTGCCATTATCTCTTGGGTGGCAACCAGTGTGGCGACACATTACTTCCTTAACTTTACTTGGGAGCTTGCGATTTTGTTTGCCAGCTTAACCGTGGTAACTGGTCCAACGGTGATCGTGCCTTTGCTCAGAACGGTTCGGCCAAACTCCAAACTTGCCAACATTCTGCGTTGGGAAGGTATCTTAATTGACCCATTGGGGGCGCTATTTGTGGTGATGGTGTACGAATTCATCGTTTCGCACAACGCCGTCCACAGCGTAGAAGTATTCGGTACCATTATTGCGGTTGGTTTGATTCTTGGTGCAGCTTCTGGAGCGGCTGTCGCAACCGTGCTGCGCAGAGCTTGGCTACCGGAATATCTTCAGCCGTTTTCAGTACTAATGGTCGTACTTGGTGTGTTCTCGATTTCTAACCAAATGGAGTCGGAAGCAGGGTTGCTGACGGTCACTGTAATGGGGATGTGGCTGGCGAACGCGAAGGGCATCAACATTCAGCAAATTCTGCACTTTAAAGAGCATTTAACCATATTGCTGATCACTGGTTTGTTTATATTCTTAGCGGCACGAATCAGTCTTGATGAATTTACAGCTCTGGGTAGTGGGGCGGTACTGCTGTTTGTTTTCATGCAATTGGTGTCTCGCCCACTGTCGATTTTCGCTTCGACTATCCGCAGTAATTTAAGCTTCAAAGATAAGCTGTTCCTCTCTTGGGTTGCGCCGCGCGGTATTGTTGCAGCATCCATCTCGTCTCTGTTTGCTATCAAGCTGACAGAATATGGCATTTCAGAAGCCATGCTGTTGGTGCCAATGACCTTTATGGTGATCATCGGCACCGTGGTACTACAAAGTGCGACGGCGCGCCCTATGGCTAAAGTGCTGGGCGTGGCTGAGCCCGCACCGAGAGGCTTTCTATTGATTGGCGCAAACCGAGTGGCGCAAGAGATAGGAAAAGCACTGGCGAGATACGATCGCAAAGTTCTGCTCACCGATTCGAACTGGGATTACATTAGCCAAGTTCGCATGCTGGGCTTAGACCATTACTACGGCAATCCGATCTCTAGCCACGCCGATGACAACCTGAACCTGATTGGTATCGGGCAAGTGGTGGCACTAACGCCAGACCAACACTTCAATATCATGGCTTGTATGCAATTTGTCAGTGAATTCGGCGAAGATAAAGTACATTGTCTACAGAAAACCAAATCTAACGGCAGTGAAAAACACTCGGTTGCGGAAGAGTATCACGGCAAATTGTTGATGGGCGGCAACGTCAGTTACACTCAAATGGCGAGTTTGTTGAGCCAAGGTGCGGAAATCAAACACACCAAGTTAAGTGAAAGTTTTACTTACCAAGATTACCTTGAGCACCATAAAGACAATCTGGTGATTCCACTTTTCCATGTTGAAGAGAAAGACAAAATTCAGTTCTTTGATGATCCAGAACAGTTCACTCCGCCTACCACCAGCACGGTGGTGGCGCTTATTCAATCGATTGAGACTCAATAGCTCAAATGTCGTATAGAACTGCCACTCTTGGCACATCGGAGTGGCAACATTGTCAATCGTTACCCAAGCTTAATAGAGCAGTGAGGCGCAGTGTTTGAAACGCTGCACCTCGATATGGTTCCTTAGTCATAAAGCGAGAGCCCACAAGGCTCGATTCGGTAAATAAATTGTTCAATTTCCGAATTTTCGCATTGACGTCAATGACGAGGATCGCAATACTGCGCGACTGTTTTACTTTAGGGTGACATTATGGCTCCGCAATCTAATCGAAAAGACTTACACCTTGACGCTGTTTTACATCATGACATGAAGATGAAAAGCAAAACGGCGGGCTTTGAGTCTGTCGAATTTGAGCATTGTGCGTTGCCTGAATGTGACTTTAACGCTATCGATCTTTCTAGCGAGTTTCTTGGTCATTCATTGGCGCTACCGTTTTTAATCAGTTCCATGACGGGCGGCGCAAAAGACGCAGAAATCATCAACTGTCGTTTGGCAGAAGCTGCCAGTGAAATGGGCATTGCGATGGGGGTTGGCTCACAGCGAGTAAGCCTAGAAGACAGCCTTCATTCAGGTTTGGGCAAAACAATTCGTGAACTTGCCAAAGGCGTGCCTTTGTATTCCAACTTGGGTGCAGCTCAACTGAGAGACAAACAACGTCTCGACAACGCCCAACGTGCGGTCGACTTTATCCAAGCGGACGCTTTATTCGTGCATCTCAACCCCATGCAAGAGGCCTTTCAGCAGAATGGTGACCATGATTGGATTGGCGTGCTTACATCGATTGAGCAGCTTAAACAGCGCATCGATGTACCGATGATCATCAAAGAGGTGGGATTTGGCATCAGCGGTGCGGTTGCCAAACAACTTGTTGAAGTGGGCGTGGATGCGATTGATGTTGCGGGCGCTGGTGGCACAAGTTGGTCTGCGGTTGAAGGTTACTGCCAGACAGACAACAAGATGCAGCGCGCGGCTGAGCTGTTCCGGGATTGGGGCATTCCAACAGCGAAATGTTTGGAGCAAATTCGCGCCCAATACCCTGACTTACCTTTAATTGCGTCTGGCGGCGTGCATAACGGCTTAGAAGGCGCGAAGGCGATACATCTTGGCGCAAATCTTGTTGGGCAAGCGGGTGCGGTGCTAAAAGCGGCCACCATTAGCACGGAATCTGTCGTTGACCACTTTGAACAAATGGAATTAGAGCTACGTTTAGCGTGCTTTGGTACTGGCTCTACAAACCTTCAAGCGTTAACGCAAGCTCACCGCCTTTGAACCAAATTACAGGTATTCCTGTATTTATCGATGCAGTTAGATTGAATTCAGTGGAAATCGACGATTTTACAGAGCGAGAGTCGATAAATTTTCTAAGTCTTAACACTTGTATCGATATTTTGGGTATAGTCCATTCATCAATTGAAAGTGGAACCTGAATTTATGAAAAAATTGGTAATGCTACTGTTAGCAGCGACAACGCTAACAGCATGTTCTGATGAAGTGGGCACAGAATCGTGGTGTAAAGACATGCGAGAGAAGCCAAAAACAGAATGGACGGCAGATAACGCGGTTGATTTTGCTAAGCACTGCGTCCTACAAGATGGCATTGGCAGCGAGCAGTGGTGTGAAGACCTTAAAGAGAAACCAAAAGGTGAATGGACTGCAAATGAAGCGACAGACTTCGCTAAGCATTGCGTGTTCTAAATTGATGGAATGAGATAAGAAGCCGAGCATTGTGCTCGGTTTTTTTGTATCAGTTTCTTGACTCCCAATTTGTCGTTCCATTTTTGCAAACCTGACTTACTTATCTTTTTTTCTTTTTTGAGGCCAACAACATTCGTCTCCCTGTTGGTAAATTTGCAGTCAGAATTTTGATAACTGTTTTATCTGTAAGTAAATCCGAGTGAAAGTGCGTCTTATCTCTAATTTTGAAGGCGAGGGCTTATGATAGGCTCACGGTAATTGAGTAGCATACTCATCGCTATGAAGCTCCTTTATATCACTTCATTTCAAAGTGCTGCTCCCTGCATCAATTATCTCGATACATTAGGACCCAACGATGGCTAAAGCATTAAAAATCGAATCAGGTCGTTACTTAAATATGGATCATGTTGTGACGTTTTCATTAGCGAATGAAGTTATTGAGATTACCTCGATTATTCAATCGTTTACGTCAATTAATATCGGTATGAAAGGTAAGGCAGATTGTGCCGACTACTTTGTCTCAGTTCAAGAGTTTCATCGAATTAAGCGAGAACTTTGCGACTATATGGGGATCGACGAACCAACGCTATTAGTTAACTAATCACTCAAAAATCATATATACAGTATGTAGAGTTGCAATTTTTAGTCTAACTTTAACCATCACTGGCTAGGTGAGTAATAACACGGCGGCGAAGATCGTCCGTTAACTAAATAGAATAAGGAACATTATGTCTGAAAAATACATCTCAATGATCCAGGAGTTTTTTCAGGTCTTTGAAGCTTTAAATCAACATGTCTTTGATTCCTTGGGTAAAGTGGCAACGTGGGAAATACGGTTAGTAAGGCTTGATATTGACCAAGGCAATAAGGAGCAGTCGTATGATGTGGCACAGGTTGCTAGCATGCTTAACTTTTCCGAAGACACTGTACAATCATTCCTAGTGGTCCATAGCTTCTTAAGCAACAACCTTTATGATCTCATTGGCAATCGCGAATATGAAGGTTGGGGGACTGATGGTAATAGCCTTCAAGTGGAATATTCCGATCTAACTATCGAATCGTTTGGTGCGGATCAAATTGCACCACTGATGGAGCGTCGTGTTTACTTTGAATGGACCTTTGAAGCGCTACAACGCACCTACGATGATATGATGGCAATCAGTCACGGTAGAATTGCCTGATACTTATAACGCTTTATTAAACGGTGAGGTTGTTCTCTAGAGCAGCGTTGTTTTACAGCGTTTCTGTTTCCTATCCTTACAACTCTTGAGTTAAAATCGTTAGGCTAATCACGTATGGTGATGATTAGCCACTCACTTGTTAGAAGAACAAATATGAAAAAGACAATCTCAATCATGGTTTTGGCAATGGCTCTGACTGGCTGTGATGACGCAAGCAAAGCCATTGACCAGGCACAAGAAGCTGCAAACAAAGCGATTGATACGGTTCAAGAGCAGATAGAATCGGTCGAAGAGGCATTCAACTTAGATCAGTTTGGCGATGCAGCTGAGTCTGCAGAGAAATTGGCGATATCAGTAGAAGAAGCTATGAGTGTAGATTTCAGCGACCCGGAAGCGCTCATCGAAGCTAAAGAACACATTGCAAATGCGTACGCTTGTTTGGTAGAAGCATCTTCAGAATCAACGGTAGATAAGGTGATGGATAAAGTGATGTCATCCATCGGTAGTGAAGAAACCAAATCTCTAATTGAAGAAGGCATAGAGAAAGCACAAGCGGCGAAAGAGTGCATCATGTAGGTTTACTACGCCTACATAGATATAAAAAGGGGATTATGAAATCCCCTTTTTTAATACCTGCAAAATAAGATCGTATTTGCTTGTTCATGCGTATGAAATACTTATGTTTTTGTATGAATGGTGCGTCATTATGAATCGAATCCACCCTAAAAAGTTACTTTGCAGTAAGTGGACTGCAACTGCCCCTATAAATAAAGAAAAGCACTTCATCATCTCTGAAATTGAGTTTGATGAAGAGGGCAATGTCGTGAGGTGTGTGATTGAAGCGGTCATGACCAAACGAGAGCGCGAACTGGATTGGCATGACTTGAAAGATCCAAGAAAGTGGCGCCAAGGATGGAAATAATTCTCGATTGATAACCAAAAGCGAGATGAAGTTAGAAAAGTCATCAAAATCAATAGGCTCATCGTAGAGACTTTGCTATTAATTGATAAGTGATTTTATTTATTCATGTTCTGAGGTAGTTCCATGATCGATTTCGATAACTCATCGGTTTTCAAACTTAAGCCGATTGAAGTTTCAAATGTACGTGAAGATTTTCACAAGTTTTTGATTGATGGCGAGAGTATTTTCGCTGGCTTCAAAACGGTTCGTGACCAAGTGGTGTTTACCAATAAGCGCGTCATCGCTGCGAATGTGCAAGGTATTACGGGTTCGAAAGTCGACTACACGTCGCTGCCTTACAGTAAGATAAACGCTTTCTCTATTGAAACATCGGGCACGTTTGATTTGGATTGTGAGATTGAGCTGTTCCTGAGTGAAGTAGGGCGAGTACGTTTTGAGATAAGAGGCTCTTTTGATCTAGTCTCCTTCAACAAAATGATCAGCGAGTACGTACTGGTGTAGATACAAGCTCAGCCAAAATGGAAAGTCAAAGACAAGGAGTCAATATGGCGAAGCAGAATGAATTAAACGAGACACAGAGTAAACGTGGCTCAACTTCCTTATCCCTATTGGGCTTTATGGCAGGCGTTCTCTTTTACCTGGTGATCCGATAGCCCGTTACCCAATCATCACCTTTAAAAGGGAGCATTTGATGCTTCCTTTTTATTCTGGCTTATCAGATAGGCTAGTGACATTTCAAAGCCTCTGCTTTGTCTAAATCTCTCCACAAACTGCTGCAAAACCGATTCGAAAGCTCAACATACCCTAGTGTTCTATCAAACCAAGAAGAAGAAATATAGAAAGCAGACAAATGCGAGTAGCGTAGCCGAGATAATGGGGTAGATGATATAAGCGTCTTGCTTGTTGGTTCTTTGGAAGCAAAGAAACGTCAGTAAGACATTATATATGACCAACAGCATGCTGATCATTGTGCCGCTATTGAGCGACAAGCTCCACAATTGTGTGAGAAAGAACCCCAGCAAAATATAGTCAAATACGATCAACCATAGAAAGGCTTTTTTTAAGCCATCCTTTGTTGAAAGCTGATTCGATTGTCGATGCATATTGGAGCTCAAAAAGTGGGTGAACGATAGGTCACTGTTACCAGTGACCTATGTCTTATAGTTTTTGCAAGGAGTTGTCAGGCTTAGTTCCATCGGTCGAGTAAGAGATGACCTCTTGACGAATGACAGGCTGGTTAAACTCAGCCTTTTGCTTAGCTTTCTGTAGCTCTGAATCGTCTTGATTACCGAAAAAAGTTTCTAAAACCTGAGCTGCAGGTGTTGTTAATACAAAGAGTTCTATTCGACGGTTCTCACTTGAGTCTGGCTCTTCTGGGTTCAGCAAGGCACGATCTGACATACCGGTTACTTGCATGACTCGAGCATCTGGCATGCCGCCAGAGACCAAGGTTTTTCTTGCCATATCTGCTCGGGTGGCCGATAAAGCCCAGTTAGACTGCTTGCCTGCACGTTGTTTGAATGGCGTTGCATCAGTGTGGCCACTGATGATGAGAGGATTCCCAACACGTTCAAATACCGGGGCTAGTGCTAGCAGCAAGTCTTCAAAAAACGGTGTCAGCTCAGCGCCACCACGACTAAACATGTGTTGTTTGTAGTCATCTTGCAAAACCACTCGAAGGCCTTGTGGTGTAACCGTAACATTTACATTTCCTTGGGCGCTTATCTGAGCCATCATTTCTTCAATGACTTTTGCCAATAGGGCCAGTTGCTCTTGCGTATCAAAGTTTCCTGGTATCAGTGAGTCGATCTCTGGTCCATCACCATCACCTTGAAAGTACGAACTTACAACATGGTTTGAGTTATGTCGGCTTGGCACAGATGAATCCTGTGCCAAGTCGATAGGTGAAATACTTTGTGATGTATCAAACGGATTACCATAACTTTGATCAAACACACTTGAGCTGTGTAGATGAGCTACAATCGCTTTGCGCTCTTCTTTATCAACAACCTGCATTACCCATAAAACGAGAAACAGAGCCATTAACGCGATCATAAAATCAGCAAACGCAACTTTCCATGCACCACCATGGTGTTCATCATGGGCGTGATTTTTAGAACGTTTAAAGACGATGTGTTCTTGTTTTTGCATTAACCCTCCTGTTCAGCCAACCATTTTTCCATTTGATTGAAAGTTGGTTTTATATCGAGCTGAATATGTTTACGCCCAGCGTCAATCGCAAGAAGTGTCGGCTTTTTCGCGATATAAGCAACTAACGTCGCTCTAACGCATTCAAAAGCAGACATATCACGTTTTACACGCTGTGCCATGGCATTACTGGTTGGATCTAAAAAACAGTAACAACCGAAAATACCAATAAATGTACCAACGAGGGCTGCTGCGACGTGATAGCCGATCAAGGCAATAGATCCATCAATTGCTTGCATCGTGATAATGATGCCACCTACTGCCGCCAAAATACCGAACCCAGGCAGTGCTTCTGCTGTTCTTTGCAATGAACGGGAAGGCAGAAGAAGGTCGGTTTGAATCGCTTCGATTTCCTGTTCTAGCAGCCCCTCTAATTCATGAGGCGACATTTGTCCCATTGCCATTAAACGCAAATTGTCTGTAATGAAAGAAACCAGTCTAAAATCACGAGCCACTAATGGGTATTTAGCGAAAATTGGGCTTTGATCTGGGTTCTCAATATGGGAATCCAGAGATTTAAAACCGGTACTTCGAATCGTCTCTAGTAGCACTTGCAGCAGTGCCATCAGTTCCATGTAGTATTCACGTTCATCTTTAGGTGCTGACAGTACCATGCGAAACTGAAGGCGCATTTCTTTTAATACTTGAGGAGGGTTGCCGACAATGGTCGCGCCAATAGCAGCACCGCCGATAATCAGTATTTCAGCAGGCTGCCAGATAGCAAGCATACTGCCACCTGCCCACATGTAACCGCCAAAAACACTCATGATGATAATGAGTGCACCGAGAAATTTTTGCATTATTAACTCCTAAGAAGCCAGGTAATGATTAAGTTGTTTGAGAGCTTGTTTATGCAATTGACATATCCTTGGGGGAGTCAGATCCAGTACCAAGGCTATTTCATGTAAGTTGAGCTCATGCTGATAGAAAAGGGTGAGTAGCAACTGGTCTCGCTTGGATAGCTTTTGAACTGCGGACTCAAGACTTCGGCGTGTGTGTTCATGTTCGGTACCATCGTAATTCCCACCAAACTGAGCATGACTGTTTGCTTCGAGTAGTTGATCGAGGCTTTGCATTTCACCAGCCAGTGCGGCATTTTGACGAGCATAATAATCTTGCTCGTTAGTCCCGAGAGCTTTGATGATTTCAGCATCACTAGGCGGTCTTCCCAATGACTTGGTTAAGTCTCTGGTTACATCGTTTAGCTCATGAGCTTCCTGACGGGTTTTTCTTGAACGCCAATCTAAACGGCGGAGTTCGTCCAAGATTGATCCACGTATTCGACATACAGCGAAGGCCGGAAAGTTAGGGTCTTCAATATCACCATATCGTCTACCAGCCTCAATTAAAGCAATGAGACCAATCTGCTGCATGTCCTCTATGCTGCAATGTGTGGTTGCATGTACTCGAAGTTGATTGACGACACGCTTAACCATGATTTGATGCTTCTGGAGTAACTTGTTTTCATCAATCTTATGAGTTGGCGTTTGTATCTGTTCGGCCGCCGCATAATCATCCTGGAAGTTCATATCTAGCATAAGTGAACTCCGTTATTGCACGACGTATTTTGTCAGCAGTACGTCATCGATATCGCGAACAATGCTTGTTTCAGCAAAAGAAAGTAACAATGTTTCTTTGACCTCCTTTTGTAGTGCTTCTATTGCGCCTGACTGCTGAAGTTCATCAAAAGTCTTATCACTGAATAGTTTAAGCAGCGAGTTTTGAATCATCGGCATGTAATTATCAATATCTTTGATTCGCTCAGGGCTACGGGTTTCGACAGCCAGTTCTAGCATGACAAAGTGTGTTTGTTTTTTGCCTTTGACTGTCAATACGACTTTATCTAGCGGGTGAAAACTTGGGCCTTTAACCACTTCCTCTTCTTTGGTTAAGAATGAAAGTGGAGAGCTTTCGATTAGGTTTTCGAAGTTTTTCTCTTCTCCAGAGTGTTTCAAGTACCATATACCGCCGACTACCGTACCAGCAGATACTAGAGCACTGGTGATGATCATTGCGAAAATTATGGTGATCATTTGTGGTTTGGTCATAACCTTATCCTCGATAACTAATTAGGCTTGGGTATTGAGCCAGTGCTCTGAGCTCATTGTTGTGAATGCATGTTCGCCGTTTGATGATTCTCTTGCAGAAAAAATAGGAACATGGGCTTCCTCTTGAGGTTCATGGTGATTTGGTTGGCCCTTGCCTTGATCTGAGCCAACGTTGACGTCCACATGAACAAAGTTCTGCTGTTGAAGCTCAGCTCTAAGGCGCTCAGATATTTGAACTAATGCTTCTCGTGTTGCGGCTGTGTTTGCATTGATCTGAACATTAAGTCTGTCACCCTCTACGCGAACCAAAAGATCTAACTTACCTAGCTCGGGAGGGTCGAGGCGAATCTTTGCTTCCTGCATATTCTGCTGGGCTTGCAATGTCACTCGGTCATGTAAGACTTGCATCATTTGCTCGCCCCATTTTCCGGCTTTGGTATCAATTTGCATTGATGCCCATTCTGTCCCTGACGCCGATGCTTTAAGTGTTCCGGTATTTGATGTGTGAGTCACTTCAACTGGCTGCACGTTGTTAGCCACGGATGGCGTTGTCAGTAGCGTTGTTTGCATGCTGCTAGTGGAAAGTTGAGCTGGATTTTCATCTTGTGCTGGCTTGACTCCACCGTTCACAATCGCTTGAAAAGAGCCTAATTGAGCGCGCTGACTGTTATCTAAAGTCCCTTCGCTGATAGATGTTTTTATTACACTTTGTGACAATGTCACAGGCTCAGAGGTGAATAGCTGCTTACTAAGTGCAATAGCACTTAAGTCATTCGTATAAGGCAAAGAGCTCGAGTCGTTTTTGAGTTCAAAATGCAGTTTTTGCGATTGCTCCGATGTTAGAGCTAATTCAGAAATATCAGATGCTTCTGGGTCGCGAGCATTTTGAACAGATGGTAGCTGTATGCTAGCGCCTAAGTTCTCTGATAGATCTTCATCTTCTTGATAGCCAACTTTCTCTGGCATAGTTTCATTAGCAGCTTGCGGAGTATGAGAAAGTTGTACGTACTGACCAAAAGCGATACTAGGATCTGAAGGCGGTTGGTCAACAGTACTTTGCCCAATTTTGGTCGTGCCAAGCGGCTTAGGAGATGTTGACCCCACTAGAGATTGGACATTGATCATGGCATTACCTCCAATGACATCGCGAGTTCATAAGCAATTGCTCGTTCTTGCTGAGCTTCGGCCATTTCCATTTCTTGCTTTAATTGTTCGGTTGCTTTCCCGAGCGTTGTATATGCTTCTTTATAGGCGGATTTGAGATGCTGCAGCTCATCCTGAAAGTTCGGGTCACGGACTAAGGTCGGATTTGCAGATAAAAGCTGTCTCAGCTTATTGTCGTAAGCTTTTAAAGCCTCCCAATCAGAGGCTTTGCCGGAGGCTTCTATTTTTCGAGCAAACTGGCTCAAATAGCCGGCCGGAACTTTATGCTTGCTTGCCAAAGTTAACCCAACCCTCTCGAATATTTCCCATTACACGCTCGACATTGACTAATCGCTCCGTGTCATTTTTTACGCTTGCGGTGTAGAGTTCCATCTGACAGAAGTCGTAGAGCTGTTGTAGGTTTTGTGCCACTTCGCCGCCATTTTCTTCGTCTAGAGCACTGGTTAAGCCAATGAGGATGTTCATGCATTTATTAATGCCAACACCTTTTTCGGCCAAACGCCCAGCGGTCATATGGCCTCTGACACGCTCCAGCTCATCAAGCAAACCATCAATTAGCATCACCACCAATTGATGAGGGTTCGCGGCAGCAGCTTGTGCATCAAGATCGACTTGCTGGTATGAGTCGTAGCCTGAGTCCATGAGCATAAATATTTCTCCTAAAAGCGTTTTAACCAAACATCGACATGGTTTGGTTCATTTGAGTCATTAATGTGTTCATTTGCGTAAATTGTTTTAAATACCGTTTGTAAGAGGTATCGTATTTACGCTCTAGAGTGGCTTGCTTGTCTTCAATTCGGTCGATACTTGAACGAAGTGCTTCTTTACGAGAGTTAAACAAACCTGATGAGAATTTGAGAAACGGTTCAGCCATTTCATCTAGAGTATCGAGTAGAGCACCATCACCATTGAACATGGCCTCAATACCCGCGCTGTTTGTTTTTTGTGCTTCTTGGAACTTCTCACTGTCTACTGACAATTTCCCGTTCCGGTCTGGAGTGATGCCGATCTCGCTTAATCGCATGCCGTTGAATTCACCGCGCGTGATGGCCGTTAACTGGCTTTCAATTGAGCGAAGGGTTGGATCATTCGCCAGTGCTCCACGCTGCTTATCTTCTCCACCAACTTGGGTGTATTCATCAAGGGTTGAAAGCAGGTTGTTGTATGTTTCAACAAACTTATCGATTTGTTCTTTTGTTCCTTCACTATCAGGGCCAACAGCCAAGCTGATAGGTGCCTCACCGGCTGCCTGTGCTTTGCTTACCGTTAGATCTACACCGTCAATCACACCCTCGAATTTGTTGCTTGAGTTGGTGAGTTTGAGGCCCGTATTCTGAGCGCCCAACCAAATCACCGCATCTTGTGGAGCTGTGATTTCTGTTGTATTGGTGAAAGCATCTTCAAACCATGCTTGCCCAGTGCCAGCCGCGCTTACATTGATCGTATTGGCAACGCCTGTTTCGGTACTTGATAGCATAAAGTGAGTTTGGCCATTGGAACGAACTAGAGTGGCATTGACACCAGGATTGTCATCGTGGTTATTGATCGCGGTTACTAGCTCGGACATCGTTGCTTTTCCGTCACCGTCGTTATCGACAGTGGAAAGGTCAATGCTCATATTTTTACCGTTAACCGTAAAATCCAGTGTTCCGGTTGTCGGGATCTCTGTGGTTGCCTCTAGGTCAGCAGGCATACCTGTCGACAGTTGATGTGCAGTTGCAACTTGTTCAACAAAAACTTGATAGTTACCTGATAGCGCATTAGCGTTTGCATCAGCGGTGAAAAAACCGTCTTGAGAGAGTGTCGTTGAGTTTTTTACTATGCCGCTTGTACTGCTGTTCATCCCATTTACTGCTGTACGGAATTCGCGCAACGCACTTTCAACTTTTCCTAGTGCAGTAAGTTGAGCTTGGTAGCGGTCGGACTGCAGTTTGTAACGTTGTTGAAATGGTTGTACATCGTAAGTTGCCAATTGAGTAGCCATAGAAATTGGGTCTATTGAACTCATGAGGTCATTCCCTCTCTCATCGTTTTCGTACCATCTAGAGATAACAGTAAAGTGAATATTCACTAATGATATAAAGGGTTATCGCAAGATGCGTGCCGATAGTTAATATTTAATAAAAACAGTGATTTACTTTTGTTTTTGTGTTCTTGCGGAAGTCGGGTTTCCGCAGCTGGCATTCCGCTTTTCCTACACGCCAAGATATGGTGCTTCCCTATTTATAGGCGACCTAATGGCGGGCAAAATTAATCACTTTTCGGTAGTCAGACTAAAAAAAAACCTCCCAGCGGGAGGTTTAATGGTGAAGGTTACTATCGCTGAATTAGCGAAGTAGAGACATTGCCATGCCTGGAAGTTGATTCGTTTGAGACAGTACAGTTGTACCAGCTTGCATCAACATTTGGTTCTTCGTCATGTTAGAAGATTCAACAGCAAAATCAGCGTCCATGATACGGCCTTTAGCAGCAGTGGTATTCTCAACCATGTTACCTAGGTTAGTCATAGTGTGCTCTAGACGGTTAATGTTTGCACCGAACTGTGCACGGCTTGCGCCGATGTCTTCAATAAGGCCAGCCGCACCACTGATTTTATCAAGAGCTGCTTTTGCTTTCGTTGCATCACCGATACCATCAGTGATAGCCGCGTCAGCTAGAGTTGCTGCTACTTTTTTAACGCTTACTGATGCGTCAACAGCTAGAGTTTCAGCAGAAGATGAACCAATTTGGTAGTTAACTGCACCAGCTTCAAAGGCACCGCCAGCAGCCAATAGTTTTTGACCACCAAAAGATGTGTTACCCATGATATTGTTTAGCTCAGCGGTTAGCTGCTTAAACTCAGTATCCATTGCTGTACGGTCAGCGGCACTGTTAGAGCCGTTCAATGATTGAGTAGCTAGGTCGTTCATGCGGTAAACGATGTTCGTCATTTCGTCCATCGCACCTTCAGCTGTTTGCATCATTGAGATGCCGTCTTGTGCGTTACGCATCGCTACGTTCATACCACGAGACTGTGCTTCTAGGCGGTTAGCAATTTGCAGGCCAGCAGCGTCATCAGCAGCAGAATTAACTCGGAAGCCTGTGCTCAAACGCTCCATTGCAGTGTTTAAAAGACCACTTGTATTGTTTAGCGTGTTTTGCGTAACAAGTGAAGCGTAGTTAGTATGCATAGATAAAGCCATCTTAAGTCTCCTTGGTTTCTCATTATCTTTTTCAGGCTTCGGGAAATTCCCTTGCTCACTAACTAGAGGCGGACGATTGTTGATGAAGATTAATTAAAAAATTAATAAATTTTTTAATTGGGTGCATTTTGCTCTGTTTTAGTGATGCTTATTCCAAAGTCGGGGCTTTGAAAGAGATAGGTGTTGGCAAATCGCTGAAATAACCAAAATAGTAGCTTGCTCCAAGTAAACGGTAGCGGTTAAGTTCATTTTGATTTGCCACGCGGCTGGCTATCCATTTATAGCGGTACTTTCTTAAAAAACGTGCAACTGGCAAGAAGAGTTCTCTATGCTCTTTGTCTTCTAGGTTCACCACCAGTTTGATCATATCTGGTTTAAATGAATGCACCATATCCAAGTCAAGATCGGCGGTTGATACCTCAAACCACAGCGAAAAGGCATGCTCACGAAGTTTTTCGACCAGCTCGTAGCTTTCTTGGGTGGAGCAAGATGGTTCATCAAATTGTATCGATGGAATAATGTGTTTGAACGCTTTACCGTGATGTTCAATAACCCGGTTAAGATAGCGATTCCCGTTTGCCCATAGCAGCGCACTCATTCGAATAGGAACAACGACGTTACTGATCAAGTCCGGGTGGAAGGTTTCCATTTGAAACTGAGTCTGACGGATGGCTAGATAGATACTGTAAAGGTCTAAACACAGAATCATCGTTTCCGATAAGTCAAAATGGTAAACGCTTTGTTCACCTGAGTGGCCAAAACGCAACGTGAGGTGCTGAAACTCGATATCGCCGGACTGCACATGCCTGATAGCTTGGCAAGCGTGCTTGATGTCTTGTTTGGTAAAAGCGTCATAAACAATTTGATCGTCATCCGTGACGACGCTTTGCTTCATTAACTTACACAAGTGCAAATAAATTGCTTGTGCTGAAGTGAGATTAGCCAAGGTTTCCTACCACATTAATTTGTTTATTTTCAGGGATTTCATTATATGACAATACCGCAAGGCCTTGCGTGAAGGTGCGCGCGTATCGTGCAAGTAATGGTCGCAATTGAGGCATTACTAATAGGATCGGTGCAAGCCCTTGTTGCTTTAATTGCTGCCTGATCAACGGCAAATTCTGCTGGAACTGCCCCAGTATATTGGGCTCAATAGGGAAGCTATCTAGCATGACAGGCCCGTTTGCTTGTGCTTGCTGCAGTGACGTAAGCAGCATTTGTTCAAGTTCATCAGAAAGCGCGTAGACACTAATCTCTACTTTTTTCCCTGCAATTAGGTTGACCAAAGTTCTGCGTAGAGTGCAGCGTACATCGGAAGACAACAAAATAGGGTCTTTAGTATTTTCTGAAGATTCCAGCATGGTGTTTGCAATACTGCGGATGTCTTTAAGTGGCACCTGATCGAGTAGCAGTTGACGATACACCTTGAGTTGTTGGGCTGGCGTTAAGGCGGCGCCTAATGCTTCAGCGAGCTTTGGAGCTTGGGCCATTAATCGTTGGTTCATTGCTTCAACGTCATCATGGTTGAACAAATCGGCAAGATTGGTTTTCATTACTTTGCTGATGTGAGTCGCGATAACCGTTGAATCGTCGACGACTTGGTAGCCCATATTGAGTGCTTTGGCTTTATCGTTGTGCTCGATCCAAACGGCTGGCAACTGGTATGCTGGGTCACTGCCCAAAATACCATCAACTTCCCCGTATGTTTCACCAACCGCAATGGCCATCAGTCTATCTGGTTCGATAAAGCCTTCTTCTATCACTTCACCATTGAGTGAAATAGTATATTGATTTGGCTTAAGTGCCAGGTTGTCGCGTATACGTACTTCAGGAAGTAGAAAACCGACTTGCTCGGAAAGGTTTCTCCTTACCCCACGAATACGTTGTGCCAATGGAGCGCCTTGCTCTTTATTAACGAGGTGTACTAACCGATAGCCAAGCGATAGTGCAAGCGTATTTACATGTGGAATATCATCCCAAGTAAGCGGAGCCTCTTCTTCTTGCATCGCCTGTGAAATTGCTTCTACTTGATCGAGTTGATGGTCTTGGATTGGTTTTTTTAATTGGCGCCAGCCAGCAAAGCCAAGTACAGCCGCAAATGTAAAGAAAGCAAGGTGTGGCATACCAGGAACAATACCAATGATGACCATAATACCAGCAACAGTGAACAAGGTAGCTGGGGTCGCCAATAGTTGCTTGTGCATGGTTTCTGACATGTCATTGTCAGTATCATTAATGCGCGTAACGATGATAGCAGCAGCGGTGGCAAGCAGTAGAGATGGTATTTGCGCGACTAGACCATCACCAATGGTTAGCAATGCATAGGTTTTAAATGCCTCTGAAGCGGGTAGGCCGTGCTCGAACACACCAATGCTGATACCGCCAATGATGTTGATAAATAGAATCAAAAGGCCTGCGACTGCGTCACCACGAACAAATTTAGATGCACCATCCATTGAGCCGTGGAAGTCAGCTTCATTTGCAACTTCTTTACGTCTTAGTCTAGCAGTTTCTTGATCGATCAAGCCTGCGTTCAAGTCGGCATCAATAGCCATTTGCTTACCCGGTAAGGCATCCAAGGTAAAACGCGCCGACACTTCAGAGATACGCTCACCACCTTTGGTGATCACAACAAAGTTAATGATCATTAAGATGATAAACACCACCATACCGACGACATAGTTACCGCCGATAACAACTTCACCAAAGGCTTGAATCACTTTACCGGCAGCGTCACCACCATTGTGACCTTCAAGTAATACGATACGAGTCGAGGCAACGTTTAGTGTCAGGCGCAGTAAGGTTGCAACCAGAAGAATGGTCGGGAAGATAGAAAAGTCGAGCGGTCTCTTCGCCGTAGTGCTTACTAACAAAACCAGTATCGCAAGGACGATATTGAAGGTGAATAGGGCATCCAACAACAATGGGGGCAGTGGCAAGATGACCATAGCCAACACCATCAGCAATACAATGGGTATACCGATGTAGCCTTTTGTTGAAGTTTGGATCTGTTTTAGCCGGTTAAGCATGCTCTTGTATCCTTGGGTAAACGCTGGTTAATCAGTGCTGCAAATGTTTAGGAATAGAAAAAATAGGCAATGGATGTGGCTTTTTGCCTGAGCCTTTACGAAAAGCCTTCAGCTGCAATACATAAGTCAGAATATGCGCCACTGCAATATAGAGCTGGCTTGGAATCGCTTGCTCAATAGCCGTGGTGTAATAGATTGAACGCGTCAGAGGTGGCGAGTTAATAATTTCGACTTGGTTTTCTCTCGCGATTCTTTGAATGTGCATGGCTGTTTCATCGACACCTTTGGCGACGACAAAAGGAGCTTCAGAGAGGCTCATATCGTATTTTAACGCCACGGCGTAGTGGGTCGGGTTGGTGATCACAACGTCCGCAGTTGGCACCATCTTATCAATTTTACGTCGAGCGAATTGCTGCTGAATCTGGCGAATACGTTGTTTGACTTCAGGCCGACCCTCATTATTTTTGAATTCTTCTTTAAGCTCTTGCTTTGTCATTTTGAGTTCTTTTAAGTGCTCCCATCGTTGGTAAGGAATATCGATCACACCAAAAATGAGAAGTGCAAAGCCCATCAGGAGTAACCCTTCAAATAAAATAGATATGATCATCGTTACCCCTTGATTTAGAGGTAGACTTTGCATCCCTAGCAGTGGCTGAAGGTGGCTGTCTAGGTAGCCGTAAAGGACGGCAAAAATTACAGTGACTTTGAGCGTTGACTTTATTAACTCGACCAGAGAGCGAGTCGAAAACATGCGCTTTATACCTGAAAGAGGATTCAGCTTACTCAACTTGGGCAGCACGTTAGCAGGACGAAACATCCAACCACCTAGTACAAGTGTACTGGCGATGGTAACGATGATGATGACAGCAAACATAGGTACTAGCATTTCGATGATCATCGCTAGGCTTTGTCCGATTTGTTCCACCATTTGATTCGGTGATGCGAGATCGTCTTTGGTCAATGCTATATTGTAACGGAAGACCCCCGTCATACTTTGCCAAATATTGGATAGCTGAGAGTAGAAATAGAGAGCGACGGCCAAAAAAATAACCGCGGTTGTAAACTCTTTTGCTCTTGGGATCTGTCCCTCTTGTCTCGCTTTCTTAACTTTCTGCGGAGAGGCTTTTTCGGTTTTATCTTGTGATGATTGATCGCTCATACTCCCCCCATCATAAAGCTATTTAAATAGCGCAGAGTATCGTGCACTAGAGCGGTATAGCGGCTAGGTACGCCTGAAATTGAAAGCAGAACGCTAAACAGGCCAAGCATCATGGTCATCGGAAAGCCTAGCGCATAGACGTTCAATGAAGGTGCGGCGCGGTTCATTACACCAAAGCTGATATTAGCAAGCAGCATTGAAACGATCGCAGGTAAGGCGAGCGCGAGAGCAGATGTAAACATCCAGCCAAATACATTCACGACCCCCTGTATTGAGAGTAATGAGATTCCTGATCCCACAGGCCAAATCACAAAGCTCTGGATCAGAATATCAATAACGAGCAAATGTCCCTCTAACGCGAGAAACAGCAGGGTTGAAAACAGTAAGAAAACACGACCTAAAATAGCGACTGAGAGGCCATTGACGGGATCATTCATCATTGCCATGCCCAACCCCATTTGCAATGAAACGATCTGGCCTAGCATGGTGAAAATCGTGAAAAGCATGTGCAGAATTAAGCCGAACATTACCCCCCAAATTGCTTGTTCGAATGCAAGGAACAGCGAGGTGAGAGAAAATAGCTCAACTTCAGGCATTGCTGGCATCAATGGCGCTGTGATGACGACAATTGAGAGTGCGAGTAGGCTTCTGACCCAAACTGGGATTAGCGCATCCCCAAAAAATGGCATGGAAATGAAGACGGCGCCAATACGAAAAAATGGCCACCAGAGTTGACCAAGTATGACGGACAGCTCAGTAAACGTAACGGCCATCAGCCAATCATTCCTGGAATGTTATGGAACAGATAATCAAACAATTCCATGATTTTACGTAACATCCAATGGCCTGCGAAAATGACCATGAGTAGGGTAACTAATAGTTTGGGAAGAAAGCTTAAGGTTTGCTCATTGATCTGAGTTGCTGCTTGAAATACCGCAATTCCTAGGCCGACAATAAGTCCGGGCACGACCAAAACTGCAACCATTAAGATGATTAGCCATACCGCGTCAGAAAACAGAGTGACCGTCATTTCAGGAGTCATTATCTATTCCTCCTTGTTATCCAAAACTGGCAGACAAGGTGCCTACAGTCATGGCCCAACCATCGACCAAAACGAAGACCATTAACTTGAACGGCAAAGAGACAATCAGCGGTGAGAGCATCATCATACCCATTGCCATTAAGACACTTGCTACGACCAAATCTATAATGAGAAATGGAATAAACAGCATGAAGCCAATTTGAAATGCCGTTTTTAGTTCACTGATCACAAAAGCAGGGAGCACCACTGCGAAGGAGATATCTTCGATATTTTGATCGATAGGCTCATTCGCGATTCGTAGCATTTGCTCCAAAGCACTTTGGTGGGTCTGAGCCAACATGAAGTTCCTAACGGGCTTTTCTGCAACAGTAAATGCCTGAATAAGGGTTATCTCACCATTGTCATAAGGCTGAAAAGCGTTGTCGTAGATATCAGACCACACGGGTCTCATTATCAAAATAGTAAGTGAAAGTGCGATGCCGACGAGCACGCGGTTAGGAGGACTTTGTTGTAAGCCTAGCGCTTGTCTTAGTATCGCCAAAACAACAATGATACGTGTAAAACTGGTCGCCATTAAAACAAAAGCAGGCAAAAAGCTTAGTGCCGTCATTAACAACAGAATTTGTAGCTTAACGCTGTATTCCTGCTGTGTTTGGCCATCTGTCACTGATAAAAGCGTGAGACCATTCTCTGCCGCAAATGTTGGGAATGACATCATCCCCAACGTACACAGTGCGAGAAATGTGGCCAAGACTGAAGGCTTTTTCAATATTCGCATGCTTTTATTTACCACCACTTATCGACCGACACCTGATAAGGCAGAATCGAGAACATTGATAAGCTTTAAACCGTATTTTTCATTGATAACAACCACTTCAGCATGACCCATAAGCGCGCCATTGACTTTCACATCTAGAGGTTCACCATTGAGTTTATCCAACTCTAATACCGTACCTTCTCCCGCTTTCATCAAATCTCCGAGGGCAATCTCTTTACTTGCGACCTCAAGAGTCACAGTCACGGGAATGTTCTTGAAGAAACTCAGATCTCGCTCTGCAACAACTGGTGTATCTGCGGGTACCTCAGTGTCCAAATCCTCAAGTTGAAAGTCGTCAAAGTTAATGTCATCACTGTCGAAAGCAGTGTTTTCAAAAGATTCGCTCATTAGTGCGATTCCTTATTTTGGTTAAAAATCAATACGAGTTGGCCGTCATTTTCCGCAACGCGACCTGAAAAAAGTGTTTGGTTGCCGATGCTTAAAGGAACATTAGTAAACAGCTCAATTGGAAGAATGTCTTCAGGCTGAAGTTGTACAACATCACTCAGCGACATCGTCTTTTTGGCTAATACTGCATTCAAACGGACAGGGGTAGAGGTTAACGCCTGTTTAAACGGTTCAATAAGATCGAACTTAGGTTGAAGTTCTAACTGATCAATAAGTGTTTGTATCAGTTGTCCGTCCAATTTCATGTGGATAGAGCCAACATGCTCATTAAACTTGATGGTCAGCTGAACGTGAAGGCCGACTCCACTAGTAGGTTCAAAGCGCTCGCTCTGCCACATTTCCAATGGCGCTAACCAGTTACCCATCAACTTACTGATTTTTTCTTGAATTCGGATATCGCTACTGGTTAAAAGTGTCGTAGAGCGTTCAACAGTCGCACCATAAAATCGATCAGCAAGTTTAATCAGAGTTACTGAATCGGTGTGTATGTAGATAAGACCGCCACTCTGGTGTCTCAGCGTCGATGTCGTATTCGCTTCCATTTCAGATGCTGAAAAAGAATGTAATTCAACAGAATGAAGGTTCGCTTCGACTTTGTTGGTTTTAAGCCAATTTTGCAGCTCATTGGTTAAGCCATTACAAGACTCTGAAATTAGGGAAAACAACTTTTCACGTATGATATGAATAGGTTTTCCTAACAATTCTACATTTAAAATCTGCACGTCTGAATTAGCCATTTAAACTCTGCTTCTTTATATATTTTACCTTGCGTTAACAATTGTGTTTAATCCCCAATTGCAGCGACAGTCTACACATGGTTATTTACTATTTATTAGCATGGTATTTTAATAATGTGACTTCGGTTCATATGTTGACATAGAGTTGACAAAGTCATCTTCAAATAAAATTGGAAAACAGGTAATTTGATTTATAAATAAGTTAATAATAATAAATATTAGAACTAAGCGAGCTAAGCTCGTTTTTTTATGCTCTCTTTTGCTTAGGAAGAGCTGCGCAGGAAGTTATGTGGCTTATATGTCTAACTTATTGTTTTGTTGGTTTAAAATCATTCATCGACAGGCTTTTTTGCTTAAATGACGCACTATATATAGCGAGTGATGTTGTTTCAAAGTAGGATTTTTATATGGTTTCATATGCCAATTATTTTAATGGTACGGCATATCTAATTAAATTTGCTAGGTCATGGAAATGTCAAAAATATTGTGAAGTAAAACGTTTTCGTCGCTACTTTTCTATGTTTTTGATTCTTGGCTTATTTTACTTTCCTCACCTTAATGCCTCTGAATATATTAATGTTCCAATGGATTTATCCAGTTGGTTATTTAAAGGAAGAAAATTTGAATGCAAGTTAATTCATTCGGAAGTTCCACAGGGGAAGTTTTATTTCCGCCTATTGCCCAATGATAATGTTTCTTTTGTTGCCGAATTAACTAGTGGTGATGACGGTTGGAAAAGTGCGGTACTTCAAAGTGTTCGTGCACCATGGCAAAAGGAAGGTGACTCCTTTGTCATTGATACGATTAAAGTTGAAAAGAATCAGAAGCGCTTTGTTTTTCAACACGGTGTATCCAAGCTTCTAGACAGTATACATCAAGGCCATTGGGTTACGTTGTCACTAAGTGGAAGTCATAATTCCGTAGAACTCACTATTCCGACCATAAAAATGAAGTCATCGTTAGACTCTCTTGATGCGTGTCAGTCTGAGTTGCCAAAAATGACTTTCGCTCAGGCGCGGGATGTCGTTCTGCCGTTTGCTTTTGGTCAACAGTCGTTAACAAGTGCTCAAGTATACAAACTTAAGGCTTTGAAGAGTTACATCGTTAAAGATACTCGAATTACAAGGATCTTAGTCGATGGCTATACCGACAGTGTTGGTTCGTCGACAGCCAACTTATCCGTTTCAAGAAAGAGAGCAGAAAAAGTAGCAAAGATGCTCACACAGTTAGGTATTGATGAAGACCTGATTGAGGTGAGGGCACATGGATCCCGATATCCAGTTGCTAGTAACAGCACTCCCCAAGGGCGAGATAGGAATCGCCGTGTCACTTTGAGGCTGGTTCGCGATAATGAAGAAATTGTCCCACGTAATTCACGTAACACCGAGATCAACAAGAATAAGGTAATAGTTCAATGATGGCGAAAATGGAAGTTCTGTTGGTTGAGCCAGATGATGTTATTGCTCAACCAGTTTTGCATGTTTTGCAGAAGGCTGGTTATCAAATCCGTCACGCTCGTACAGGACGAATTGCATTATTGGAAGAAAGAGCAAGCATTACCTTAGTGAGCTCAAATCTTCCAGATATGTGTGTTCGTGAATTTGTCGCTTGTCATCAAAAGCAGCGTAATTCTGGCGTTGTGATTGCGATTGTCGATCAAGAACAAGGCATTCTTGCTGCAGAGACAATGAAGTCTGGGGCGACAGATTATTTGCTACGCCCGTTTGAAAGCAACCAACTCTTGAGTCTGCTTACTCGTGTTGAGGCTCTTGAAAAGCCACTTGCTAACATTGTTGCGGAATCTTGGCGCAGTAAGCAGGTACTTCAATTGGCTCATCGTGCGGCGTGTACAACAGCAAGTGTATTGATTACTGGCGAATCTGGAACTGGTAAAGAAGTGCTTGCTCGTTATGTTCATGAGCACAGTTCATGTGCTGATGGACCTTTTATCGCAGTGAATTGCGCAGCAATCCCTGAGTCTATGTTGGAAGCCGTGCTCTTTGGTCATGTGAAGGGAGCGTTTACCGGAGCGAGTGCTTCACAAAGCGGTAAGTTTGAAGAGGCCAATGGCGGCACTATCCTTCTTGATGAGATAGGAGAAATGTCTCCTGCTGTACAAGCGAAGTTATTACGTGTGCTTCAAGAGCGTGAGGTTGAGAGAGTCGGCAGTCATAAAGCGATTCAACTAGATATCCGTGTCATCGCTGCAACGAACAAAGATCTACGAGAAGAAGTGCAAAAAGGCACTTTCCGCGAAGATCTTTACTACCGATTAGATGTACTCCCACTTCATTGGCCACCATTACGAGAGCGCAAAGAAGATATTTTGCCCATCAGCCACTTCTTCATTGAGAAGTATCAAGGTAAAAGCCAGTGCTATTTGTCCCACGATGCCGTAACTGCTTTGAGCCAATATCATTGGCCGGGGAACATTCGAGAACTAGAAAATGTTATCCAACGCAGTTTGGTTATGCGTCATGGCGATTACATTACCGCTCAGGACCTGATGCTACCGATTGAACTAGCACTCCCAGTGCAGTCAGTTGAACCAACTTCTACTTTTGGACATGTTGAGGCGAAGAAGCAAGCAGAGTTTCAATTCATTCTCGATAAGTTACGTCAGTTCGGCGGTAATCGAACAAAAACAGCAGATGCGTTAGGAGTTTCGACTCGAGCATTAAGGTACAAGCTTGCGGCAATGCGTGAGCATGGAATCGATTTACAGTCGGCACTTGGCTCAGCAGCCTAAAGGAGAGAGATGATGGCTAGTCAACCACTAAACAATGCGGTATCAGCGGAGCAACTCATGCTCTCTAAGATGGAAGTCATGCGTACTCAAGTTCAGACTCCTGAATTTGTCGTGAGCGCGAATCCACTTGATGTTAAAGAACTGAACGCACCAATGTCTTTTTCTCAAGCGATGACGAGTGTTCTTGATACGGTCAATCAACACCAGTCAGTCGCAAGTCAGAAAATGACGGCGGTCGAAACAGGCCAAAGTGACGACTTGACGGGGGCTATGATCGCAAGTCAAAAAGCCAGTTTGTCGTTCAATGCTTTAATGCAAGTGCGTAACAAAGTCGTTATGTCATTTGAAGATATTATGAAGATGCCGGTGTAGAGAATGTCTGAACTATCGACTCAAGTGGCAGGTAATGCCACGATTCAACCTTCAGCGAGCACAACTGCGCAAACTAGCACCATAAAAGGGATGGATGACATTTCTTTTAAACTTAAAAAACTATGGTCTAGTAGCCAACGCAATTTGGTGCTGTCTGCGGTGTTAGCCGCTATCGTGGCTGCAATTATCGTTGTAGCTCTATGGAGTTCTTCACAAAGTTTTAGGCCTCTCTATAGTCAGCAAGAGCGTTTTGATATTGGTGAGATTATCTCGGTACTGGAAACCGAAGGGATAAGCTACCGCATGCAAGAGCAAAATGGGCAAGTACTTGTGCCTGAAGGTGATGTAGCTCGTATCCGAATGTTACTAGCGGCAAAGGGAGTGAAAGCTAAACTGCCGACAGGTCTAGATTCTCTTAAAGAAGATAGTTCATTGGGCACTAGCCAGTTCATGGAAACGGCACGTTACCGACACGGATTGGAAGGTGAGTTAGTACGCACTATCATGTCACTGAATGCAGTATCAAATGCTCGTGTGCACTTGGCGATTCCCCGTCAGACTCTTTTTGTACGTCAGAATACCGAGAACCCGTCGGCATCTGTAATGTTAGAACTCAAGCCGGGTGAGGATTTAAAACCCGAACAAGTTGAAGCCATAATCAACTTGTTCGTGGGTAGTGTGACGGCGATGAAGCCTGAGTTTGTTTCTGTTATAGACCAATACGGACGATTACTAAGTGCTGATGTAGCTTCGCTAGAGGCGGGTAAAGTCAATGCAAAGTACTTGGAATACCAAAAGAACGTTGAGAAGCAAATCATTCAGCGTGCGTCTGACATGCTTACACCGATAGTCGGGCCAAGTAACTTTCGAGTTCAAGTTGCCGCTGATATGAACTTCAGCCAGGTGGAGGAAACTCAAGAAATATTGGACAGTACGCCAGTTGTACGCAATGAACATACGATTCAAAATAATTCCATTGATCAGATAGCACTAGGTATTCCAGGGTCTTTAAGTAACCAGCCACCAGTGACGGGTAATAAACCGAATACTGAAGATAGCCAAAACTCGAATGCTCGCTCCGAAATCAACCGCCAGTACGCGGTGGGTAGTAGCGTTCGTCGCACTCAGTACCAACAGGGACAAATTGAGAAGCTCAGTGTCTCCGTTCTTCTTAATTCTCAAGCCGCTCCAAATGGCACTGCTTGGACGGACGCCGAAAAAACACAAATCACGACCATGGTTATGGATGCTGTCGGTATTACGGAAAATAGAGGGGATAGTTTGAGCCTAATGAGCTTTAACTTTACCCCTATTGATATAGACGCGCCGTTGGCTCTGCCATGGTGGCAAGACCCAACTGTCCAGCAACCGATCCGTTATGTGATTGGTGGCATGTTGGGAATGGCGATGATTTTCTTCGTGTTACGTCCTCTGATTATGCATCTAACGGGTGTCGATAGAAGAGAACAAGAGCTTGATTTTGCAGAGCCACAAGAAGAGCCAATTTATGACAATGTTCAAACTCGTGAAGAGCGTGAACGTGAAGAAACACTCAACCGACGCTTGTCAGAGAAAGGTATTGCGGTTTCGTCTGGCTTAGACGTGAACAGCGATATGTTGCCGCCTCCGGGTTCACCGCTTGAGATTCAATTGAAACATCTACAGCTCATCGCAAATGAAGAGCCAGAACGTGTAGCAGAAGTACTAAAACAATGGGTAAACGTGAATGAACACAGCACAGTCGAAGCAAAAGCAGACGCTTAGTCATGTAGAGCAGACGGCTCTTGTCTTGTTAGGTATGGGTGAAGATGCTGCGGCTAAAGTCTTGCAGCACTTCAGTCGTGATGAAACCCAACGAGTGACCAGAGCAATGGCTCGGTTAAGCGGCATCAAGAGTGATTCGGCACACGGAATTATCCAGCATTTCTTTGAAGATTTTCGTGAGCATAGTGGTATTCGTGGGGCGTCTAAGGAGTACCTGTCAAATACGTTACGTAAAGCTCTTGGTAACGACTTGGCGAAAGGGTTGCTGAATAACTTATATGGCGATGAGATTCGCAATAACATGCAACGTTTACAATGGGTAGATGCTGAAGTTCTCGCTCGTTTTATTACCAATGAGCATCCACAGATGCAGGCTATTTTTCTTGCTTACTTACCTGCAGACAGTTCTTCGGCAGTATTGAAACACTTGCCGGAAGATTACCATGATGAACTGCTTTTCCGCATTGCTCGATTACAGGATATCGACCATCAGGTAGCGGCCGATCTTAATGACCTCATCGAGCGCTGCATCGAGCAGGTATCGACCAGTCAAAGCGCGCCAATGTCTGGTGTGAAGCAAGTGGCCGATATCATTAACCGTTTTGAAGGGGATCGCGCTTCATTGATGGAAATGCTGAAGCTTCATGATGAAGAAGTCGTTCGTGAGATTGAGCAAAATATGTTCGACTTTATGGTGCTGGGACGTCAGAAAGAAGAGACCATGGATCTTTTGGTACAGCAGGTGCCAATGGAATTATGGGCGGTGGCATTGAAAGGTGCAGAAATTACCCTACAGCAAGCTATCAAGCGTTCTATGCCTCAGCGTATGGTTAAGGCGTTAGAAGATGATATGCAGGTGCGTGGTGCCGTTGGCTTGAGTAGTGTTGAGCGCGCTCGCCAAGACATCATGGAGCTGGTTCGTGAACTGAGTGATGCCGGTGAAATTGATTTGATTCTGTACGAAGAGCCAACAGTGGAGTAAAGCTATGGCTGATTCTAACAATGCGCTAGTTTCTAAAAAAATGCGTTTACCATCTTCAGCGTATCGTCTTCATCGCTTTCCCCCATTGGCCCAACCTAATCTTATTGATGAAAACTTGGGTTTAGACAATGAGTGGCAGGACACCCAGGTCGATCTTCAACAACGTTTAGAAGCTGGGTTTCAACAAGGCTTACAGCAGGGGCATGAAGAAGGTTTTCGCCAAGGTCTAGAACAGGGCCAGCAACAAGGCGTACTTGAAGGGCAAAAAGAGGGCTTTCAGAAAGGGTTTGTATCAGGGGAGCAATCCGGTAAGCAAATGTTTAGTGAAGCCGCTAAGCCAGTCAATGAGCTATACCAAGCTTTGTCACGTTGGCAAGCCGAAAAAGAGCAGCAGCAGCGTCATGTGATTTGTGAGTTGGTACAAAAAGTAGCCCAGCAAGTCATTCGTGCAGAGTTGACGTTGATGCCACAGCAAATTCTAGCCTTGGTTGACGAAACCCTAGGAGCTATGCCGGGTAAGCATGAGACTGTAACGGTTCACCTTAACCCGCAAGATCTTGAACGAATTACTCAAATAAATGCTGACCTACCCGCGAGCTGGAAACTTGTCGCGAACCCAGAATTGCAGACTGGTGGATGCCATTTAGTTACTGATGATGCAGAGGCCGATGCAAGTTGTGACTCTCGGTTGGAAGCTTGCATGGACAACGTAAAGCAACACCTTTTAGAAGAGGTGGCACTGCCACAAGTTGAAGCTATTGATGAGTAGTGCCATGCCACGAGGTCTTTTAAGCGAACGAATGAGTGACGCGATTGCGTCACTCGATTCTATCCCTGTTGCGAGAGTGACAGGGCGACTGGTTAAAGTTAATGGCTTAATGCTACAAGCCGTTGGCTGCCGCTTTAAATTGGAACAGCGCTGTCTTGTCGAGACGGATGAAGGCGACATGATTGAAGCCCAAGTTGTCGGGTTTGATCATACCGTTGCGTATTTAATGCCGATTCGTCGTTTAGGAGGCCTGTTTGCAGGCGCAAAAGTAATCCCACTTGATGGTGATAGTACCGTACAGTTAGGCAGTAACTGGCTAGGCAGAGTGGTTAACGGTCTTGGTGAAGCGCTGGATGATGGACCTGTGCTGAAGGGGGGAGAACGAGTTTCTCTCGAGCCAAAGCAGATTAACCCACTGAAACGTCGACCTGTTGATACACCATTAAATGTTGGTGTGAGGGCGATCAACGGTTTGCTTACTGTTGGTAAGGGGCAACGTATCGGCTTAATGGCGGGAAGTGGCGTCGGCAAAAGTGTTTTAATGGGAATGATTACCCAAAATACAGAAGCTGATGTCATTGTTGTTGGCTTGATTGGTGAGCGTGGCCGAGAAGTGAGAGAGTTTGTCGAACGAAACTTAACGCCTGAAGCTCGTCAGAAAGCCATCATTATTGCCGCGCCAGCCGATGAGTCACCTTTGATGAGATTAAGAGCGACCTTACTGTGTCATCGTGTGGCTGAGTATTTCCGTGATCAGGGTAAAGACGTTCTATTGTTAATGGACTCTTTGACTCGCTACGCCATGGCGCAACGTGAGATTGCGTTGTCTTTGGGCGAGCCACCAGCCTCACGTGGTTACCCACCTTCTGTTTTTAGTGTACTTCCTCAACTGCTTGAAAGGGCGGGCAACAGTGAAAACCCATATGGCAGTTTGACGGCTATCTATACGGTACTGGCCGAAGGCGATGATCAACAGGATCCTGTAGTCGACTCTGCTCGAGCCATCCTTGATGGTCATGTGGTGTTGTCACGTCAATTAGCCGAGCAAGGACATTATCCAGCGATTGATATCAACGCATCAATTAGTCGATGCATGACTGCGTGTACGCAAGAGGCTCATAGCACAATTGCCAATCAGTTTAGGCAACTTTACTCGAGTTACCTTCAAGTCAAAGAACTGCTGCCTTTAGGTGGTTACCAGCCAGGTCAAGATCCAGAGCTCGATCGCTCGGTGGCGATTTATCCTCAATTGAGAAGTTATTTACAACAGTCAGCCACTGAATCCGTTGATTACCCAACGAGCTTGACCGAGCTTGCTCAATTGTTTCAGGTACAATGAGGGCTAAGTTGTGGAAGCAAAATTAAAAGCGGTCGGTAAACTACAACTGATGGAAGAAAAGCAGCGTGATCGCGTTGGGCAGCAACTTGACCAGATGCGTCAGCAGCATGTTCATTTGCAAACACAACTGCAGCAGCTTTCTGCGCTAAAAAATCACGCGGGACAATCGGCATTGATGGCGCCAACATTGAACAGTGCGACGTTAATGAACTTAAATCGAGTTGATCAGATGCTGCAAAAAATGTTGCAGCATCACGAGCATGAGCAAGCAGTAATGCAAGCCCGTTGCACTTCAGTTCAAAAGCAATTGGAACACAAACACGCTCGCGTTCAGGGGCTAGAGAAAGTACTGGAACGCTGGCGAGCCAAACAAAACTATGAGAAAGCGAAGAAAGAACAAAAGCTCATAGAGGATATTATTAACTCACGCTTGAAGAGAAAGGTACTTTAGTTTAGTGAGAGCGAGCCATACGAAAGAGTCTTTACGCCACGGTCTTTACTCCCTTTTTTGCCATACCTTTTAAACACGCAACCAATGGCATTGGCTTCGCAACACCATAACCTTGTGCATAGTTGATTCCTAATTCAGATAAGATCTGAATGTGGGCTTCACTTTCGACAAATTCTGCAACTGTCTGAAGTTTCATCTCGCGCGCTACAGTGCAAATCGAGCTTACGATCAATCGGTCGGTTTCATTGTAAGGTAGGTTTTTAACAAATGCTCCGTCTATTTTTAGTACATCAAGTGGCAGTCTTCTTAAATACTCAAAACTTGCATATCCAGTACCGAAGTCATCGATGGCAACTTTGCAGCCCGCCTCTCGCAGTGTCGTTAGTGTTTCTATTGCTTGTTGCTCATTGCTTAATGCTGATGATTCGATGATTTCGAAACAAACTTTCTCTAAAGGAATCTTCAACTGCGCTGCCTTGGAGATTATTTGCTCGGCTAAGTTTGGTACACCAAGTGTTTTAGCGGTTAAGTTGATTGAGCAGTAATCGATTTGGGTCCAATCTTCTACGTGAGCATCAAGCATTAGAAACGTATGGTCAATTACCCATCGATCGAGTTGAGTTTCCAAGCCAAATTGGTTAATCAAAGGAAAAAAATCGGCAGGAGCAAGTATTGAACCATCCGAGTTTATTACTCTCAATAAAACCTCAAAGCTAGTTGGTGTATTGGCTGTAGGTGACAGAGTCTTATATGGCTGACAGTAGAGTTCGAACTGATCATTTTTGAATATTTGTTGGATGTAGTTCAGTTTGTCTACTCGATCTGAATGCGCAGAGTTTAGTTTGACCCAATGTATGGTTTCATCGTATCCCGCTCTTTGGTCGCAAAGTACCGAGGCAACTTTTTCTATGTCCATCGTTGGATAGATACGAGCGCAGTGCAAGACAGGATTAACTAAAGATACTGATGTCCCTTGCCAATAAAACTGGAATTTTGCCAGATGCCGAGAAACTTCATAGAGCTCACCATGTATGCCCTCCGACATTTCAGTAAAACTAATGACTCCCGTTGAAAAAGGGGGGCGATAGCAGCGGTTAATCCCTTCATTTCTTGAACTTAAATAATCACTAAGTTGCTTAATAAGTTGAGATTTTCCTTCATGCCCTAACCCTGTCAGCATTGAAAGAGTTGAAGTTAGATCTAAGTAGATCAAGACAGATTGTGACTGGGTAAATACGTCTTCTTTTAGCTGAGCAATATTGTATAACTCAGTATAGGGGTCTATCCGCTCGGCTTGAATCTGCTTTTGAGACATCTCATAGTATTTGATGGAATAGCCAGCGAGCAGGTAGGCTAGGGTAACGAGGACGGAAACAATGATCATTAATCCCAGCAACTTTTCTTGGTTGTGCGGGGCGGCGTTGAATGCATGTATGGCATCGTAGATGATGAGTAATGTTGCAAATGAGCCAATTACTAATGGCTGAATAATGCCATGGCGAGATAAACCAGAGATGACAACAAGAAGAAGGCCGAAGCTAACTGTATTTAGTAAGAAAGAGCTTGGGGCATACACTGCCAAAACCAGTAATGTAGTACTCCCCAATAGCCAACAAAGATAGCGCTTATCCGTATTGGTGGAGTGGCGTAAACTTTTATTTAGGGCAATAAAGCGTTGATGGTCTGTGCCAGTCAGCAAACACGTTGCAACGTAGAGAGTCGGTGTAACGAGCAGTTGAGTTAAGTATCCACCTAATGTTGCATAGACTAGAAAGTGAGTGTCAAAGTAATTACTGCCAATAACACCGCTTACTATCAACATCATCAGAGTGTTAGCCAGTGGGTAAAAACACCCAGCCGTTAAGAAAAACACACTAAGCCTTATGGAAGCAGGTTTGTGTCGTGCCCTGTCATTATAGGTGTGGAACAACCATGCGGTTAAGAATGGGACAATGGGAAGAAGCAGGCTATATGTAGCACTGAATTGAACCCCTCTCCCAGTTAGCCAGTAATAAAAGAACAACCCGAGTACGATGCTGGGTATTGCTTTTGATCGATAGCGCAGAAAGCTAACTAATGCTGTGGCGCCAACGATAGAAATAAGTTGGAAATTGTCTTGTTCTAAAACGAAAAGAGAAGATAGCCCATAGCTAACAAATATCATCGACATAATAGAAAGCGACAATATAACGTAGGAAAATACTCCGTATTTTGAAGTATTGGTGCTCATCTCATTACTCTGCAAACGATTTACTACGCATCATAGCAAGTTTTATGGCTACCAAATAATGGAAAATCCACAGGAAGAACAGGGTTACTTCACGTTTCCTGTGGAAAGTACCAATATCAAATTAGACTGCGTAACGTCGGCGTAGGTAGCTAAAAGGCAGAAGGAAAACAAACAAAAATGGGGAGAGCCCGCCACCACTGCCTCCTCCTGAATCTGTTTCTGTCACTACCGTGTCTTTCGGTTCAAATCCTGAGTCGCCTTCGCTGTAGTAATCTTCAGACGCAGCAAGCAAAGCATTGTATGTCGTTTTGGTACCATCGCTTGTGAGTTGTTCAATCCACGTTGTGTAGTTTAATAATTCGGTAAACACACTGGGAATGGATGGCGATTCACATTCAGAAGAACCATAACTCACAATACCAATTTGCTGATAACTTCCATTGGCATCTAGGTACGTCAGAGGTCCCCCAGAATCGCCACGACAAATGCCAGTATAGGGTTTGTTTGGAAAGCCATTCGCACATAGGGTCTCTTGACTATGGTAGCCAGATACAAGGCTTGCGCATTGGCTGTCTGTCAATGGGCGTACATCGGCGGTAAGTAAGTAATCTGCGGCGGATGTATCATTTGATGATGTTTGCCCAAGCCCGAAGATTTGGTAAACACTTTGCGCACTGTAATCGCCAAAGTCTTGTGGCAAGGTAATTGATTGAACATTATCAGTAATAGGGTAACTGAGTTCTAAAATCGCAATATCATTTATCCATAGGTTGGCTGCATCATAATTAGGGTGACGGGTAATGGTTTTAACATCTTTGAATTCTTGAACATACACATCGTTCCCACTTGGATTCTTTACCAACACGCGTAGCTCGTCTTCAGTCCAGCCATTGGTAAACACATCGGCTCCGACACAGTGCGCAGCGGTCATTATGTATTTGTCATTAATGATCGTGCCTCCACATATGTCAGCAAAGAGACTTGATCCTTGGCTGTGGAGTATAAGTCGAGCGAAGAAAGGGGCTTGGTTCGGAGTGATTCTCTCTCCATTGATTACGGCAGTTGAAAGTCCGGGCTGATTGTTTGCTGTTTTGACTGTTACCTCCGATGCAGAGACTTGCAGTCCGAGCAGTAAAGAGATACTCGCAACGATAACTGGTGATAACTTCATGCACGTTCCCCTGTTGTTTCTTCATTAGCTAGTATACGCGGTGATGTTAAGTTGTGTTCTTTCTATTTTTTGTTTTTAACCCGTTCTCACTGAGTGTTCAGCTCTTTTTTAAGCCATGCCCTTAGTTGATGCATCGACTCTAGCTTAAGTTTATGGGGCGGACAGACAAAATAGAATTTTTGATAAGGGTTCACGACAGGCTCACCTAGCTCGACCAACTGTCCATACTTGATGTCGTCTTTAACAAACAATCGATGTGTCACCAGTAATCCTAAACGTCTTGTGGTGGCTTGAACCGCTTGAATTGACATATTAAAGGTCATTGGTTTGATGTCAGTTGGGCGCTGAAGTCCAGTTTCTTCTTGCCAAGCTTGCCAGTCACGCTTGCGACGATCATTCGTCACTTCAATGATGGGGTAAGCCGATAAAAGATATTGGATGTCACGACTTTCTGATTGCTCTAACAGTTCAGGACTGCACACTAGCACTAACTCATCTTCGCTGAGCATCTCACAGTAGTAATCTTGCCACTCCTGAGGGCTGCCATGTACGACAGCTGCGTCAATTCCTTCTTGCTCCAAGCTAAACTGTCCAACTAAGTTCGACAAACGAATATCTAGTTGGGGCGCGTAATCTTGTAAGCTCGACATACGAGGTATCCACCAATGCAAAGCGAGTGAGTTAACCATGTTAAGTGTAATACGCTTGGAATTTTGATCGTGAATCAAAGCCTCTGTCGCATCGACGATTTGCTCAAGAGCTGGTGAGACTTTTCGATAGTATTTCTTGCCGTCATTGTTGAGTATGACTTGGCGACCGATGCGGTCAAACAGAGGTTTGTTGACCTGACTCTCTAAGGATTTGATGGCCTGGCTGACCGCAGAATGGCTAACCGAGAGTAAATGGGCGGCTTCTGTCATGCTACCTGTCTCCGCTACGGCGACAAATGCGTAGATGGATTTTAGCGGTACTAACTTGCGCATGCTGCTATTACTCTCTCTTTTGATGGGGTGGATCGTATCTGGTTAATTTAAATCTGTAAGTTTTTCTTACAAGTACGTTTAAAATTACTCGCTATTTCTCATTTGTTTACTTTCTTAAAATACTCCGTGAATTAAGGAGTATCTAATGAAAGAAGAAAATAAACCTGTCACCTTCATGTTAATGTCGACATTAAGTTTATCTGTTACAGGACTGTTAGCAAAGCAGCTCAGTAACGATTTATCCGTGACCATGTTCAGTTTCCTCCGCTTCTTCACTCCGGCTCTCATTTTGTTGGTCATATTGCGCTTTAAGAATCTTACTTTGCCTACTGTAGGAACCATTAAGCCGATTTTGCTTCGTGCTCTTTTCATCGCAATGTGTCAGTTGTGTTTTATCGCGTCGCTGCAAACGCTGACTCTGGTTGAAGGTGTCGTGCTATTTGCGACTGGGCCACTGTTTATGCCAATCGTTGAGAAGCTGTTTATGCGTGGTCAGATTCGAATGTCGACCATCGTAGCGCTCGTTATGGCGTTTTCAGGTGTGATTTTATTGGCTGGTTCGGATGGCGAGTTTACATGGCGTATCGATTTGCTGTTGGGATTAGCTGGTGGGCTGTTTAACTCTGGTTCTCAACTGACGCTCTACAAAGCAAGTAAGAGCGGCTTATCACCACTTGAAATCAACTTTTGGACCTTTGGCGCAGCAGCTCTGTTTATCTTGCCACTGGTCGTGGTGAACGACGCCAGCATGTTGATGAGCTCAATGTCGATAAGCATTTTTGAAACGCCCAATACGGTGCTCGTATTTCTGATGTCGTTACTTATTATTAATACGCAAGTATTTCGTTCTAAAGCTTACCAACTTGCAAGTAGTGGTTCACAGCTCGCTCCACTTATATTCACTAACTTACTGTTTACAGCAATATGGCAATGGGCGTTCTTTGAAGACCAAATGAGTGATAGTCAGGTTATGGGCATCAGCTTAATTGTCCTAGCGACGGTAATGAATACCTGCTGGATTAGGTTGTCGGCACGCCGTATAGGTTTACTGCGACCTAAAACACCTTAAGGATAGGTTTAGCCTAGCAAGCTGTGACAAATGAAGTGTAAACGTCAGTGCCTGTTTGATTTTTAATCAGAATGAGCTAGCGTCAAGAAAGATGCAGGGAGAGATAACATGCTGACTTTAAACTATCACGTCGAGATTGCCGCGACGCCTCAGCGCTTATGGAGCGTGCTGACTGATGTCGAACTTTACAAACGATGGGCGCAAGCCTTTTCACCTCAATCTCAGTTTGATGGTGCGTGGGAAGAGGGGAGCGATATCACTTTCTTTGATCCAGATATGGGTGGGACGCGGGCAGTAATTGACACAGTATTACCACTACAAAAACTCGAGTTTCACCACGTTGGCATTTTTAATCCGGATAATCGACAGCAACTGGATGGGGACTTGGCATCTAAGTGGATCGGATCTCGAGAGATCTACCAGATCGACACGCTAGATGATCGCTTGCTGTTAAGTATCACCATTCATACTCACACTGATTTTGTGTCGATGTTCAATCACGGTTGGGAAAAGGCATTACCTTTGATTAAAGCCATCAGTGAAGAGTAAAGGTTAGATTGCAAGTCACTTGGGTATAATAGGCTGACGGCAGGTTGCTTGTGGGTATACAATAACCGCCAGTTTGCGAACCAAGAGAGTTGATGATGGAATTTAAGGTTGATACCCACACGCATACGTACGCCAGCGGCCATGCGTACAGTACGTTGATTGAAAACGCAAAGTCGGCAAAAGAGAACGGGCTCGATATGTTCTGTACTACCGATCATGCTGAATCAATGCCGGGTGCGCCTCACTACTGGTTTTTCTCTAACCAGAAAATCTTACCTCGTTTTCTTGAAGGGGTTGCTATCATCCGCGGTGTTGAATCTAATATTCTTAACACGGAAGGTGAAATTGATATTCCACCGAGTGTTGATAGAAACTTAGATTGGGTGATTGCAAGCTTTCACGAGCCAGTATTTCATCCTGCTAACAAAGCCACACACACTGAAGCGCTGTTGAATATCATCAAAAATGGTCGCGTTGATGCCCTCGGTCATCTAGGAAACCCAAACTTTGACTTCGACTTCGAAGCGGTCTTGAAGTGTGCAAAAGAACACAACGTTGCGATTGAAATCAACAACACCACACTGAAAGGCAATAGCCGTGTTGGCAGTGTGGACCGTTGCCACGAGATTGCGCAAATCGGTAAAGAGCTAGGTGTGTTTTTTACCACTGGCAGCGACGCGCACTTCTGTCATGACGTGGGTAACCTGAGCTTAGTGGGTGATTTAATGGATAGAGTCGGCATCGACAGTAGCAAGGTTATCACCCACTCAGCACAACAATTCTTAGCTTTCTTAGAGCTGCGCGGTCGCAAGCCAATTGCAGAGTATGACGAGATTCGCAACGCATAAACTTGATTACATTTTTGGTTATGCAAGTGTTAAGAGGTTGCTTTACACTGCTCGCATTAAAAAGCCGACTCAGAATTCGGCATTCAATGGAGAAGTGAAGATGTTACGTCCTTTAGTATTAGGGTGTGTTATTGCGTTGGGCTCAACATACGCAATGGCAGAAGCCGTCGATTTAAAACAAAACATGAAGCAGATGAAGATGGATTTCAAACAGGCGGCAGAAGCGTCTGACGTAGAAACCATGAAATCTGCCATTGATAGCTTACAAGCGATCGTCGAGCAATCTAAGCGCGGGAACTATCCGCCAGAGAAGTTCGATCTCTACCTAGAAGGGTTTAACAAGCTGACGGTCACGCTAGATAAGATTGAAGCAGATCTTGATGCGGGCAAGCTACAAGAAGCGCAAGATCAACTGCGTGAAATCGATAGCCTACGTGAAGAGTATCACGACAAGCGTAACCCAAGCATTTGGAGCAAGCTGTTCGGCTAATCGCTCACTGAGTTACTTGAAGGAATACGATATCAGCCTGCCACTTCGGCGGGCTTGCCCCTTTATCGCTATTTGATTCACTATCTCTAAGATTCTGCCGCGAAATACGACCTGAGCTTATCTCTTAGCCAAATATTTGCAGGGCTGTGTTTCATTCGGTTATGCGCAAGCAGTCGGTATTTGATAGGGAGGCTGGTGAAAGGCGCATCCAGCACTTGTAAATCCAGCCGTTCGGCAAATTGATTGGCGATACTTTTGACGGTTGCCGCTAAGCAATCACTGTTCGAGATCATCGTCATCTGCGACACCAAAGAGTCACATTCTGCTGCGACTTTACGCTCTTCTATCGACTCCTCGGTAAACAAGTCCGCGAGATAGGCGTCTTCGCGACGAAGTTTTAGTGTGACGTGCTTTTCGCGATAGAACTGCTCGAGTGACAGCGTGTGCTGAATTCTTGGGTGGCCTTTTCTGGCAATCAGACAGATCTCATCATTTAAAAAGAACTCAGAGAAAAACGAAGGGGCAGAGTAGTGAGCGAAGTCGATCGCCAAGTCTGCCTTCTGTTGATTGAGGCTGTTGATCAGTTTTGTTTCACTGGATAGCGTCGGGTGCAATTCGATCTCAACGTTACCAAGCGTGTTATCTGCTTCAATCTTAGGAAGTAGCATTAACATCACTGGTTCAGAGGTATAAACCACAAAACGACGTGAGTTCTCAGTGGAGAAACTTTCTATTCCTTCCAATGCATTTCGGATTTGATTGAGTGCGGGTTCAACCTGACGGGCCAACTCATGAGCCTGATGCGTAGGCTCTATGCCTCGCCCTGAGCGAACGAAGAGTTGTACGCCTAGCTGCTGTTGCAGTCGTTTCAACACGCCACTGACTCCTGGCTGGGTTAAGCCCATTGTGTCCGCCGCAACCGTGATTGAACGGTGTTGATAAACCGCGATAAACACTCGAAGTAGATTTAGATCGATATTGGATGGTTGCACAAGCTTTTCTCAATACATAACAAATGGTGATGTTTTAAATAAAGTTTCATGCATGTATTTTGATGTGTCAACGAAATAAAGTGAACGCATATCCAATAACGAGACACCACGAGGCTCACTATGACAAACCGTTTTGCACCCTCAGCGATTTCACTTGCACTGTTCGTTTCTTTTTCTGCAACAGCGGATTACGCTAGCTTAGATACTTACCAAGGTAAGCCTGCAACGGAGCATACTCAGCGTGCAAACGCGACGTTGGCAAAAGATCTACCTTGGCAAGACGTCAGTGCATTTGAACGTACGAAGAAAGGGCTCATTGCCGAGTTTGGCACTCACGAAGCAGGCGAGCTGAAAAATCGCTTTGAATACATGTCAGAGATGAGTGTAGAGCAATTACCAGCATCGGTGAATCCATCGATTTGGCGTCAAGGCATGCTGAACTACGCCGCTGGTGGTTTGTATCAAGTTACGGATGGTGTGTATCAGATTCGTGGTGCAGACTTGTCTAACATGACCATCTATCGTACCGACAATGGCTATGTGATTCACGATCCTTTGCTGTCAAAAGAAGCCGCCGCCGCGTCATGGGCATTTGCCAAAATGCATCTGCCAAAGATCAACGGCGAACATAAAATTACCGGCATGATTTACTCGCACATGCACGCAGATCATTTTGGTGGCTCTCGCGGTATTTTCGAGTCGGGCGACTTTGTTGAAGGTGCACCAATCTATGCACCCAATGACTTTATCAAAGAACTCGCGGATGAAAACGTGATTGCGGGTGCTGCAATGGGGCGCCGTGCAAACTATCAATACGGAACCACGTTGGATAACAACACTCAGGGCATCGTCGATAACGCACTTGGTCTCGGCACTTCTCGAGGTGAAGTCACCTTGGTTGCTCCGACACAGGAAATTGAAGAGCGTGAAAAAGTCGTCACCATCGATGGACTAGAGTTCCACGCGATCAATATGCCAGGGGCTGAAGCGCCTGCAGAAATCGTCCTTTATATTCCAGAGTATCGATCACTGAACACCGCGGAACTGACCTATGACGGTATGCACAATATCTATACCTTCCGTGGAGCAAAAGTGCGTGATGCGTTGGTTTGGACTAAGTATCTGACAGAGCTTAAGTTGCGCTACGTTGATAGTGGCTTGGTTGATAACATTCATGCTGCTCACTCTGCACCAGTATGGAATGATGCCAATACAAAAACCAACGAAATTTCGGATTATATGACGCTGCAACGTGACAACTATGGATTTATCCATAACCAAGCGATGCGTTTAGCAAACCATGGTGTCACCATTCATGATGTTGGGCGTGAGATTGAAAAAATCGTCCCGCAATCTCAAAAAGACACTTGGCACACCAACGGCTATCACGGCTCCTACAGCCACAATGCTCGCGCAGTAGTGAATTTGTACCTTGGTTACCATGATATGAACCCAGTAAACACCAACCCACTGCAAACCAAAGCGAAGTCGTGTGTTTACGTAGAAGCAGCGGGTGCGGATACCTTATTCAAAGCAGGGCAAACGCACTTTAAAAAGGGCGAGTACCAAGAGGCATCACAACTGTTCAATGATCTGGTTCAGTGTGACCCAAGCAATATCGACTACCGTTTTGCATTAGCGGATAGCTTCGAGCAGCAAGGCTACCAGTCTGAAACCATGGCTTGGCGTAACTCTTACCTGCAAGGGGCGGTTGAGCTTCGTACTGGAGACATTCAGCCATCGATTAAACTCGCATCTCCAGACGTTATTGCAAATACCCCAACGGGCATGTTCTTGGACTTCCTTGCGGTTCGATTAAATGCGGAAAAAGCAGAGCAGGCGGGATTAGACTTTAGCTTTGGTATTCACCACCCAGACTTAAATGAGTCTTACTTTGGCGAAGTTTCTAATTCTAATATGGCGAACATCCAAGTAGATGAACTGCCAACTACAGATGTCACGTTGCAAATCAGCAAAGCGGATATGACGGCGATGGTACTCGGGCAAGCAACGCTTGATGACCTATTGAAGTCTGGTGAGGCGAAGTTAACAGGCAATGCCAAACTTGTTACTCAACTCGTGAGCACATTAGATGACTTTGATGGGATGTTTGAAATCCTACCAATGCCTGCGAATTAAGTAATTGATCTTAGACTAACAAAGCCTCGGTGTTTTCCACTGAGGCTTTTTGGTTTCTATTCCATAATTACTTGCATGAAAACCTGTGAAGTAGCGTTCACTTATTGATCCTCTTTTTGAGCTAACAATCAGAATTGGTTACGCTGTGTGAAATTTGTTAAGTCACCGTTATGCATAGATTAATTCCTTTTTATCGCTCAATGCTAGTTACTAGTGCCTTAAGTTGGGTACTCGTAACGCTGATGCCTGTTATCAATGCTCATGGTAACAGCATGGGCGTGTGGGCGACGCTATGTACACTTAACGGTTTTGAATTGGTTCAGATAGAAAAGGGCGACAACTCTGTCAGCCACAAAGGCAAGCCTTGTCCTTTTAGCCATTTCTCGACTTTTCATCACGATACACTTCCAACTGCACTGATACTTTCACGACTGAGCTCGGTTATTTCCGACAGCTACGCTTATTTGGCTCTAAGTGTGCGATTTGAAATGCCAGTTCCACGTGCGCCACCGAAGTTAGTTCTGATAAACCTCTAAAGGTAATCCATCTGGATCTTGGAAGAAGGTAAATGCTTTGCCTGTGAACTCGTCAATCCGAATTGGCTCAACTTCAACGTCATTCGATTCGAGGTAGGCTTTTGCTTGCTCAACATCATCAACCAAAAACGCGAGGTGTCTCAACCCTTGTGCTTCGGGAAAGCTTGGTCTTTTAGGTGCGCCCGGAAAGCTAAACAGCTCAACTTGGCTTCCATCAGGCAGAGCAAGGTCAAGCTTGTACGAGTCTCTGGCTTCACGATAATTTTCAGCAATGACTTTTAGCCCCAAGACTTGGGTGTAAAAGTGTTTTGATGTTGGGTAATCACTGCAAATGATTGCGACGTGGTGAATGGCATTAAACATGGTTAACCTCTCCGGAGACTAGGTGCTCCTTAACGAAGTCAATAAACACGCGCAGGCGAGCAGGCATGTATTTGGTTTGCGCATACTGCATCGCGATAGCGCCGTGGTAGTTACTTTTGATCATCCAATCAGGCAGAACTTCCACCACTTCTCCTCGTTCTAACGCGTCTTTAATCACGAAGTCGTGGAAGATCCCAATTCCTAAGCCTGACTTAACGCCATTCAAGCGCATCTGAGAATGGTTAACGGCGTAACGTCCACTCACGGCAATCGAGTGGAAAGCTTCTTCTTTAAAGAAAGACCAGATGTTGTCTTTGTCGTTCTCAGCAAGATAAATACAATCGTGCTGCTCAAGCTCAGTCGGATGCTCTGGCATACCGTGTTTGGTAAGGTAATCTGGAGAGGCGCACAAAACAAGATTGGTCTTGCTGATCTCTTTGAGTACCAGGTTCTCATCGGGTTTGTCGGTGAGCTTAAACGCGACATCGATACCTTGGCGAAAAAGATCAATCTCACCATCAGCGGCACGCAGCTTAAGCTGTATATTTGGGTAGCGCTCTAGGAATGGCAGCACAAATGGCTGAAGCACCGAGTTAAGAAACGCTTCGGGTGCTGCCACTGTGAGTGCCCCCGTGGGTTCGGCATGATCTTCCGCCGACAATTCAACCGCTTGCTGCGCTGCATTCACCATTGCGACGCTTTGGTCGTAAACCTTTTGCCCAGCTTGAGTGATGATCAATTTACGAGTCGTCCGCTCGAACAGTTTCACCGAGAGGGCTTGTTCTAACCGTGTGATCAGTTTACTTAATGCCGACGGTGTCACGCCAAGCTGTTTGGCTGCAGCGGTAAAACTGCCTTCGTTTACCACTAAGATAAACGAAGCAAGATCAGGAAGTAGGGCAATGAGTTTTGGGTTAACCATATTTGTTCAGTTCTGCGCAGCGGAATAACGATATTGTCTGGCACGGTTTGGTTAGGTTCAAGTGTCACCATCCCGCTTTAGCGATATTTTGCTAAAAACGCATTCAGGGCAGGCAAGCCAGATTCACCAATATGGTAGTGCTGCCAACAGTGATAAATGGCTGTTTCATGGTCTGCAATCAACTCGATAGCTTCTCGCTCAGAAAGAGAATAATGCTGTGAAGCTTTCACTTCTTCATGCCACGCTCGGTACTTCATCTCATAAGGCTCTACCCACTTCAGCAGAGTCGCCACCAACTCCGGCCATGGCAACTCAATCCACTTGGCTGCGTCTGCCAAGCCTTTATCAAGCATCTCTTGGTGTCGGTTTTCGATATCCATGCCACTTGCCAGTAATACAGGCTTGAGCTTTTCTGCGGTGAGCTCTTCTACTTCAATCAAGGTTTGCCACAGCGTTTGCTGTGCACTATGGGCGTAATGGTTCAAGTAGTGATTGAAAAAAGCGATGCCGTAGATTTCGCCATAGTAAGCAGACAGTACGTTATGAATCATGCTGAGAATCGTGATTTAAACAGGAAATACCGCATTGTAGGAGGGGAGCGTACGAAGTGTAAATAGCTGATTAAGAGTAAAAATTGCTGCTGAAAAAAATCGAACAGAACTTGTGAGAATTTTATGAGAATTCGATGAAGTTGCTGATAGATTTGCTCGTCATTCTTAGAGGCAAGAACGCAAAACGTTCGAAACGTAATGCTTAACCTACTCAAGTTACAAACAAAGAAGTAAAGCCGTAAACATGGGCTTGAGTAGTTCAACCCTCATTAAAGGATGGAATCACAATGAAAAAACGTACCCAACTCGGACTCGTCATGACTTCAGTCGCTATGGCACTAGGCTCTGCATCAGTGAATGCAGCAGAACTGGAAATCACCGTGACTAACGCGACAAAAGGCATTTACTTTACGCCACTGATTGTCGCAGCGCATGGCTCTGATCTTAAGATGTTCAGAACCGGTGAAGCCGCTACCCCAGAGTTAGAAGCAATGGCGGAAGGTGGTGACATCTCGGGTCTTGCTAGTGTCATTGGTAATGCTGGTGGTGTTGTGGTTGAGAACCCGGCTGGTGGTATTTTGAATCCGGGTGTCGCAACCACCTTTACCATGAACAGTGGTGATCATGGATACTTGTCTCTTAGTGCGATGCTTCTGCCAACCAATGATGGTTTCGTGGGGCTAGATAGCTGGAAAATCCCAACGGAAGCTGGCACATACCGAGCAACGCTAAGAAGTTATGATGCAGGTACAGAAGCCAATGATGAACTAAAAGCTAGCATGCCAAACCCACCTTTCATTACCTTTGGTACTGGCGGCACAGGCGTTGAAGCTGCAGTGACTAATGACAAAGTTCACGTGCATCCGGGTAACCTTGGTGATAGCGATCCAACTGGCGGCATCAGTGACCTAGACAGCAGCCGCCATCGTTGGTTGAACCCAGTTGCAACCATCACAATTGTTGTGAAGTAAGGGGGATGTATGAAATACAGAATCTTACTCGTAGCAGCTTCAGTCGGCTTACTCGCCGGTTGTCCAAGCGATGATGATAACGATGTGGTGAAGTCATACCGTTACACGATTAACGTTGCAAACTTGACCGCGAATCAACCAATGTCGCCACTTGCGATTTTGGCTCACAATGACAAATACAAACTGTTTGAAATTGGCAAAAGCGCTTCTGTTGAACTTGAGCATCTTGCGGAAGGGGGCAGCAATGCCGAGCTGTTAGCGCTAAAGGATTCCAATGACTATGTTTACCAAGCGTTGTCAGGTAACGGTTTAGTGCTTCCGGGTGGAAGTGATTCCGTAAGCTTTACGGTTGAACCACATAAAGCGGGCTACGTTTCAGTCGCTTCCATGTTTGTGAACACCAACGATGCGTTTGTTGGGGAAACGGGCCTATCGCTTAAATCATTGGCGGTGGGTGAAAGCTACGAAATGATCATGAACGTCTGGGATTCCGGCACGGAATTGAATGATGAACTTGCGGCCACCATTCCGGGACCTGCAGGCGGTGGGGAAGGCTTTAATGCCGCTCGTAACGACACAAATGACGTAGTGGCGTTTCACGCTGGAGTGGTAAGTAAAGATGATGGTTTAGCCAATTCTGCGCTTTCTGCGAACCATCGCTTCCTGAATCCTGGAGCGAAACTCACTATCACCCGAGTCGAGTAATACAGGCACCGATGACGTCTCCTTTCCAAAGCGTTTGTAGCCGAGCGCTTTAACCCTCATGGCGTCATCGGAACCTTTTTGAAAGAAATTTTGATTTGTTCCGGTCATGTGCAAAGTGAGGATTCTCAGACGCAGGGAAAGGACCATGGAACAGCAGGCAATCAATTTAGTCGCGAACATTTTGCTGGTAGAAGACGATGATGATTTGGCAGAACTGGTTCAAATGCATCTCAAGTTTCAAGGACACCAAGTGTCGCGAGTAACGAATGTCGCCGAAGCCAAAGCGCAATACCAACAACAATTTTTTGATTTACTCATTCTTGACCGAGGTTTGCCCGACGGTGATGGATTAGATATTTGCCACTATTTACGTCAGCAACAAGATTGGAGCCCTGTGCTGATGCTGACCGCCAGAGATGGTGAGATGGATAAAGTCGACGGTTTAGAAGCGGGAGTGGATGATTATATTACCAAACCATTTAGCGTATTAGAGTTTCAAGCCCGAGTACGCAATGTATTGCGACGGGTGAGTCAAACCGTTGAAGTGCAAGCTGAAAGAAACGAGTTCGACGGCAGCATGGATTTTGGTCCATTAAGAATTGTTCCAGAGTTGCATCAGGTATCCCTAAATGAAAAGGATGTCTCTCTTACTGCGACAGAGTTTACCTTGCTACAGTTTCTCGCGAGTCGCCCCGGTAGGGTCTACAGCAAAGATGAATTGCTCGATCATGTGTGGAGCACCAATCACTCTGGTTATCACCATACGGTGTGTAGCACCATTAACCGCTTACGCAGCAAATTGTCGCCATCTGATTCTGATCATCATTTTATCCAGACGGTATGGGGCGTTGGGTACAAGTTTCAACCACGACAGTAGCTTTTATTACCCAAGTAATGACTGTTTAAGGAGGCGCTAGGATGAGCTTCAAATCTCGCTTAGTGATGTTCACGAGCCTGTGGTTTTGTTTAGCTGCAGCCGTTATTGCGCTAACGTACAATTGGCAAAAAGAGACCATTGAATTACGTACTAAGCAGAGCCTACATAAAGACCTGGCTAGTCACATGCGTGATGATAATCCACTAATGATCGGCACGGATTACAACCCGAAAGCGCTCAAATCCATCTTTCATACCCTTATGTTGATTGGTCCGGATTTCGAAATCTACTTTCTTGATAGCCAAGGCAACATCACTACCCATGCAGCACCAGAAGGTGCAGAGATCATGGGTAAGGTGGATCTTAACCCAATTAAACGATTCTTGAATGACGAACCATTCCCCATCTTAGGTGAAGATCCTCGTAATCGTGGCGAGTACAAAGTGTTTTCCGTAGCAGCGATCGAAGAACTCGGCTCAACTGTGGGTTACCTCTATGTAGTGATTGGAAGTACCAGACATGATGCGATTGCCAACGCCCAAGTAGACACACCTTATATCGCGCTCGCTGGGTTAGTTTTAGTGTCTATTTTAGGCTTTGCATTAGGGGCTTATGTGTTGGTGAAACGCAGTTTATTGAACCCGATTGAGCGTGTGACCAATCAACTTCAACAACAAGCAGAACATGATTTCCGCCTGCAACCCGATTTTACCCGCCAAGTTCCGGAATTAGTACCGATAGCAAATTCCTATCAGCTGATGGCGAAGCATATCCAGCAACAGTTTTTGCAGTTGGAGTATCAATCGTCTCATCGTCGTCAAAGCTTATTGCAACTTAGCCATGATTTGAAAACGCCATTATCAAGCGTACTTGGTTATTTGGAAACGTGGCGTCTGCAGCATCCCGATTCTGATCCTTTGATTGATGTTGCTTTCCGAAATTGTGAGAAGCTGTCAACGCAATTGCATTCTTTGTTGGGCACCGCTCGAAAAGAAGCGCCTATGCCGAATTACGAGTATCGACCAGTGGATCTTGGAGCCTTGTTGGCAGAGTGCGCCGATACGATGCAGAGTCAGTTTTCTCGTAAAGAAGTGGTGTTGAAAGTGGATATCGATAACGAGATCCAAACCGTGGGTGACAAAGGTTTATTGGAGCGGTTGGTGCTTAACTTGCTTGAAAATGCGCTGCGCCATAGTCCAATAGATTCTGAAGTGTATTGCCAAGCCCATTTGAGTGAAGATAAATCGCGTATCCACTTCACCTTCGTCAATTATATCGAGAAAGAAGCAGAGGGCGGTTCGTTAGGTATTGGCACTAAGATCGTACAGTCTATTTTGATGCTCCATCATAGCTACCTAGAAACCAGTGCTACCCCATCTCGGTACCAACAAAAATTCACGTTGCGAGCTGTTTAGTCTTTACATATACCCAAGTATCTCAAGGTTACTTGGGTATATCCCAAGCATTTGAAAGCTACTTGGCTATATAGATCCTAACTTGCTTCCTAAGTGCTTTCATCCTTCTATTTCCCACTTAGCTTTCTATTTATTAATCAAGGGAGCAACTGTAGCCTAATATAGAGTCATCGTTTAATCATTCGCTGCTTTTCTTTCAATAAACGAATGATAGAACTGCCGAATTCAGTTTGTTCTGTTACATATTTGACGGATTAGACCTTGATATTAACTTTGTTATCTAAATTATGAAGAAAATATTACATCTTAATCTTTTTCATTACTCCCTCATTATAAATTCATTTTCTATCTATATTAGAGTTAAGTGTTTTAGTGAGTATTAAAATTTGTCCTTTGTTGTTTAAGTTCATCTCAAAGAACTGTTGTTTATATCATCAGATGGCATGAAAAGTGGAACTAAAGTCACTTAACAGTAGTTGAGAAATCTAAACTATTTGAGGATGAGTAATAATGGTTTAGTAACAGATAGTTACGGATTTAAAATTAATAACATGGCTAAACTAACGACAAGGATCGAAAAGATGAGCGACAAGGAATCTATTCAGACTAATCGCAGCCGCCGCAATTTCTTAAAAGGCGCAACTGGTGCAGTTGTAGCTGGTGTCAGTGCTTCCGCGTTTTCGGGTGCTGTCCAAGCCAAAGGACAGAATATCGACTGGAATAGGCTAGGTAAAAAGAACAATAAAGGCTTTTGGCGTAAAGTTCAAAAGCAGTTCGTATTGGATAAGCGAACGACTTACATGAATATCGGTACTACGGGGTCAATGCCAAGGCATGTTCTAGAAGGATATGAGCATAACAACAAGCTTGTTGCGAAATACCCGTGGGACATGAAGAACAAATTTGGCGCATGGCCTTATGTTGCTGAAATGGTAGCTGATGTTGCGCCGGGCTTTGGTGCAAATACAGACGAAATCATTCTGAGTCGTAATACTACTGATGGTTTATGTTCTATCATCAACGGTCTTCATTTCGAGCCAGGTGATGTCATCCTAACCACTCACCATGAACATGTTGCGGCTACTTCTCCGATGAACGTGGCAAAACATCGTTTCGGCGTGGATGTTGTAGAAATTCAACTTCCAGTTTTCACTGGTACAGAAAACGTGACGGAAGAAGACTACATTCAAGCGTTCCGTGATGCGATTGAAGCACATCAAAACGTTCGTCTGATTGTTTTCTCTCATATTACTTACAAAACGGGTACTGCCCTTCCTGCAAAAGCCATTTGCTCTCTAGCAAAACAATACAGCATTCCGACCTTAGTCGATGGTGCGCACACTGTTGGTATGCTCGATTTAGATTTTCACGATATGGATTGTGATTTCTATGCAGGATCTGGTCATAAATGGCAGTGTGGTCCAGGCGCTACAGGTATCTTGTATGTACGTGATAATGGTAACCGTTTGAACGAGTACTGGAGTGATCGTCAAAATCCATTGTGGTTGATTAACTCGTCTCTTTCTCATGCTGATTACCTAGGTAAGCAGTTACAAATGCAATACATTGGTAACGATAACTACCCGGCAAAACAAGCACTTGCTGACAGTTGTAAAATGTGGGATGAAATCGGCCGTGATCTTATTCAAGAACGCATTCTACAATTAAGTGAGATATGCAAGATAATGCTTAGTGAGTCACTGCCTGAGGCGCAAATATATTCGCCTAATGTAGAAGGGTTAACGAGCGGCCTAACGACCTTTAACCCATTTGATGATGTCACTGATGGGGAGCGACTAACTCTGTTCCGTGATCGTCTCCGTGAAGATTATGGCTACATTATTCGTACGACAAGCTTCAAATTGTACAAGGATGATTCGTTCGACACACACGCATTGCGTATCTCGACTCATTTATTCCATGATGAGAGAGACGTAGAAGGTTTGGTTAAGGCAATTTCAGAGTTGTACTACTCGTTCTAACGCTGTTGTTGTGCATCAAAGCGTCCTTAATTGGGCGCTTTATGAAAGAGAGGGACTAACCATGTCAGTGAAAACTATTAAGCAAACTATGACCACTCTTGCCATTGGTGTCGTGACATTGCTATCGGCTCAAGCCTCTGCTGGTGACTTGCAAGATATTAAAGACAGTGGTGTTTTACGTCATATCGGTGTGCCTTACGCAAATTTTGTCTCTTATATTGACCAAGGGGAAATGCAAACTTTAACAGGCCTTGATGTAGATATAGTTAAAGGTTTTGCTAAGTCTATTGGAGTTCGCTACCAATATGTCCCTGCGCAATGGAGCAATATGGTTGGTAGGCTGACAGGTCAACAAGTTGAGTACAGAGACGCACAATTGCTAGTCGGAGACAAAATGCCGATCCAAGGTGACCTTATTGCTAATGGCGTTACCATTCTTGATTGGCGTAAAGAGGTGATTGATTTTTCAAATGACTATTTCCCTTCCGCAGTATGGCTCGTGGCGCGAACGGATTCCGACTTAACGCCGATTACGCCAACTGGGTTAGTCGAAAATGATATCAAGAAAGTAAAAGCGCTCATCAACGGACGTGAAGTGCTAGCAATGGAGCATTCATGTTTGGATCCAAACCTCTATAATCTCTACGATACAGGGGCCAAGGTTATTTTGCCTGATGGTCAACGTCGATTGAATGAAATGGTACCAGCAATTATGAAAAATGATGCTGAAAGCACATTGCTGGATGTTGCAGATACACTGATTGCATTAGAAAAATGGCCGGGAGAAATCAAAGTCATTGGCCCTATATCAGAAAACCAAAAAATGGCGGTTGCCTTCCGCAAGGATTCTCCTGAATTAAGAGCCGCGTTTAACCAATATTTGAATTCAATTAAGCAAGATGGGACATACCAAGCCTTGGTAGAGAAATATTACCCATCTATTTACTATTTCTATAATGACTACTTCTTAGAAGATAGTAAGAAAGATATATGAGAAAGTCTGTAAAAAAAATATCAAGCAAGAAGATCATCACAATTAGTGCGATCTTAGTGTCGCTCTACTTGGCTATGATTATTACGGTAACAAGTTTAGGTCAACACAAATTAAAGGACTCTCAGCACCGAGAGCTGGATCTAAAGGTGAAAAGTTATGCCGGTACTCTTGATAATTTATTTACGATTGCCAGCGAAGACATAGACCATTTATCGACAGATAAAACAGTACAAACCTTTTTTGCCAACCTAGCATCAGGTATGTCGATGGAGTACGGTTTAGGCGCAAGTTTGATCAATCTAAAGCGAAAGCTGCGAGAAAAATCCGACACTAAAATCATCAACAATCAAGTTATCTATAAACAGCTGACGCTCATCGGCTTGGATGGGATAACCATCGCCACGACAGGAAAAAACTCTGGTCGTAGTGTCGATACGTCCAGTTTACTCAATGATCACGGCCACTCCGAAGAGGTGAGGGCGGTTCGTGAAGACGGCAAAGTGCAGATTCAAATCGTCAAGCAGGTCATGCTTTCTGGTAAACCCGTCGGCTATCTGATTGCAGACATCAACAAAGAAGTGGTGATTTCCCAATTGACCGATCAGGAGCACGAAGACAGTTACAGTCGAATGATTCTAAAAATCAATGACGTTGAAATGGAAGTTTGGGATTCGATTAGTCGTAAACTGGAGCAAGAAAATATCAGCGATCCTGATGCACTTTCCCAGGCACTAAAGCAGAAGATTTACTTTGAAGTGCCGATAGAGCGTCACCACTTTGAACTGATGGCATGGTTTGAGTCGTTAAGTGAACGCGATATCTATACTTCGCGAATTTTCATTACTGGATTGAGTATTCTCGCAGTCCTAATTGTGATTGGATTGCTGTATGCGTTCACCTTGAACAACACTCGCGTCGAACTGAAAATCAAACTGGAAGAAGAGAAGAAACGCAAAGAATTCTTGTCCCAACAAAACCAGCGATTAACCAATGAAATTGAACGTCGTAAATCGTCAGAGATGGAATTGGCTTACCAAGCAAAGCATGATGCTCTGACTGGCTTACCAAATCGTGTTTATGGCTCTGAACGTTTGGATTTGGAATTGTCGCGCGCGGAGCGAATAGACTCCAATGTGTTAGTGATGTTTATCGATCTCGACCACTTCAAGCAAATTAATGATTCGATGGGGCATTTTGTTGGTGATGAAGTATTAAAACTAGCGGCAGAACGATTGCACAACGCGGTGCGAAAAACAGATTTGTTGGCGCGTATTGGCGGAGATGAGTTCCTACTCGTTATACCCGATTTGCAAGATACCGACAGTGCTAAACGCTTTGCGACGACAATATTGTCTGTATTCAATGAACCGTTCGTTTGGCAAAACCACGAATTTTTCCTATCGGCGAGTGTCGGTATGTCGGTGTTCCCTGAAGACAGCGACAACGCAGAGCAACTATTAGCTTGTGCGGACATGGCTATGTACCGCGTTAAGCAAGATGGCCGAAATGCATTCTGCTTCTATGGCCACAACATGAACCAAGATTTGCAGCGATTCCTGGAGTTAGAAAGCCGTCTTCGTCATGCGATTTCTCATGATCTTCTAGATCTGTATTACCAACCTATCATCGATTTAAATAGTGGTGTCATCGTTGGCGCAGAAGCTTTGATGCGTTGGAATGATGAGAAGTTTGGCTTTGTAAATCCAGAAGAGTTTATCTCAATCGCAGAAAAGAATGGTTTGATTCACCAGCTGGGTGACTTTGCGATTCGCCAAGCGTGTCACCAAGCCGCGAAGTGGCAGGCGGACTCGCCTTTGTTCGTGTCGGTCAACTTCTCTAGTGTGCAGTTTAGATACTGTGATCGCCTCTTTGAACAAATCAAACTTCACCTTGAAGAGTCGGGGCTGCCAGCTGAGCTGTTTGATGTTGAAGTCACAGAAAGTCTTTTATTCAACCACAGTAATGAACTTGTGGTGATGCTAGACAACTTACGAGTACTAGGTGCGAAGCTCACCATGGATGACTTTGGTACCGGTTATTCTGCGTTAAGTTACTTGCAGAAATTCCCGTTTGATCGCCTCAAGATCGATCGTAGTTTTTTGCAGAACATGTTTGAGAATGAATCTGACCGTGAACTCGTTAACGTTATTATTGCAATGGCTAAAGCGCTGAATCTGAAGATCGTCGCAGAAGGCATCGAAGAACAGCGCCACGTAGATTACTTGAAAAACCTAAACTGTGAGTTTGGGCAAGGTTTCCACTATAGCCGACCACTGCCAGCAAAGGAGTTTGAAGCACTTTTAGCTAAGCCAACTTGGCTATAATTCCTTTCATTACAACCTCATAGAAAAGTATTAATTGGATTCGTGCCCTGAGTTCATTAATGCTTTTCCATCTTGAGGGATAATCGTTTTTCCTTCCTTGAATTACACTACACTTAATTGATGAGTAATCGGCTGTGACTCCTGTCACATAAAGGCTCAACCTTATTCTAATCGAGTAAAAACTCGACACTATAAACAGGAAGGAATTGCGAATGTCTTCTGCATTTTACCAACAGATTGAACAGCAAATTGAAGAAGTGAAGGCGGAAGGTCTTTACAAAGCAGAGCGTATCATCACGTCTCAACAGCAAGCGGCTGTTAAAATCTCTACTGGTGAAGAAGTACTAAACTTTTGTGCGAACAACTACCTTGGTCTTGCTAACCACCCAGCGCTTATCGAAGCGGGTAAAGCAGGCATGGACGAGCATGGTTTTGGTATGGCTTCAGTACGTTTCATCTGTGGTACTCAAGACATCCACAAGGAGCTTGAGCAGAAGCTTTCTAAGTTCCTAGGTAAAGAAGACACGATTCTTTACACATCATGTTTCGACGCAAACGCGGGCCTATTTGAAACTATCTTAGGCAAAGAAGACGCAATCATCTCTGACGCACTAAACCACGCGTCAATCATCGACGGTGTTCGTCTATGTAAAGCGATGCGTTTCCGCTACTCAAACAACAACATGGAAGAGCTAGAGCAACAACTGATCGCAGCGAAAGAAGCGGGTGCTCGCCACATTCTTATCGTAACTGACGGCGTGTTCTCAATGGACGGTGTAGTGGCAAATCTTCCTGCTATCTGTGACCTAGCAGAGAAGTACGGCGCATTGACCATGGTTGATGACTCACATGCTGTAGGCTTTATGGGTAAAACAGGCGCAGGTACACACGAATACCACAACGTGGTTGACCGTATCGACATCATCACTGGTACGCTAGGTAAAGCGATGGGCGGCGCATCAGGCGGTTACACATCTGGCAAAGCGGAAGTGATTGACTGGCTACGTCAGCGTTCTCGCCCATACCTATTCTCTAACTCAGTTGCTCCTGCTATCGTAAACGCATCTATCCGCGTTCTAGACCTACTAGAAGAAAGTGGTGATCTACGTGATCGTCTATGGGAAAACGCGGCACACTTCCGCGCTCGTATGGAAGGTGCTGGCTTTACTATGGGTGGTGCTGACCACGCAATCATTCCAATCATGCTTGGCGACGCAAAAGTAGCAGCAGAATTCGCAGAGCGCGCTCTAGAGAAAGGCATTTACGTAATCGGCTTCTCATTCCCTGTTGTACCAAAAGGTCAAGCGCGTATCCGTACTCAAATGTCTGCGGCGCACTCTCGTGAGCAATTAGACCGTGCAATCGACGCGTTCATCCAAGTTGGTAAGGACATGGGCATCATCTAAGTTTCGTTTCCCCTTCCCAGCCCCCTCCTAACGCAGAGGGGAGGAATTAAAAAGAGAAGGGGAAAGAGCTAGAGTTTAAAAACAAAAGGCTTTCCCAACTCTTCGGAGTCGGCTCATGGGCAAAGCCTTTATTTCTTTTTTAAACACGATTGATAGAAGATTTTTTGTCACGCATAGAGCGGGGCAATATTTGGTGAATACTATGAAAATTAAAGCACTATCAAAGCTAAAGCCTGAAGAAGGCATCTGGATGACTCAGGTTGAGAAACCAGAAGTGGGTCATAACGACATTCTGATCAAAATTAAGAAAACCGCTATCTGTGGTACAGACGTACACATCTACAACTGGGACGAATGGTCACAAAAGACAATTCCAGTACCTATGGTTGTCGGTCACGAATACGTGGGCGAAGTCGTTGCGATTGGTCAAGAAGTTCGTGGCTTTGAAATCGGCGACCGCGTATCTGGCGAAGGTCATATCACGTGTGGTCACTGTCGTAACTGTCGCGGCGGTCGTACTCACCTATGTCGCAACACGATCGGTGTTGGTGTAAACCGTGAAGGTGCATTCGCAGAATATCTAGTGATCCCAGCGTTCAACGCGTTCAAGATCCCTGAAGGCATCTCTGACGATCTAGCGTCTATATTTGACCCTTTTGGTAACGCAGTGCACACTGCGCTTTCTTTCGACCTAGTAGGTGAAGACGTGCTTATTACTGGTGCTGGTCCAATCGGCATCATGGCAGCAGCAGTAGCGAAACACGTGGGTGCTCGCCATGTGGTTATCACAGACGTAAACGAATACCGTCTAGAGCTTGCTCGTAAGATGGGCGTAACTCGCGCAGTCAACGTTGCTGAAGAGAAGCTAGAAGACGTAATGTCTGAGCTAGGCATGACAGAGGGCTTCGACGTAGGTCTAGAAATGTCTGGTAACCCAGCGGCATTCAATTCAATGCTAACAACAATGAACCACGGTGGTCGCATTGCACTACTAGGTATTCCACCATCAGACATGGGTATCGACTGGAACCAAGTTATCTTCAAGGGCTTGGTTATCAAAGGTATCTATGGCCGCGAAATGTTCGAAACCTGGTACAAGATGGCTTCATTAATCCAATCTGGTTTGGATCTATCACCAATCATCACGCACCACTACAAGATTGATGACTTCCAAGAAGGTTTCGACGTAATGCGCAGTGGCATGTCAGGCAAGGTTATTCTTGATTGGGAGTAGAGCAAAGCTGGTAAAATAGTCCCTAGGTTCTCTTAGGAGAATTTTACCTCCGCCACTCTGGTACCAATTAAAAACTCCGAAAAACTACAGTGTTTTTCGGAGTTTTTTGTAAGAGAGTAATATTTATCACCTCATGAACTCTTTTTAACTAACGCCTTCCATACTTTTGCTTACTTACCTCTTTTAACCGCTTTACATAAATCTTCGAAATTATTAATTTTTCCTGAATTTTCTACCTATTTAACTGAATTACTGATATGGAACTCTTTTGATTTTATCGGGCTACCACAGAGTTACTCTTATATTGTCACACATGGTCAGCGAGCAAGAAGACCATAATAGTCACAATAGCATTTCTATAAACTCCAATTACCTTTTATTAAAGCTAACGTTTAATATACATGATTCTATAATGGTATAAGTTATGTTTATGATGGTATGAATTAACGTTATTTCCACTAATGAATATTATTGTATATAGTCGGGGGTGCTATACCAAAATGACTATTTTTCTCAAAGCAGAGTTTAATATTTCTACATCTATTAATGATTTTAAAGGATTGCATAATGTTTATTGGATTCGCTTTGGTAATTTTAACAATAAACATTCTGAATCCAGTACATGCAATTCAATTTAGCTATGATGATATGGGGCGCTTAGCCAGTAGCCAGTTTAACAACTCTGCAAATGATAAAACAGTATTCTATGTGCATGATAACTCATCAAACGTAACTTCAGTATCTAAAAACAACACAGAAAATAAATACAATAATATTGATTTATATTTGTTTTTTGAACCTGTTCAAAATCATAGCGATACAGTCATAACATTTGGTGTTGAAAACTATAAATCAGATTTTATTTATGATCTATATATATCAAAAGACCTGTCCCCTTTATTATACAATAGCTTTGAGCATTCAGGTTCTGTGTCTTTAGATTTATCTTCAAATGTATCCTCACTTTTTATTCAAGTTGTGGCTTGCAACAAATACGGTCAAAAATTCACTTCGAATATAAAGAAGCTCGTTCCTCTCGATAGCGATGAAGATCAATTTCCTGATCACGTTGAGTTATCGATATGTAGTGACCCTAATAATGCAGACTCTGACGGAGACGGTTTGTCGGATGGTGTTGAACTGGGGGGCAAATCGGGATGTTATCTAAGTGACCCATGTAATTCAGATGGCGATGGTATTGATGATGCGTATGAGTACGCACAGGGCTGGAACTTACAAGGTTTTGATGTAGCAGAAGTTTAAGAAAGCCTTTGCCTACATGGTTTTCATCCCTTCAGGTAAACAAGCAATAACGCTGATGTACAGAGTTACATGTTGACACCACCTCAAGCGGGTGAGGCGGAGCTGTTGGCGTATTACGATTTCAGTCGTTACCGCGGGTTGTGGGTAGAGAACGTGGCGACAGGTGAGTTTGATATGAAGCTGTCTGAATTGAACATTATTAAAACAAAAACGAATGAATAGGGTATTAGGAATGAACAGTTACCGCATCAGTGCGCTGGGGTTAGCAATTTCAGTCGGTCTAGTTGGCTGTGGGAGTGAGACTCAGACATTAGACACAAGGTTAGTTTCTCCTGCGTTAACAGAAATGGACTTATCCACGCCTCCAACGCATCAACAATTGAGTGAGGCTGGACAGCTAGGTGGCGTCTTATCTCCCACTTACCCTGTTGAGGATAAAGTCGACCCAAATTCCTTTCATCTCATGGATCTAATAAGTAATGATGATGAGGAAGAGCGTTTAGCTTTTGGGCAAGCTATACAGAATTGGAACAAACACCAGTATGCGTCGGCATCGTCTGAGTTTGATGTTTTTAGGAAACAATATCCCAATAGTGCTTGGGCGTCGGAAGCAACGTTACATATGGCATGTAATGCGCGCTTTACGGGGCAATATTCAACAGCAAGCCAGCTGTTTAATGAGGTCATTCAAGCAAATCAAGATTCTGACTATTCCGGGGCTCAGCAAATGGTTGCCAAAGCGAAGAGCCGCTTGGCTGTACTTCGGCTAATGGAAAATAACCCAGAAGAAGCAAAAAACTTGTTTGCTGATGTTGCGACGCAAGCCCCTGACTGGCGTTTAAGAACCTATGCCTCCATTTGGCTTCGAAAGTTATCTTTGCTTGAGCAAGATGCCGGCGGTCTGTTGGACTGTGGAACCCGTGCTCTTGCCTACTTACTCAATCGTGACGGGCATTTTAATGAGTCTGAAAAGGTGCTTGCTTATGTGCCAGCTAATGAGGCAGAAGGCTTCAATATAGAAGAGTTGACGCAGTTGGCTGTCCAATATGGATATCATGCGCTAGCGGTTAAAGCCACTGTTGCTGAGTTAGCTGAGCTATCAGAGCCAGCTATCTTGCAAATTAGCCGAGCTAGCACTGGTGGCAAAGGGCATTACTGGGTGCTTGAGAGAGTTGAAGCCGGGCAGTTTCATATTGTAGATCCGCAGATGAATCGACGCTTCCAATTCTCAGCAGAGCAGCTAGAGAAGGAGTGGCAAGGTAACGTTATCTTATTGTCCCAAATATCGACACCACAAGTGGGGACATTACTGTCTCTTGAAGACGCAAAATCGACCCATGGGGGATGCTGTGGTATCCAGCGTCCTCCGAGTGAGGGAGGGGAACCTGGTTCAGAGCCTGATGATAACGCTCCTAATAAGGAAGGCAGTAACGCAGACAAAAGCTGTCGTGGCAGAGGCGCGCCTACTTGGTCTGTCAACATGGTTAACCTCAACCTCTATATGACAGACACGCCATTATGGTATGACAACACTATCGGTCCGGGGGTTGAGATAAAGCTGAGTTACAATACGCAAAGTGTGCTCGCACAAAATGAGCCCTTTGGACATCGATGGATGTTCAATTACTCGTCTTATTTAGTTGTTGACCCCGGTGGTGCCGTTACCATTTTTGAAACGGATGGTAGTGAAAGTGTATTTGTACAAAACAGCAAAGGAGAATACCAATCAGACCGCTATTCATCGACATCGTTAACTCATGATGAACACGGGAAATGGTCACTCACTTATGCGGATGGCTCACAACGAATCTATGGTGTACCTGAAGGCACGAAAGCGCTGCAAAACTTTTTGCTTGCGGAAGTAGATAACGCTGGTCATCAAGTGTCGTTTGGTTACGATGAAAATGCCAAGATGACGCATGTAACGGATGCATTGGGGCGTGTTACTCACTTGCATTACAACTCATTGGGTTTGATTGAAAGAGTCGATGACCCTTTCGGTCGTTATGCGTTATTTGAATATGATGAAGCACGTAATTTAGTTGCTCTGACTGACATGGAAGGCTATCGCGCGGCCCTCACCTATGGCGAAGACCACTTGGTTACGTCGTTGACTGACGCTAAAGGCACAACACAGTTCAATATAGAGCCTGCTGACGGTATAAAAAACAACTTTAATGCCTACAATGCTCCGGGTACTGCGATGTGGGAAAACTACCGAATTACAGTAACCTTGCCGACTGGAGGGAAAGAGGAATATTATTTCGATGGTTACCACAAAAAGTCTTGGTATGTAGATGCTGATCATTATCAAGAATACGGCAGCTCAAAAAACAACTCGCACAGTAAAACCCCGAAAACAGTTTATGAATTTGTGGTGCCAAACGGTCGTAGTGGTGAAATTTCAAAAATTACTTATCCAGATGGTGCCAGTGTTGCTTATAAATACTACAGCAACAACAAGCTTAAATCGGTAACGGACCCTTTTGGACAAAAGGTCGAGTACTCGTGGACTAAAACTGGTCAGCTCTCGCGAAAGGTTGATTCACTTGGGCACTCAACGCAATTGACTTATGCGGACAATGGGCTCGATATGGTTCGGATCTCCAGTCCATTTGGCGATGAACGATTTACCTACGATGATAAGCACCGTGTTATCCAGTACACCGATGTGGATGGGTTAAGTACGGGGTATGGTTATGATTCAAACGGTAACTTGATTTCGACTACAGACGCGAATGGCGTAACAACGGCACTGGATCGCGATGACAAAGGGCGAGTTACGTCTATACGCGTTGGTTCGGAGATCGTCAGTCGTTACGAATATGATGAGATAGGGCGAGTGATCTCGAACAAAGATGCTTCAGATTACGAAACGCATTTTCAATACAACAAGATCAACACCCTAATTCAGATCCGAGATGCTGCGAATCGAACGACCCAGCGACAGTTCGGCAGTTGTCCTCGTGTCCTCGAAAAAGAAACATTACCAGGCGGTCGGGATTACCAATATCGATATGATGCCCAAAAGCAACTGACGGAAGTGATCAACCCAGCAAAAGGACGTATCAAAATTGGTCGCTCCAAAAGCGGTCAGATCACTTCATTGACGGATCAACATCAAAACCAAACATCTTTTGAATACACGACCTCAGGTGCGCTAAGTAAGAAAATCTATCCCGATGGCAGTGTTTTAAAATACAAATACAATAAAGGGCGAATAAAGCAAGTAACGAATGCTAGGGGCATCACGAAAACCTTCCATTTCAATAAGAAACAACAACTCTATAAGATTGACTACAGTGACGAAACACCAAGCGTTGAATACAGCTACAACGAGCTCGGTCTGCTTAGCGAAGTAAAAGATGCCATTGGATTTACCCGTTACCAATATGAGAAAAATGGACGTCTTTCTGAAATTGATGGACCAAGAGACAGCGACACCATACGCTTGCAGTATAACCGTCTCGATCTGTTATCTGAGCTGTATCTTGGTGAGACATTAAATACCGCTTATCAGTACGATGAATTAGGGCGAGTGGTTGAGATTAATGCGCTAGGGCAACGATTTACTTATCACTATGACCATTCACCATTAGCCTTTTCTACGAGTGTCATTTTACCCAATGGCATTACCAGAAAGATGACGCTGGATGAGTTGGGTGACTTGAGTGCTATCACTTACAAGAGTAAAGATACCACGCTGGTTGACTATCAATATCGATTTGATGAAGCGGGACAATTGGCAGAGCAAACGGGAACGCCAGCTTGGATATTACCTAAGCAGGCAGCCTCAGCTCGATATAACGAGCTCAATCAGATTACTGAGTGGAATGGGGAGACCAACGCGTTTGTTTATGACAAAGACGGTAACCCTACCAAAGGTGTTTTAGCTGATGGCGTGCCTTTTGAAGCGAAGTACGATGCAGAAAACCGATTAACAACGCTGAACTTTACGCGCGATAACGTTCAATATCGTGAGCAATTTGCTTACGCGCATGACCATATGTTGGCTCAATACCAGTTGTACAAAGACAAAGCGCTGGTCGAGGAGAAGCAGTTTGTTCGTTATGGGTTAGTTGAGCTTCAACAACGTAATGCTCAAGGGGAGGTAGTTCAAGAATACGCTTGGGACAAGTCAGCGCTAGGTGGTATCGGTGGTTTACTGGTCGCGAAAACAAATAACGATGTCTATACCTAT